>NZ_JAWPBF010000015.1:0-143770 GCF_033341895.1 Citrobacter sp. HN-141 | reverse complement strand
TTTTTCGTCTTGCGACGTTAAGAATCCGTATCTTCGAGTGCCCACACAGATTGTCTGATAAATTGTTAAAGAGCAGTGCCGCTTCGCTTTTTCTCAGCGGCGCGGGGTGTGCATATTACGCCATCCCGCCACGAAGTCAAGCATTTAATTTCGCTTTCTTCGCCAGAGTTCTCAGTGGAACCCCGCTGACCCGGCGGCTTGTAATCCGTTGTTCCGTGTCAGTGGAGGCGCATTATAGGGAGTTATTTCAGGCTGACAAGGGGAAATTTGAAATAACTTTCCGAATGCGTGTTTTTTCACCAAAACCACCATTAACATGCCATAAAATAAGCAATTTGCCGTTTTTGCAGCCGCAATCACACTCCCTGATGGCATACTAATGAATAAGAAAAAGCGTAAGGAAGAACATTCATGCCTTTAAATGCCCAACAGATAGCTGCCCAAAAGAATCTTTCCTATGTTCTGGCAGAAAAGCTGGCTCAGAGAATATTAAAAGGTGAATATGCACCCGGCGCCATCCTGCCAGGTGAAATTGAGCTGGGCGATCAGTTTGGCGTGAGCCGAACTGCGGTAAGGGAAGCAGTTAAGACATTAACGGCTAAAGGTATGGTATTACCGCGCCCACGCATTGGTACACGCGTTATGCCGCAGGCAAATTGGAACTTCCTCGATCAGGAGCTGCTCACCTGGTGGATGACGGAAGATAATTTCCCACAGGTCATTAAACACTTTCTGGTGATGCGTATTAGCCTGGAGCCTCAGGCGTGTTCGCTGGCGGCGACGATTGGTACGGCAGAGCAGAAAGCCCATCTCAATACATTAATGGAAGAGATGGTCGAGCTGAAAAGAAACTTCAGACGCGAACGTTGGATTGAAGTTGATATTGCCTGGCATGAGCACATTTATGAAATGAGCGCGAATCCATTCCTGATATCCTTCGCATCATTGTTCCATTCCGTTTATCAGACCTACTTTACGTCGATTACCTATAACGATGTGGTCAAGCTGGATTTGCACCAGGCCATTGTCGATGCAATAGAAGATAGCGATGGCGAACGCGCCTTTGCCGCTTGTCAGGCATTACTGATAGCCCCAAACGAGCTCCCGGATAAATAATCTATGTCAGAAAAGAAATCGCGCAGTATGGCTGGATTGCCATGGATAGCCGCCATGGCCTTTTTTATGCAGGCATTAGATGCCACTATTCTCAACACAGCCTTACCCGCAATAGCACATAGTCTTAACCGCTCCCCGCTTGCCATGCAATCAGCCATTATCAGCTATACCCTGACCGTCGCTATGCTGATCCCGGTGAGTGGATGGTTGGCTGACAGATTCGGGACCCGGCGCGTATTTATGATTGCCGTTAGCCTGTTTACGTTGGGATCGTTGGCTTGTGCACTTTCCAGCTCATTAAGTGAACTGGTGGTTTTCCGCGTGATACAGGGTATCGGTGGCGCAATGATGATGCCTGTTGCCCGTCTGGCATTATTGCGTGCTTACCCACGCAGCGAGCTGCTCCCTGTGCTTAATTTCGTGACCATGCCCGGTCTTGTTGGACCGATTTTAGGTCCGGTACTGGGTGGCGTGCTGGTAACGTGGGCCAGTTGGCACTGGATCTTTCTGATTAATATTCCCATCGGCATCGCCGGTATCTTCTATGCCCGCAAATATATGCCGAACTTCACCACACCACGCCGCGGCTTCGATATGACCGGTTTCTTTCTCTTTGGTCTAAGCCTGGTGCTGTTTTCCAGCGGTGTTGAATTGTTCGGTGAGAAGCTTGTCGAGACCTGGGTCGCACTCGGTATTATTCTTGCCAGTGTGTTGTTACTACTCGCCTATATTCGCCATGCGCGTCGCCACCCAACGCCGCTGATATCGCTTCCGATATTTAAGACTCGGACATTTTCTGTTGGCATCGCCGGAAACCTCGCCACTCGCCTGGGTACAGGGTGTGTGCCCTTCTTAATGCCGCTCATGTTGCAGGTAGGCTTTGGATATCCGGCTCTGATAGCCGGTTGCATGATGGCGCCAACGGCGTTGGGTTCAATTCTGGCAAAATCCATGGTGACGCAGGTTCTGCGCAAACTCGGCTACCGGACCACACTGGTAGGTGTTACGGTGTTCATCGGCCTGATGATTGCACAGTTCTCGTTGCAGTCCCCAGCCATGCCGGTCTGGATGCTAATCCTGCCACTGTTCATTTTAGGTATGGCGATGTCCACCCAGTTTACCTCGATGAATACCATTACCCTGGCAGATTTGACTGATGAGAACGCCAGCAGCGGCAACAGCGTTTTAGCCGTTACGCAGCAGCTGTCTATTAGTTTAGGGGTTGCCATCAGTGCCGCGGTTCTGCGTATCTACGAAGGTATGGAAGGAACCAATACGGTCGAACAGTTCCACTATACCTTTATTACAATGGGCGCGATCACCGTCGTATCGGCGCTGATGTTTATGCTGTTAAGAGCCAAAGATGGGCGCAATCTGATCAAAGAGCGGCACAAGCCTAAACCGACCCCCGCGCCATCAGAACAGGAGTAAGCTGCAAGCGCTGCTGCTGCAATGCGGGCTGTGCCATACGGTGGATTAACACATCAATGGCCAGTTCGCCCAACTCATCTTTCGGTTGGTGAATAGTTGTCAGCGGCGGCGTCATATAGCGCGCCAGTTCTATGTCATCATAACCGACTACCGCCATATCCTGCGGGATACGCAATCCAGACTGATATAAAGCCTGATATGCTCCAACCGCCATCGCATCATTGCCGGTAAAAACAGCCTGTGGGCGGTCTTTATGCGACAACAGCGTTTGCATAGCTTCAAACCCACCGCCAAACTCGAAGTCACCGGTGATCTCGTAACCGTCCGGGATAGCCAGCCCTGCACGCTTCATTGCCGCACGATACCCTTCCAGACGCAGACGCGCCGGTGTTTTATCCAGAGGGCCCGTGATGCAGGCAATGCGCGTAAACCCTTTTTCGATAAGGTGCTGGGTGGCTAAATCCCCACCTAACAGGGAGTTATCCTGAATCAGATCGCTTTCACCATCAAAAGGCGACCAGTCCATCATAACAGTGGGTATAGAAGGGTAACGCTGCATGATTTCTTTGGAAGGCTGATGTGTTTCCGTGCAGAGCAGTAGCAAGCCGTCTACCCGCTTTTGCATCAACGTTTCCAGATTACGGTTCATACGCTGCTCATCACCTTCGGTGTTGCACAACACCAGGCTGTAACCGCGCTCAAAGCAGCTACGTTCAACACCACGAACCAGCTCAGAATAAAAGGGATTGGTACTGGCTGTGATTAACATGCCAATAGTGCGGGTCTGATTCAGTTTGAGACTACGCGCCAACGCGGAAGGCGCATAGTTAAGCGCTTTGATCGCCGCATCAACTTTGTCAGTGATCGCTTCACTGACAAAGCGATCTTTATTAATGACGTGAGAAACCGTCGACGTGGAAACACCCGCCAGGCGGGCAACGTCCTTCATTGTAGCCAAGCGTTACCTCTGTTGACTTAAAAACGCTTCGATTTCTTCACGCCATGGAACGGAAGGCTGTGCACCTTTACGTGTGACCGCAATCGCCGCGGCAGCATGTGCAAAACGGATGGCTTCCGATAGCGGAGTCTCTTCCAGTAACGCTGTGATTAACGCGCCGTTAAAGGTATCTCCGGCAGCGATAGTATCAACAGCATCCACTTTAAACCCGGGCACACGACGACCTTCACCGTTTACGCTGGCCCAAACACCGCGACTTCCCAGGGTAATCAGTACAGTATGAATACCCTTCGCGTGCAATGCCTGCGCCGCTTTAGCTGCATCTTCATCGTTTTCTACCCGGATCCCCGTCAGCTTTTCAGCTTCGGTTTCATTTGGGGTAATAATATCCACCAGCGCCAGCAGCTCGTCAGATAGTTCACGTGCCGGGGCCGGATTCAGGGCAACCGTAGTCTTGTTTTGCTGCGCTATCTTTGCCGCAGCCAACACGCTTTCGATCGGTGATTCTAATTGCATCAGTAACGCAGACGCCTGAGCAATACGGTCACGCTGTGCTTCTACTAACGCCGGAGAAAGAGCAGCATTCGCGCCGGCATGAATACCGATAACGTTCTCACCTTCGGCATTCACAAAAATCAACGCCACACCGGTCGATTCACCCGAAATAACGCTAATCGGGGCAATATCAATATTATCGCGGGCTAACTGTTTACGAACACTTTCGCCAATATCGTCATCACCCGTACAGGCAATGAACGCGATATTCGCGCCACTACGCCCTGCAGCAACCGCCTGATTCGCGCCTTTACCGCCAAACGCCACCTGATATTGACTACCGGTTACGGTTTCACCCGGTGTCGGGAAAGAGTTAAGGTTGAGGATGTGATCGGCATTAATGCTGCCAAGAACAACGAGGTTGCCTGCGGTTTTCATGTTAGGTATTCCAAGTCAAAGTGCGCCACCGGGTTAGGGTGGCGCGTGCCCTGCTTTTCTTTTTACGCTTTCATCTTCAGAACCAGGTCTAACGATGGCGTATTTATGTCTCCATCAGGCCACGAGCGACCTGAATCGGTATTACTGCTTGATGACCAGCTTCAGGTCAACCGGATATTTAGCCTGAACCTTCTCGCCTTTCAGGACTTTATCCGCAGTCTCAACGCCTTTCGCGCCAATCTGATCCGGCAACTGAGCAATAGTCGCAGCCAGTTTGCCATCATTTACTGCTTTTTCGCCATCAGGTGTGCCGTCAAATCCAACCACCATCACATCAGATTTACCCGCAGTTTGCAGTGCGCGCAATGCACCCAGCGCCATTTCATCGTTCTGGGCAAATACCGCCTGCACATCAGGATGTGCGGTCAGCAGGTTCTGCATGACGTTCAGGCCTTTGGTACGGTCGAAGTCTGCCGGCTGGCTGGCCAGTACGTTAAATTTGTGTGCCGCAACGGCCTGCTGGAAACCTTCGCCACGCTCACGCGCCGCGGACGTTCCGGCAATGCCCTGCAGTTCGATAACTTTCGCGCCTTCACCGGCTTTTTTCGCGATGTAATCACCCGCAATTTTGCCGCCCAGCACGTTATCAGACGCAATATGGCTTACCACTTCACCTTTAGACGCTACGCGGTCGAGAGTGATAACCGGAATCTTCGCCTGGTTAGCCATCTTCACAGCGTTACCCACAGCATCGGAGTCCGTCGGGTTAATCAGCAGTATTTTTGTTCCACGAACCGTGAGGTCCTGAACGTTTGCCAGTTCTTTCGCCGGGTTATTCTGTGAATCCAGAATCACCAGGTTGTAGCCCAGCTTATCCGCCTCTTTTTGCGCGCCATCTTTCAGGGAGACAAAGAACGGGTTATTAAGCGTGGAGACCACCAGCGCAATGGTATCTTTCGCCATCGCATTCGCGCTCACGGTGGCGCTCAGCGCAACAGCAGAAACCAGGGTAGCCAGTTTTTTCATGTTCATATTTAAGATGTCCTGTAATCGTTGTTACTGCTTTTTGTTGTCTACCAGTACCGCCAGCAAAATCACCACCGCTTTGACGATCATCTGGTAATAGGAGGATACACCTAACAAATTCAAACCATTATTGAGGAAACCAAGAATCAATGCGCCGATCAGCGTCCCAACAATTCGTCCTTTACCGCCCGCCAGGCTGGTACCGCCTAACACCACCGCTGCAATAGCATCCAGCTCGTAGCCGGTACCCGCCGTGGGTTGTGCAGAGGAAAGACGCGCCACTTCAATGATGCCCGCCAGCGAAGCCAGCAGCCCACAGAGTGAATAAACGATGATTTTGATTTTACTGACGCTGATACCAGACAGACGCGTTGCCGCTTCGTTACCACCCAGCGCATAGATATATCGGCCCAGACGGGTGTGATGCAGCATGTACCACGCCGCCAGGAAGACAATCCCCATAATCCACACCGGCGTCGGGACGCCTAACGGACGACCAATACCAAACCAGCCAAACAGATCGGCATTGTCGGTAAAGCCGGTATTTACCGGACTCCCATTGGTGTACACCATCGTCACACCACGCAGCAGCAGCATCATCACCAGCGTGGCGATAAATGCCTGTACGCGACCTTTTGCGACAATCACCCCGGTTAACGCACCAACAGCAGCGCCCAGCGCCAATGCTGCCGCGACGGCGACCAGCGCGTTGACTTCAATTCCTACAACGGAAGCAGCAACCGCACCGGTGAGCGCCAGCAGGGAACCGACGGACAGATCGATACCCGACGTCAGGATGACCAGCGTCATGCCAACGGCCATAATGGCGTTTACCGACGTTTGCTGGAGAATATTGAACAGGTTATTAACAGTAAAAAAGTTCGGGCTCATGGTGGAAACAATCGCAATCAGCACTAACAGAGCGATGAGCGACTTTTGCTCCAGAAGCCATGCTTTAGTGAAATAACGGCGACCAGAAACAGCCTGGGTTGTCATCTTTTTTACTCCTGATTCACGCGATTAAGCTTGCCCACAGCGGCAGCCATTAATACTTCCTGAGTGGCCTGCTCGCGAGTGAACTCACCGCCGAGATGCCCTTCATGCATAACGATAATTCGATCGCTCATGCCCAACACTTCTGGCATCTCAGAAGAGACCAGAATGATGCTCAGCCCATCGGCCTTAAACTGGTTGATAAGCTGATAGATTTCTTTCTTGGCGCCAACATCAACGCCGCGTGTTGGCTCATCGAGGATCAGCACTTTTGGTCGGGTCATCAGGCCGCGTGCAATCGCCACTTTTTGCTGGTTACCACCAGAAAGCAGGCCGATAGCCTGTTCCATCGATGGCGTTTTCACATTGAACAGACGAATAAAATCACCTACCGCCTGCTGCTCATCTTTATGCTTCAGGCTTCCGCCGGCACGGCTGAAATAGCGCAACGCGGTCAATGACATATTCTCTTTCACCGACATGCCCAGCACTAAACCATCGCGTTTACGGTCTTCAGAAATATAGACGATACCGTTAGCCAGACCATCCTGCGGCGAACGGGTGACAACTTCATGGCCATCCAGTGTGACGTAACCGCTGGTACGCGGCAGTGCACCGTACAGGACTTTCATCAATTCGGTTCGCCCGGCCCCCATCAGGCCCGATACCCCAAGGATCTCGCCTTTGCGCAGCGTGAATGAAACACTGCTCACCCCTGGGCCGCACAGGTTATCGACTTTCAGGCGTACATCACCCGGCGCTTTATCCAGACGCGGGTACTGATCTTCCAGCTTACGTCCCACCATCATTTCAATCAGCGAATCTTCAGTTAACGAGGCAACTTCACGCTCGGCAATAAACTGCCCGTCGCGGAAAACGGTCACGTCATCGCAAATCTCGAAGATCTCTTTCATACGGTGGGAGATATAGACGATGCCACGCCCCTGCGATTTAAGTTCGCGGATCACGCGGAACAGAGATTCGGTTTCGGTATCGGTAAGGGCGTCGGTCGGTTCATCCATCACGATGACCTTCGATTCAAAGCTCAGCACTTTGGCAATTTCAACCATCTGCTGATCGCCAATCGACAACTCACCCACCAGCCTGTCGCTTTTAAAGCGCAGATTGAGTTTGGCGAGCAGCAGATCGGCTTCGGCATACATCTTCTTCCAGTCTATTTTGCCAAAGCGATTTACAAACTCACGGCCAAGAAAAATGTTCTCAGCGATGGTGAGTTGCGGGATCAGGTTCAGCTCCTGGTGAATAATGCCAATCCCGGCTTCCTGGGAGGATTTTGGGCCGTTGAAGGTGGTTTCTTTCCCCAACCATAATAAAGAACCGGCATCACGGGTATAGATGCCGGTCAGGACTTTCATCATGGTGGATTTGCCCGCGCCGTTTTCGCCTACCAGCGCCATTACGCGACCAGGATAGACATTCAATGCGGCGCCAGATAGCGCTTTTACGCCGGGGAACGCTTTGTCGATCCCTTTGAGTTGCAGTAATGCGTTCATGATGGCCTCAGAACGTGACGCCAGCACAAAGAATAATATTCGCATACGGAGAACACTCTCCGCTGCGAATTACCGCCTGACTGTCTGCGGTTTGTTTTTTGAAATGTTCATGCGTGGTGTAACGAATTTCTATGGTGTTTCCCTGGTGTTGTTGCAGTTGCTCAATGTGGTTGAGCAACGTTTCGTGGAGTTGCGGATTATGTTGTTTAATTTCCGTCGCGAGAATGGCCGCCTCGACCTGCATTTCACGTGTGACCACATCCAGCACCTGCATAAAAGAAGGTACGCCCTGGGTTAATGCCATATCGATACGGGCTGTGCTATTCGGGATAGGTAAACCCGCATCACATACCACCAGCGTATCGGTATGCCCCAGACGGGAGATCACCGATGAAATTTCAGAGTTGAGTACCGTGCCTTTCTTCATTTACTTTCCCCACTAGCGAAACGTTTCGCTGACGATAAGTTTAATCTGAAGGGTGCACAGAAAACCACCGCGAGGTTACGAAAATGTGATCGCCATTGAAACGTTTCGCAAGGATTATCATGAGATGAAAAGAAAACTGAGAGGGGTCAAACAAAACGCCCCCTTTCACGATGAAAGAGGGCGTCAACAACATTAAATCTCGACCTGAGTACCGAGTTCAATCACCCGGTTTGGCGGAATTTCAAACTGGTCCGGCGCACGTAGCGCGTTACGCTGCAACAGCAAATACAGCTTACCGCGCAGGCGCAGATACCATGGCCGTTTACCAACAATCAGCGACTCATGCGACATAAAGAAGGAGGTTTCCATCATCCGGCAACTTAAGCCTTCCAAACCACAGCGGTGGAACACTTCCTCAACGTTTGGCGTTTCACGCCAGCCATAACTGGCCACCACGCGCCAGAAGGTAGGCGACAGTTGCTCAATCTGCACTCTACGTACATTGTGTACATAGGGTGCGTCTTCAGTGCGCAACGTCAGCAGAATAACGCGTTCATGCAACACTTTGTTGTGTTTGAGATTATGCAGCAGCGCAAACGGGATGACGTTCAACGCACGGGACATATACACCGCCGTTCCTGGCACGCGCACCGGTGGGGATTTCTCCAGCGAGGCAATCATCGCCTCCAGAGAGTTACCGTGCTCATGCATACGACGCAGCAGACGGAAGCGTTCACTTTTCCAGGTCGTCATAATCGTGAACATCACCAGACCCAGCGAGAGCGGCAACCAGCCGCCTGAAACGAGCTTATCGAGGTTTGCAGAGAACAACGGAACATCGATGCACAGGAACGCAACCAGGATCAGGAAGACGAAGTATTTATTCCAGTGCCAGTTTTGCCGCGCCACGGTCGTCGACAGAATGGACGTCAGTACCATCGTTCCCGTTACCGCAATACCGTACGCAGCAGCCAGATTACTGGAGTGCTCAAAGCTCACGATCACGATAACCACGGCGAAATAAAGCATCCAGTTTACGAAAGGAATATAGATCTGACCCGATTCCATTTCTGAAGTATGGATAATCCGCATCGGCGATAAATACCCCAGACGCACAGCCTGGCGTGTCAGTGAGAATACACCGGAGATCACCGCCTGAGAGGCGATAACCGTTGCCAGCGCGGCAAGGATCAGCAGCGGAATCAGCGCCCAGTCCGGTGCCAGCAGGAAGAACGGGTTTTTGATCGCTTCGGGATGCTTTAACAGCAACGCACCCTGACCAAAATAATTCAACACCAGCGAAGGCAATACGACGGAGAACCATGCCAGGCGAATCGGTAGCTTACCGAAGTGGCCCATATCCGCATACAACGCTTCAACACCGGTAATCGACAGCACCACCGCGCCCAGCGCAATAAAGGACAGCGTTTTGAATTCCAGGAAGAAATGAACAGCCCAATACGGATTTAGGGCATGCAACACTTCCGGATTCGCAATAATGCTGCGTACACCCAGCACGGCAAGTACCAGGAACCATATCAGCATAATCGGCGCAAACAGCTTACCGACCATGCCGGTACCGTGTTTTTGAATCAAAAACAGCAGGGTAAGTACGATAATAGAGAGAGGAACAATCCAGGTATCCAGCTGTGGAGCAATAATCTCCAGACCTTCAATCGCCGACATCACCGAAATGGCTGGCGTAATCACCACCTCGCCATAGAAAAAGCTGCCGCCAATCAATCCCATAATCACCAGCATCGAGGTCGTTCGCGCCGACGTATTACGCCCGGCCAACGACATCAGCGTCAGGATCCCGCCTTCCCCGGCGTTATCAGCACGCATAACAAATGACAGATATTTAACGGAAACAACCAGGATCAGCAGCCAGAAAATCAGCGAGAGAAAACCAAACACGGCATCACGTTCAACGCCAAAACCAAACTGCCCGGACAAACATTCACGAAGCGTATAAAGTGGGCTGGTACCAATATCACCGTAGACAACCCCAATGGCCGCGAGGGTAATCGCAGACAATGATTGCTTATTATCAGTGCTCATAGACTCGTCTTTCGTTTATACACATCATCGTTCAGGCTACCTCCGCGTTGGCTGCATTCGTTATTCCGCCCATCCCAGGGAATAACTCCATTGCCGCCTTGGTGCAGCTTGATTGATATGGTGTATATATAAGAAATGTGTGCGTCGTCCCTTGGCCCACAAAAAGGCGCACAGTATGCACGATTAATCGCAAAATCGTACCCCTAAATGAGACCAGATTAATCTGGCTCAAAGAAAAATAAACGCGCCTTCAGTCTATTACAGCCCAGGGGCTAAACATCTATACTCGCTGTTTAACGCGGTACATTTGGCGAAAGGACGCCACTTCATTATGGCTCACCCACATTTATTAGCGGAAAGAATTTCCCGTCTGAGCAATGCGCTGGAAAAGGGACTTTATGAACGTAGTCACGCCATTCGCCTTTGTCTGCTGGCCGCGCTCAGCGGCGAGAGCGTCTTCTTATTAGGCCCTCCAGGGATCGCGAAAAGCTTAATCGCTCGCCGACTGAAGTTTGCCTTTAAAAATGCCCGTGCTTTCGAATATCTGATGACGCGCTTCTCGACACCTGAAGAGGTCTTTGGCCCGCTATCCATTCAGGCGCTTAAAGATGAAGGTCGCTACGAACGCTTAACAGCAGGCTATCTTCCTGAAGCCGAAATTGTTTTTCTTGATGAAATCTGGAAAGCAGGCCCGGCCATTCTCAACACCCTGCTGACCGCCATTAACGAACGCCACTTCCGCAACGGCGCACACGAGGAGAAAATCCCGATGCGCCTGCTGGTCGCGGCCTCCAACGAACTACCTGAAGCGGACAGCAGCCTGGAAGCATTGTACGACCGTATGCTGATTCGCCTGTGGCTGGATAAAGTCCAGGACAAGGCCAACTTCCGCTCCATGCTGCTAAGCCAGCAGGATGAAAGTGACAACCCCGTTCCAACAACATTACAAGTGACGGACGAAGAGTACTACCAGTGGCAAAAAGACATTGGCAAAATCACGCTCCCCGATCGTGTATTTGAATTGATTTTCACCCTGCGCCAGCAACTGGATGCGCTACCGAACGCCCCTTACGTCTCTGACCGTCGTTGGAAAAAGGCAATCCGCCTGTTGCAGGCCAGCGCCTTCTTTAGCGGACGCGATGCCGTTGCACCAATCGATCTTATTCTGCTGAAAGATTGCCTGTGGTACGACGCGCAAAGCCTGAATCTGATGCAGCAACAAATCGAAATATTGATGACCGGGCACGCCTGGCAGCAGCAGACAATGTTGACGCGCCTTGGGGCAATAATGCAGCGCCGCATCCAGCTACAGCAACAGCAAAGTGATAAAACGGCCTTCACGGTAATTCGTCAGGGCGGCATGTTCAGCCGCCGTCCTCATTATGATTTACCGCCGGAAGCCACATCTTCAGTCGTGACATTACTGCTGCAAAAGCCCTTAAAGCTGCATGATATGGACGTTATCCATATTGCCTTTGAACGCGGCGCTCTGGAGCTATGGCTGACTAAAGGCGGCGAGATCCGCGGAAAATTAAACGGTATCGGATTTGCCCAGACGCTGAATATGGAAGTCGACAGCGCTCAGCACCTGGTCGTACGCGACGTCAGCTTACAGGGTTCTCGACTGGCGTTACCCGGTACATCAGAAGAAGGCATGCCCAGTGAGATAAAACAGCAGCTTGAAGCGCTCGACAACGAATGGCACCAGCAGCACAGCGAATTTAGTGAACAGCAAAAATGTCTGTTTATCCATAGTGACTGGTTAGGCCGCATTGAAGCCAGCCTGCAGGACGTCGGTACGCAGATCCGACAGGCACAACAATGCTGACCCTTGATACGCTGAATATCATGCTGGCGGTCGGCGAAGAGGGGATGATCGAAGAGATGATCATCGCACTGCTGGCTTCCCCGCAGATGGCGGTCTTTTTCAAAAAATTTCCCCGGCTAAAAAAAGCGATTACTGACGATGTCCCCCGCTGGCGTGAAGCGTTACGTAGCCGCCTCAAAGATACCCATGTACCGCCGGAGCTCACAGAAGAGGTTACGTGCTACCAGCAAAGTCAGCTCCTCTCCACTCCGCAGTTTATCGTCCAACTGCCGCAAATCTTAGCGCTCCTGCACCGACTCCACTCACCATGGGCTGGGCAAGCGCAGCAACTGGTCGATGACAACAGTACGTTTACGCCTGCACTGCATACACTATTTCTCCAGCGCTGGCGCCTGAGCCTGGTGGTGCAAACCACAACGCTGAATCAGCAGCTACTGGAAGAAGAACGCGAACAGTTGCTCAGTGAAGTGCAGGAACGGATGACGTTCAGTGGCCAACTGGAACCTGTGCTGGCGGAAAATGACAACGCAGCGGGTCGTTTGTGGGACATGAGCGCAGGCCAAATCAAGCGCGGTGATTATCAGCTGATGGTGAAATACGGTGAGTTCCTGACGCAACAACCCGAACTTCAGCGACTAGCCGAACAGTTGGGGCGCTCCAGAGAAGCGAAATCCGTGCCGCGTAAAGACGCGCCAATGGAAACATTCCGTACGCTGGTGCGTGAACCGGCTACCGTCCCGGAGCAGGTGGATGGCATTCAACAAAGTGATGATATCCTGCGTTTACTCCCCCCCGAACTGGCCACATTAGGTATTACCGAACTGGAATATGAGTTCTATCGGCGGCTGGTGGAAAAACAGCTCCTGACATACCGCCTGCATGGAGAAGCCTGGCGCGAGAAAGTCACGGAGCGGCCGGTTATCCACCAGGATTTTGACGAGCAGCCTCGTGGACCGTTTATTGTCTGTGTCGATACCTCGGGATCGATGGGCGGATTTAACGAACAGTGTGCGAAAGCCTTTTGCCTCGCACTGATGCGCGTGGCTCTCGCCGATAACCGCCGCTGTTTCATCATGTTATTTTCGACAGAAGTCGTGCGCTATGAGCTATCCGGTCCGGAAGGCATTGAGCAGGCAATCCGTTTTTTAAGCCAGCGTTTTCGCGGCGGTACGGACATTGCCAGCTGTTTTCGCGCCATTATTGAACGTATGCAAGGTCGGGAATGGTTTGATGCCGATGCGGTGGTGATTTCGGATTTTATCGCCCAGCGATTACCCGATGAGGTTGTCAACAAAGTGGGGGAATTACAGCGGGTACATCAGCACCGTTTTCATGCGGTCGCGATGTCAGCACACGGCAAACCCGGCATCATGCGCATTTTCGATCATATCTGGCGCTTTGATACCGGGATGCGAAGCCGCCTGCTCAGACGCTGGCGGCGTTAATTTTTTACAGCAAAGAAGCGACGCTTTCACGGACCTGTGCAGGCCACACACCGCACTGAACCTGGCCAATGTGCGGCAACTGCAGCAGCAGCATCGTCAGGCGTGACTGCCCAATACCGCCACCAATGGTCTGCGGCATTTCGCCACGCAACAGCGCCTGGTGCCACTCCAGACTCAGGCGATCTTCATCACCGGTCAGAGCAAGCTGGTGTTTCAGCGCATCGGCATCCACGCGGATCCCCATCGAAGACAGTTCAAACGCATCTTCCAGAACAGGGTTCCACACCAGGATATCACCGTTCAGACCAGCATGGCCAAGCTCGGAAGCGGAACTCCAGTCATCATAATCCGGAGCACGAACGTCATGACGGTGACCGTCGCTAAGTTTGCCGCCGATCCCGACCAGGAACACCGCGCCCAGCTCTTTTGCGATCGCACGTTCACGACCTTTAGCATCAAGATCCGGGTAGCGAGATAACAGCTCCTGGCTATGCACAAAGTGGATCTGCTCTGGCAGGAACGGTGCCAGACCAAATTCTTTGCTTACCGCAGCTTCGGTTGCCTTAATTCCCGCCCAGATAGCCTCTACTGTGCTTTTCAGAGTGGAGAATTGACGCTCACCGTCACCCATAACGCGCTCCCAGTCCCACTGGTCAACATAGACCGAGTGAAGCGGAGAGAGACGGTCCTCATCCGGACGCAGGGCTTTCATATGCGTGTACAGCCCCTCGCCCGCGCTGAAGTCGTGTTGTCCCAGCGTTTGACGCTTCCACTTCGCCAGTGAATGAACCACTTCGAACTGAGCGTCTGGTAATGCTTTCACTTTCACCTGCACCGCTTTTTCACAGCCAGACAAGTTATCCTGCGTGCCATCTCCTACGCGGCTGAGGATCGGAGCCTGAACTTCGATCAGACCTAAACGCTCCTCCAGTTGACGAGAGAAATGAGATTTCACGAAGCTAATTTGACGTTGTTTGGCAATGTAAGCGGTTTTCATTATGTTTACTCCTGTGTCCTGTTGCCTATGATTAAGCAACAGAATGAGGGTAATATTCAATAATCAACAAACAAAAAGCCGACTTAGATTTTGATTCGTTAAAATTAACGTCTAAAATAGAGTGAATCATTAATCTACATAAGAAAAACCTATGGAAAATTATCAGATCGACAATCTGGACCGCGGCATTCTTGACGCCCTGATGGAAAATGCCCGTACCGCCTACGCAGAATTAGCCAAACAGTTCGGCGTCAGCCCAGGGACAATCCACGTGCGCGTTGAAAAGATGAAGCAGGCTGGGATTATTACCGGCGCACGTATTGATGTCAGTCCAAAACAACTGGGTTATGACGTCGGCTGCTTTATCGGCATTATCCTGAAAAGTGCGAAAGACTATCCGTCAGCGCTGGCCAGGCTGGAAAGTCTCGATGAAGTGACCGAGGCGTATTACACCACCGGGCACTACAGCATCTTTATTAAGGTGATGTGTAAATCAATCGATGCCCTGCAACAGGTACTTATCAACAAGATCCAAACAATTGATGAAATTCAGTCCACTGAAACCTTGATCGTCTTGCAGAATCCGATCATGCGTACCATCAAGCCCTGAGCGCTTTTTTTAATCCCCTGGTTTTCCACAGGTAGATCCCAACTCGCTCACAGCGTACAATGCTGCCTCTTCATCGAGGTAGCGATCAATGGCAGATATCACTCTTATCAGCGGCAGCACGCTTGGCAGTGCGGAATATGTAGCAGAGCATCTGGCGGAAAAGCTGGATGACGCCGGTTTTTCCAGCGAAATACTGCATGGACCGATGCTCGACGAGGTTCCAACTCAAGGGATTTGGCTGGTAATCAGCTCAACGCACGGTGCAGGAGACATTCCTGATAACCTGCAACCTTTATATGACACATTGCGCGAGCAGAAACCGGATCTTTCGCAGGTACGCTTTGGTGCCATCGGCATTGGTAGCCGCGAATATGACACGTTCTGCGGTGCGATTGACAAGCTGGAAGCTGAACTGAAGGCCTGCGGGGCGAAACAGATCGGTGAAACGCTCAGGATCAACGTACTGGAACATGAGATTCCGGAAGATCCGGCTGAAATTTGGTTGAGATCCTGGCATCCATTGCTCAGAGATTTGTAAAGATCGTACTTTTTTATGTGGATAACTCTGGTTAAAAGCTTGGATCAACCGGTAGTTATCCAAAGAATAACTGTTGTTCAGTTTTTGAGTTGTGTATAACCCTTCATTCTGATCCCAGCTTATACGGACCAGGATCACCGATCATTCACAGCTAATGATCCTCTACAACCCGTTGATCTTATTCAAAGGATCGCCCTTATCCACAGATAGTTGCGATCCTAATAAGAGATCACAATAAAACAGATCTCTAAATAAAAAGATCTTCTTTTTAATACCCAGGATCCGAGGTCTTTCTCCATCGACTAAAGTTGAGTAGAATCCACGGCCCGGGCTTCAATCCATTTTCACACCGCGTTATGCGAGGCAATTACCATGTTTTATCAGGATCCTTTTGACGTCATCATCATTGGCGGGGGTCATGCAGGCACCGAGGCCGCAATGGCCGCGGCGCGAATGGGTCAGCAGACCCTGCTGTTGACACACAATATCGACACTCTGGGACAGATGAGCTGCAACCCGGCGATTGGCGGCATTGGGAAGGGACACCTGGTAAAAGAAGTGGATGCGCTTGGCGGCCTGATGGCAACCGCAATTGACCATGCCGGTATCCAGTTTAGGATACTAAACGCCAGCAAAGGCCCGGCCGTTCGCGCCACCCGTGCTCAGGCGGATCGCGTGCTCTACCGTCAGGCGGTACGTACCGCGTTGGAGAACCAGCCTAATCTGATGATCTTCCAACAAGCGGTTGAAGATCTGATTGTTGAAAACGATCGTGTTGTCGGTGCGGTGACTCAGATGGGTCTGAAGTTCCGTGCCAAAGCGGTCGTATTAACCGTGGGGACCTTCCTCGACGGGAAAATTCACATTGGTCTGGACAACTACAGCGGTGGCCGTGCTGGCGATCCGCCGTCTATCCCACTGTCACGTCGCCTGCGTGAGCTACCGCTGCGCGTTAGCCGTCTGAAAACCGGTACACCGCCGCGTATCGATGCGCGTACCATCGATTTCAGCGTACTTGGCCAGCAAAACAGCGATAACCCGATGCCGGTCTTTTCGTTCCTTGGCGATGTTTCTCAACATCCACGCCAGATGCCGTGCTACATCACGCATACTAACGAGAAAACCCATGACGTGATCCGTAATAACCTCGATCGTAGCCCGATGTATGCTGGCGTGATCGAAGGTATCGGCCCACGTTACTGCCCGTCGATCGAAGACAAAGTGATGCGCTTTGCCGACAGGAACCAGCACCAGATCTTCCTTGAACCGGAAGGACTGACGTCTAACGAAATTTACCCGAACGGTATTTCCACCAGCCTGCCGTTTGACGTGCAGATGCAAATTGTCCGCTCTATGCAGGGGATGGAAAATGCCAAAATTGTCCGTCCTGGCTATGCTATTGAGTATGATTTCTTCGATCCACGCGATCTGAAGCCCACTCTGGAAAGCAAGTTCATTCAGGGTCTGTTCTTTGCCGGTCAGATTAACGGTACAACCGGTTACGAAGAAGCCGCTGCGCAAGGTTTGCTGGCGGGTCTGAACGCCGCACGCTTGTCCGCTGACAAAGAGGGGTGGGCACCTGCGCGTTCTCAGGCCTATCTTGGTGTGCTGGTGGATGACCTATGTACGCTGGGTACCAAAGAACCGTACCGCATGTTTACTTCGCGCGCAGAATACCGTTTGATGCTGCGCGAAGATAACGCCGATCTCCGTCTGACCGAAATTGGTCGTGAACTGGGTCTGGTGGGGGATGAACGTTGGGCGCGCTTCAATGAAAAACTGGAACGCATCGAACAAGAACGCCAGCGTCTGAAATCGACCTGGGTGAACCCGCTTGCTGAATCTGCCGCGGAAGTGAATGCGCACCTGGCAACGCCTCTGTCACGCGAGGCCAGTGGTGAAGATCTGCTGCGTCGTCCGGACATGACCTATGCACAGCTGACGTCATTGTCTGTATTTGCACCAGCGCTTGATGATCCTCAGGCGGCTGAACAGGTTGAGATTCAGGTTAAGTACGAAGGTTATATCGCCCGTCAGCAGGATGAAATCGAAAGACAACAGCGTAACGAGAACACGTTGCTGCCTGCGACTCTGGATTATCGTCAGGTTTCCGGTTTGTCGAATGAAGTTATTGCCAAGTTGAACGATCACAAACCGGTGTCAATCGGTCAAGCATCGCGCATTTCTGGTGTCACGCCTGCCGCCATCTCCATTCTGCTGGTTTGGCTGAAAAAACAAGGTATGCTGCGCCGTAGCGCTTAGTCACTCTATTTGGGCGGGGGCTTCACTTACCCGCCCTGCAAATTTGTCGACCCGATATGCGATAGCGTAGCGGGTAATTGATTATTAACAGGTAATGACCGTGCTCAACAAACTCTCTCGTCTGCTGGCTGATGCTGGTATTTCTCTTACCGATCACCAGAAAAATCAGCTGATTGCGTATGTCGATATGTTGCACAAATGGAATAAAGCGTACAACCTGACATCGGTGCGGGATCCCAACGAAATGCTGGTGCGCCATATTCTGGACAGCATTGTTGTCGCCCCCCATCTGCAGGGCGAGCGTTTTATTGATGTCGGCACGGGACCGGGCTTACCAGGAATTCCTCTTTCTATCGTGCGTCCTGAGGCGCATTTTACTCTGCTGGATAGCCTGGGAAAACGCGTACGCTTTCTGCGTCAGGTACAACATGA
Source organism: Citrobacter sp. HN-141 (assembly GCF_033341895.1). Classification (NCBI taxonomy): domain Bacteria; kingdom Pseudomonadati; phylum Pseudomonadota; class Gammaproteobacteria; order Enterobacterales; family Enterobacteriaceae; genus Citrobacter; species Citrobacter sp. HN-141. The sequence goes on along the minus strand of NZ_JAWPBF010000015.1, from coordinate 125,199 downwards.
ACTTAAACTGGATAACGTCACTCCAGTGCAAAGCAGGGTAGAAGAATTCCCTTCCGAGCCACCTTTTGATGGCGTGATAAGTCGTGCTTTTGCCTCTCTTAACGACATGTTGAGCTGGTGCCACCATTTACCTGGTCAAAACGGGCGTTTTTATGCTTTAAAAGGGCAACTACCGGAAGATGAGATCGCCACACTGCCTGCGGCGTTCAGCGTAGAATCAGTTGTAAAATTACGGGTTCCACAACTGGATGGTGAGCGTCATTTGGTGGTTATTAAGCCAAACAAAATTTAATATTTATCAAAAAAAACAGAAAAAAAGTGGGCCTTCAGGTGTTAAATACCGAAGGTTATAGGGGGAGATGGTGGTGTTAAATTTCACCTCTGCCTTACTGTTTTGCATCATAACTATAACGTACCGTTTTTTGTTAAAAGAGAAACAAGTCAACAGTGAAAATATCAGTCTGCTAAAAATAGAATCTAAGAATCACCGTTTTGTGTTAATTATTTATTATAAATGTCAATGAGCGGTTTTTTTGTTGTTAGGGTCTATTTCTAAAATAGTGACGGTTTTTACGCTTAAATATCAAAAAGATGAAAAGGCATCATTTGCCACGTAAATTAATTGTGCGAAGGTGAATATGTTCAATATGTGATCTGGTGCACGCTTTATCGCCAGTGTTTACGCGGTATTTGCAGTTTTGCATGATCGTTCACAGTTTGCCGAAAAGTAATAAATGTGGCCTGGAGAAAAATATTTAAACATTTATTCACTTTTTAGCTACTTATTGTTTGAAATCACGAAGCCGCACCGTATAATTTGACCGCTTTTTGATGCTTGACTCTAAGCCATAAAGAACGTTTTATACGACACGCGGCATACCTCGAAGGGAGCAGGAGTAAAAACGTGATGTCTATGTCGCTCTTGAGTCGAAACGTTGCTCGTAAGCTTTTGCTCACACAGCTTCTGGCGGTAATAGCAAGTGGATTGCTGTTTAGCCTCAAAGACCCTTTCTGGGGCATCTCCGCATTGTGCGGAGGATTGGCAGTGTTACTGCCTAATATGTTGTTTATGATATTTGCCTGGCGTCACCAGGCACATACACCAGCAAAGGGCCGAGTGGCCTGGTCGTTCGCTTTCGGCGAAGCCTTCAAGGTGTTAGCGATGCTGGTTTTGCTTGTGGTGGCGTTGGCGGTTTTGAAGGCGGTGTTCTTACCGCTGATCGTTACGTGGGTTTTGGTGCTGGTGGTTCAGATACTGGCACCGGCTGTAATTAACAACAAAGGGTAAAAGGCATCATGGCTTCTGAAAATATGACGCCGCAGGAATACATAGGGCACCATCTGAATAACCTTCAGTTGGACCTGCGTACTTTCTCGCTGGTAGATCCGCATAACCCCCCAGCCACCTTCTGGACGCTCAATATTGACTCCATGTTCTTCTCGGTGGTGCTGGGTCTGTTGTTCCTGCTTATGTTCCGTAGCGTGGCCAAAAAGGCAACCAGCGGCGTACCAGGGAAATTTCAGACCGCGATTGAGCTGGTAATCGGCTTTGTTCATGGCAGTGTCAAAGACATGTACCATGGCAAGAGCAAGGTTATCGCACCGCTTGCCCTGACGATCTTCGTCTGGGTCTTCCTGATGAACCTGATGGATTTACTGCCAATCGACCTGCTGCCGTATATTGCTGAGCATATACTGGGCCTGCCGGCGCTGCGCGTAGTTCCGTCTGCGGACGTAAACATCACCCTGTCGATGGCACTGGGCGTGTTTATCCTGATTCTGTTCTACAGCATCAAAATGAAAGGCATCGGCGGCTTCGCGAAAGAGTTGACGCTGCAGCCGTTCAATCACTGGGCGTTCATTCCTGTCAACTTAATCCTTGAAGGGGTAAGCCTGCTGTCCAAACCAGTTTCTCTTGGTCTGCGACTGTTCGGCAACATGTACGCTGGTGAGCTGATTTTCATTCTGATTGCTGGTCTGTTGCCGTGGTGGTCACAGTGGATTCTGAATGTGCCGTGGGCCATTTTCCACATACTGATTATCACGCTGCAAGCCTTCATCTTCATGGTTCTGACGATTGTCTATCTGTCGATGGCGTCTGAAGAGCATTAATTTACCAACACTACTACGTTTTAACTGAAACAAACTGGAGACTGTCATGGAAAACCTGAATATGGATCTGCTGTACATGGCTGCCGCTGTGATGATGGGTCTGGCGGCAATCGGTGCTGCGATCGGTATCGGCATCCTCGGGGGTAAATTCCTGGAAGGCGCAGCGCGTCAACCTGATCTGATTCCTCTGCTGCGTACTCAGTTCTTTATCGTTATGGGTCTGGTGGATGCTATCCCGATGATCGCTGTAGGTCTGGGTCTGTACGTGATGTTCGCTGTCGCGTAGTAAGCGTTGCTTGAATTAAGAGCAATATCAGAACGTTAACTAGATAGAGGCATTGTGCTGTGAATCTTAACGCAACAATCCTCGGCCAGGCCATCGCGTTTGTCCTGTTCGTTCTGTTCTGCATGAAGTACGTATGGCCGCCATTAATGGCAGCCATCGAAAAACGTCAAAAAGAAATTGCTGACGGTCTTGCTTCTGCTGAACGAGCACATAAGGATCTTGACCTTGCAAAGGCCAGCGCGACTGACCAGCTGAAAAAAGCGAAGGCGGAAGCTCAGGTAATTATCGAGCAGGCAAACAAACGCCGCGCTCAGATCCTGGACGAAGCTAAAACTGAAGCAGAGCAGGAACGTACTAAAATCGTGGCACAAGCGCAGGCGGAAATTGACGCCGAGCGTAAACGTGCTCGCGAAGAGCTGCGTAAGCAAGTTGCTGTCCTGGCTGTTGCTGGCGCCGAGAAGATCATCGAACGTTCCGTGGATGAAGCTGCTAATAGCGACATCGTGGACAAACTTGTCGCTGAACTGTAAGGAGGGAGGGGCTGATGTCTGAATTTATTACGGTAGCTCGCCCCTACGCCAAAGCAGCTTTTGACTTTGCCGTTGAGCACCAAAGCGTTGACCGTTGGCAGGATATGCTGACGTTTGCCGCTGAGGTGACGAAGAACGAACAAATGGCAGAGCTTCTCTCTGGCGCGCTGGCGCCGGAAACGCTCGCTGAGTCGTTTATCGCAATCTGCGGTGAGCAGTTAGACGAAAGCGGTCAAAACCTGATTAAGGTAATGGCTGAAAATAACCGTCTTAATGCGCTCCCGGATGTTCTTGAGCAGTTTATTCACCTGCGTGCAGCCAGTGAGGCTATCTCTGAGGTAGAAGTCACTTCTGCCAATGCACTGAGTGATGAACAGCTTACGAAGATTAGTGCAGCGATGGAAAAACGTCTGTCACGCAAAGTTAAGCTGAATTGCAAAATCGATAAGTCTGTAATGGCAGGCGTAATCATCCGTGCGGGTGATATGGTCATTGATGGCAGCGTACGCGGCCGTCTTGAGCGCCTTGCAGACGTCTTGCAGTCTTAAGGGGACTGGAGCATGCAACTGAATTCCACCGAAATCAGCGAACTGATCAAGCAGCGCATTGCTCAGTTCAGTGTTGTGAGTGAAGCTCACAACGAAGGTACTATTGTTTCTGTAAGTGACGGTGTTATCCGCATCCACGGTCTTGCTGACTGTATGCAGGGGGAAATGATCTCTCTGCCGGGTAACCGTTACGCTATCGCACTGAACCTGGAGCGCGACTCCGTAGGTGCAGTTGTGATGGGTCCATACGCTGACCTCGCCGAAGGCATGAAGGTTAAGTGTACGGGTCGTATTCTGGAAGTTCCGGTAGGCCGTGGCCTGCTGGGCCGTGTGGTGAACACGCTGGGTTCCCCAATTGACGGTAAAGGTCCGGTTGATAACGATGGCTTCTCGCCAATCGAAGTTATCGCACCAGGCGTAATCGAACGTCAGTCCGTAGATCAGCCGGTACAGACCGGTTATAAATCCGTTGATGCCATGATCCCAATCGGTCGTGGCCAGCGTGAGTTGATCATCGGTGACCGTCAGACCGGTAAAACCGCGATGGCAATCGATGCCATCATCAACCAGCGTGACTCCGGCATCAAATGCGTGTACGTGGCTATCGGCCAGAAAGCGTCCACCATTTCTAACGTGGTTCGTAAACTGGAAGAACACGGCGCACTGTCCAACACCATCGTTGTTGTGGCGACCGCGTCTGAATCTGCTGCACTGCAATACCTGGCACCTTATGCTGGTTGCGCAATGGGCGAATACTTCCGTGACCGCGGTGAAGATGCACTGATTGTTTATGATGACCTGTCCAAACAGGCTGTTGCTTACCGTCAGGTTTCCCTGCTGCTGCGTCGTCCACCAGGACGTGAAGCATTCCCAGGCGACGTATTTTACCTCCACTCCCGTCTGCTGGAACGCGCATCCCGCGTTAACGCGGAATACGTTGAGAAATTCACCAATGGTGAAGTTAAAGGTAAAACTGGCTCCCTGACCGCTCTGCCGATTATCGAAACCCAGGCGGGTGACGTTTCTGCGTTCGTTCCGACCAACGTAATTTCCATTACCGATGGTCAGATCTTCCTGGAAACCAACCTGTTCAACTCCGGTATTCGTCCGGCAGTTAACCCGGGTATCTCCGTATCCCGTGTAGGTGGTGCAGCGCAGACCAAGATCATCAAGAAACTGTCCGGTGGTATCCGTACCGCGCTGGCACAGTATCGTGAACTGGCAGCGTTTTCTCAGTTCGCTTCCGACCTTGACGAAGCTACGCGTAAGCAGCTGAGCCACGGTCAGAAAGTAACTGAACTGCTGAAGCAGAAACAGTATGCCCCAATGTCTGTTGCACAGCAGGGTGTGGTGCTGTTTGCGGCTGAACGCGGTTACCTCGAAGATGTGGAACTGGCGAAAATCGGTAGCTTCGAAGCCGCTCTGCTGGCTTACGTTGACCGTGATCACGCTCCGCTGATGCAAGAGATTAACCAGTCCGGTGGCTATAACGATGAAATCGAAGGCAAGCTGAAAGCTATCCTCGATTCCTTCAAAGCAACCCAGTCCTGGTAACGTCTGGCGGTCTGTCTTAGGGCGGACCGCAAGGCATTGAGGAGAAGCTCATGGCCGGCGCAAAAGAGATACGTAGTAAGATCGCAAGCGTCCAGAACACGCAGAAGATCACTAAAGCGATGGAGATGGTCGCCGCTTCCAAAATGCGTAAATCGCAGGATCGCATGGCGGCCAGCCGTCCTTATGCAGAGACCATGCGCAAAGTGATTGGTCACCTTGCGAATGGTAATCTGGAATATAAGCACCCTTACCTGGAAGAACGCGACGTTAAGCGCGTGGGCTACCTGGTGGTGTCGACCGACCGTGGTCTGTGCGGTGGCTTGAACATTAACCTGTTTAAAAAGCTGCTGGCGGATATGAAAACATGGTCCGATAAAGGCGTTCAGTGCGACATCGCAATGATCGGCTCTAAGGGCGTGTCTTTCTTTAATTCCGTAGGCGGTAACGTGGTTGCTCAGGTAACCGGTATGGGGGATAACCCTTCCCTGTCCGAACTGATCGGCCCGGTTAAAGTGATGCTGCAGGCCTACGATGAAGGTCGTCTGGACAGACTGTACGTTGTCAGCAACAAATTTATTAACACCATGTCTCAGGTTCCGACTCTCACTCAGCTGCTGCCTTTACCGGCTTCAGAAGATGAAGAGTTAAAACAAAAAGCCTGGGATTACCTGTATGAACCAGACCCGAAACCGCTGCTGGATACCCTGCTGCGTCGTTACGTTGAATCTCAGGTTTATCAGGGCGTGGTAGAAAACCTGGCCAGCGAGCAGGCCGCACGTATGGTGGCGATGAAAGCCGCGACCGACAATGGCGGCAGCCTGATTAAAGAGCTGCAGTTGGTATACAACAAAGCTCGTCAGGCCAGCATTACTCAGGAACTCACCGAAATCGTCGGTGGTGCATCCGCGGTATAACCAGGTTAATTCGTAGAGGATTCAAGATGGCTACTGGAAAAATTGTCCAGGTAATCGGCGCCGTGGTTGACGTCGAATTCCCTCAGGATGCCGTACCGCGCGTGTACGATGCTCTTGAGGTTATGAATGGTAAAGAGAGCCTGGTGCTGGAAGTTCAGCAGCAGCTCGGCGGCGGTATCGTACGTACCATCGCCATGGGTTCTTCCGACGGTCTGCGTCGTGGTCTGGAAGTTAAAGACCTCGAGCACCCGATCGAAGTCCCGGTAGGTAAAGCAACTCTGGGTCGTATCATGAACGTCCTGGGTCACCCGATCGACATGAAAGGCGATATCGGTGAAGAAGAGCGTTGGGCTATCCACCGCGCAGCACCTTCCTACGAAGAGCTGTCCAGCTCTCAGGAACTGCTGGAAACCGGCATCAAAGTTATCGACCTGATGTGTCCGTTCGCTAAGGGCGGTAAAGTTGGTCTGTTCGGTGGTGCGGGTGTAGGTAAAACCGTAAACATGATGGAGCTTATTCGTAACATCGCGATTGAGCACTCCGGTTACTCTGTGTTTGCGGGCGTAGGTGAACGTACTCGTGAGGGTAACGACTTCTACCACGAAATGACCGACTCCAACGTTCTGGATAAAGTATCCCTGGTTTATGGCCAGATGAACGAGCCGCCGGGAAACCGTCTGCGCGTTGCGCTGACCGGTCTGACCATGGCTGAGAAATTCCGTGACGAAGGTCGTGACGTACTGCTGTTCGTCGATAACATCTATCGTTACACCCTGGCCGGTACGGAAGTATCCGCACTGCTGGGTCGTATGCCATCAGCGGTAGGTTACCAGCCGACCCTGGCGGAAGAGATGGGTGTTCTGCAGGAACGTATCACCTCCACCAAAACTGGTTCTATCACCTCCGTTCAGGCGGTATACGTACCTGCGGATGACTTGACTGACCCATCACCAGCAACCACCTTTGCTCACCTGGATGCAACCGTGGTACTGAGCCGTCAGATCGCTTCTCTGGGTATTTACCCGGCCGTTGATCCGCTGGACTCCACCAGCCGTCAGCTGGATCCGCTGGTTGTTGGTCAGGAACACTATGACACTGCGCGTGGCGTACAGTCCCTGCTGCAGCGTTATCAGGAACTGAAAGACATCATCGCCATCCTGGGTATGGATGAACTGTCTGAAGAAGATAAACTGGTGGTAGCTCGTGCGCGTAAGATCCAGCGCTTCCTGTCCCAGCCGTTCTTCGTTGCGGAAGTATTCACCGGTTCTCCGGGTAAATACGTTTCCCTGAAAGACACCATCCGTGGCTTTAAAGGCATCATGGAAGGCGAATACGACCACCTGCCAGAGCAGGCGTTCTACATGGTTGGTTCTATCGACGAAGCCGTAGAAAAAGCCAAAAAACTTTAACGCCTTAATCGGAGGGTGATATGGCAATGACTTACCACCTGGACGTCGTCAGCGCAGAGCAACAAATGTTCTCTGGTCTGGTCGAAAAAATCCAGGTAACGGGTAGTGAAGGTGAACTGGGTATTTTCCCGGGCCACGCACCGCTGCTCACCGCCATTAAGCCTGGTATGATCCGCATCGTTAAACAGTTCGGTCATGAAGAGTTTATCTATCTGTCCGGCGGCATTCTTGAAGTGCAGCCTGGCAACGTGACCGTACTGGCTGATACCGCGATTCGCGGTCAGGATCTCGATGAAGCGAGAGCCCTGGAAGCGAAACGCAAGGCTGAAGAGCATATTAAGAGCTCTCATGGTGACGTGGATTACGCTCAGGCATCTGCGGAACTGGCCAAAGCGATCGCGAAACTGCGCGTTATCGAGTTGACCAAAAAAGCGATGTAACACCGGCTTGAAAATACGAAAACCAGTCTGCTAGCAGGCTGGTTTTTTTTTGCCGGTGTTTTAGATATTTTGAAACTGAAAAGGTGTTTTGATTTTATGTGATCTGTATCACATAACTATTGATCGATTAAAAAATGAAGCGTAGACTTGTTTTTGTGATGTAAGTCACATAATTAACTCAGATAAAAATAGGATACCAACATGAAATTGTTCAATAAAATCATCGCCCTTTTCAGCAGTATGGCCGTTTAGTCATACCTGTTGTTATGTGGCGCGATGCTTCACATCGTTGAGAGCAAGCGCCATTTATTTAGCTCCTTACCCTCTTGCTTGTGCACTCTTCCTCTCCCCCCAATTATTGTCTTCTCCATTTTTCTGCTTGTCACTGAATCATATATAAAAATCGTGCGTTGCTTACCCAATTCTTTATTCATGGGGCAAAAAAATAGCAAAAACATTAACCTAAGGCTTTAATAAGAGCATGCTCCTGGGTTTTTGGAGACAAAAGGCGCCGATATAGTCGAAAATAGTGAGTTAATAGTTAGGGATTTTCCCCTATTGAACGTTTTATCTTCGGCCCATTTCATGATGAAAAAAATGTAGTATTTTCAATGTGAAAGGGTATAAATTCGTTCTCAAATGACAGTCAGGATGTGTATGTTGAATAATGCTATGAGCGTCGTGATCCTTGCCGCAGGCAAAGGTACACGTATGTATTCCGATCTTCCTAAAGTGCTGCACACTCTCGCAGGAAAAGCGATGGTGCAGCATGTTATTGATGCCGCTAATGAATTAGGCGCAACTCATGTACACCTGGTCTATGGGCATGGTGGTGATTTGCTTCAGCAGACGTTGAAAGATGGCAATCTGAACTGGGTTCTGCAGGCAGAACAACTGGGAACCGGTCATGCAATGCAGCAGGCTGCACCGTTCTTTGGTGACGACGAAGACATTTTAATGCTTTATGGCGATGTACCGTTAATCTCCACCGAAACGTTACGCCGCCTGCGCGATGCCAAACCTCAGGGTGGTATTGGCTTATTAACCGTAAAACTGGACGACCCAACCGGCTATGGGCGTATTACGCGTGATAACGGCAAAGTTACTGGTATCGTTGAGCACAAAGATGCGACCGACGAGCAACGCCAGATCCAGGAAATTAACACCGGCATCCTGATTGCCAATGGCGCTGATATGAAGCGCTGGTTGTCTAAACTGACCAACAACAACGTGCAGGGTGAATATTACATCACCGATATCATTGCGATGGCGTACCAGGAAGGGCGTGAAATTGCTGCGGTACATCCGGCACGTATTAGCGAAACCGAAGGGGTGAATAACCGTCTTCAGCTATCCCGTCTTGAACGTGTCTATCAGTCCGAACAAGCAGAGAAACTGCTGTTAGCAGGCGTTATGTTGCGCGATCCAGCACGTTTTGATCTTCGCGGTTCGCTTATTCACGGGCGCGATGTTGAAATTGATACTAACGTTATCATTGAAGGTAACGTAACCGTTGGGGATCGCGTCAAGATTGGCGCTGGCTGCATTATCAAAAATAGCGTAATTGGCGATGGCTGTGAGCTTAGCCCGTACAGCGTGGTGGAAGATGCCCATCTGGAAGCGGCCTGTACTATCGGGCCTTTTGCGCGTCTGCGTCCAGGCGCTGAGCTGCTGGAAGGTGCGCACGTGGGTAACTTCGTCGAAATGAAAAAAGCGCGTCTGGGTAAAGGTTCTAAAGCGGGTCATCTGACGTATCTCGGCGACGCTGAAATTGGTGATAACGTGAATATTGGCGCGGGTACGATTACCTGTAACTACGATGGCGCTAATAAGTTTAAAACCATTATTGGCGATGATGTTTTTGTCGGTTCTGATACTCAGCTGGTGGCTCCCGTCACCGTGGGTAAAGGCGCGACGATCGCCGCCGGAACCACAGTGACGCGTAATATTGCTGATAACGAACTGGTATTAAGCCGTGTACCTCAGGTCCATAAACAGGGCTGGCAGCGTCCGGTGAAGAAGAAGTAATTTATTTTTGCCGGATGGCGGCCTACGTGCGGTGACGTTCTGTAGGCCCGCCATCAGGCAGACAAGAGATGAGGGGATAATATAATCCTCCGCTCAACAAGTAGTACCTATAAAAATAACCCCACTCTCTACAAGGCTCGGGGCGCCCGGAATACGGGTATCAGGTTGACCGACAACGACAGGCAAAATGCCTAAATTCGGAATCAAAAAAATATGTGTGGAATTGTTGGCGCTATCGCGCAGCGTGATGTAGCTGAAATCCTTCTCGAAGGTTTACGTCGTCTGGAATATCGTGGTTATGACTCTGCTGGTCTGGCCGTTGTCGATGCTGAAGGCAACATGACCCGTCTGCGTCGTCTGGGTAAAGTGCAGATGCTGACTGCTGCTGCGGAAGAACATCCGCTGCATGGTGGTACAGGTATCGCTCACACCCGCTGGGCGACACACGGTGAACCTTCAGAAGCGAACGCGCATCCGCATGTTTCTGAACACATTGTTGTAGTGCATAACGGAATCATTGAAAACCATGAACCACTGCGTGAGCTGTTGAAAACGCGTGGCTACACCTTTGTTTCTGAAACCGACACCGAAGTGATTGCTCACCTGGTGCACTGGGAGCTGGAACAGGGTGGTACGCTGCGTGAAGCCGTGCTGCGTACTATTCCGCAACTGCGCGGTGCCTACGGCACGGTGATCATGGATACTCGTAACCCGGAAACCCTGCTGGCGGCACGTTCTGGTAGCCCGCTGGTGATTGGGCTGGGTATGGGTGAGAACTTTATCGCTTCCGATCAGCTGGCACTGCTGCCGGTAACCCGTCGCTTTATCTTCCTGGAAGAGGGCGACATCGCGGAAGTAACGCGTCGTTCAGTCTCTATTTTTGACAAGACTGGCGCGGAAGTAAAACGTCAGGATATTGAATCTAATCTGCAATACGACGCGGGCGAAAAAGGTATTTATCGCCACTACATGCAGAAAGAGATCTATGAGCAACCGAACGCGATTAAAAATACGCTGACCGGGCGTATCAGTCATGGCGAAGTGGACTTAAGTGAGCTTGGCCCTAATGCCAACGCGTTGCTGTCTCAGGTTGAGCATATCCAGATTATTGCCTGTGGTACGTCATACAACTCAGGCATGGTGTCCCGTTACTGGTTTGAGTCGCTGGCCGGCATTCCCTGTGATGTGGAAATTGCTTCTGAGTTCCGTTATCGCAAATCTGCTGTGCGTCGTAACAGCCTGATGATCACCCTTTCCCAGTCTGGTGAAACGGCAGATACCCTGGCGGGTCTGCGCTTATCTAAAGAGCTGGGCTATCTGGGGTCGCTGGCAATCTGTAACGTTCCAGGCTCTTCTCTGGTACGTGAATCTGACCTGGCGATGATGACTAATGCCGGGACCGAAATCGGCGTGGCCTCCACGAAAGCATTTACCACTCAGCTGACAGTTCTGTTGATGCTGGTGGCGAAACTGTCTCGTCTGAAAGGTCTGGATGCGTCTATTGAACAAGAGATTGTTCACGGGTTACAGGCGCTGCCGAGCCGTATTGAGCAGATGCTGTCACAGGACAAACGTATTGCTGCACTGGCGGAAGACTTCTCTGACAAACACCATGCACTTTTCCTGGGTCGTGGCGATCAGTACCCCATTGCGCTGGAAGGCGCCCTGAAGCTGAAAGAGATTTCTTATATTCACGCAGAAGCGTATGCCGCTGGTGAGCTGAAGCACGGCCCACTGGCGCTGATTGACGCGGATATGCCAGTTATCGTGGTTGCACCGAACAACGAGTTGCTGGAAAAACTGAAATCCAACATTGAAGAAGTGCGCGCCCGTGGCGGCCAATTGTACGTCTTCGCTGATCAGGATGCAGGATTTATCAGTAATGAAAATATGCACATCATCGAGATGCCGCATGTAGAAGAGGTGATTGCGCCGATCTTCTATACTGTTCCGCTGCAATTGCTGGCGTATCACGTGGCGCTGATTAAAGGCACCGACGTGGATCAGCCGCGTAACCTGGCGAAGTCGGTTACCGTGGAATAAGCGATACCTTGCTGAACTGAAAATGCCCTGCTCAAAGCGGGGCATTTTTTTAAACGTGTTCTGTTTTTAATCAATTATCCCGCCTGTTTTATGTGACAAACCGTCATCTTCAGCTACTGTTTTCAGTGTCATAAAAAGAAAATTTTGCCGAAATATGATTGTCATATAATCTATTAACTTGCTGTTTTTATACTGCTTTTAATTGTTTCTCGCGCATTATTTTTCATTGTCATAAAACTGTCATATTTCGTACATTTAACTGTCACCTGTTTGTCCTATTTTGCTCACAGTAGCAACTCAAACAACAATTTACGAAAACCGTGCAGGAGACATTATGAAAGTTATGCGTACCACTGTCGCAACTGTTGTCGCCGCGACCTTATCTATGAGCGCGTTCTCTGCGTTTGCAGCAGCGAGCCTGACAGGTGCAGGTGCAACCTTCCCTGCGCCAGTGTATGCCAAATGGGCAGATACCTATCAGAAAGAGACCGGTAGCAAAGTAAACTACCAGGGTATCGGCTCCTCCGGTGGTGTAAAACAAATTACGGCCAATACCGTTGATTTCGGCGCTTCTGATGCACCGTTGTCTGACGAGAAGCTGGCTCAGGAAGGCCTGTTCCAGTTCCCGACAGTGATCGGCGGCGTGGTGCTGGCGGTGAATATCCCTGGCCTGAAGTCCGGTGAGCTGGTGCTTGACGGTAAAACCCTGGGCGATATCTACCTCGGCAAAATTAAGAAGTGGGATGATGAAGCCATCACCAAACTGAACCCGGGTCTGAAGCTGCCTTCTCAGAACATTGCCGTTGTGCGTCGCGCTGATGGTTCCGGTACCTCCTTCGTCTTCACCAGCTACCTGGCGAAAGTGAACGAAGAGTGGAAATCTAAAATTGGTTCCGGCTCTACCGTAAACTGGCCGACCGGTCTGGGCGGTAAAGGTAACGACGGTATCGCCGCGTTCGTACAGCGTCTGCCGGGTTCTATCGGTTACGTTGAGTACGCTTACGCTAAGCAGAACAACCTGGCGTACACCAAGCTGGTCTCTGCTGATGGCAAACCGGTAAGCCCGACCGAAGAAAACTTTGCCAACGCCGCTAAAGGCGCTGACTGGAGCAAAACCTTCGCTCAGGATCTGACTAACCAGAAAGGTGACGATGCGTGGCCAATTACTTCCACCACCTTCATCCTGGTGCACAAAGAGCAGAAGAAACCAGAGCAAGGCGTTGAAGTACTGAAATTCTTTGACTGGGCGTACAAAAATGGCGGCAAACAGGCCAATGACCTGGATTACGCCAGCCTGCCGGACAGCGTGGTTGAGCAGATTCGTGCTGCATGGAAGACCAACGTGAAGGACAGCAGCGGTAAAGCGCTGTATTAAATACCCGTCATACTTCGAGCCGCAGCTGTGTTGGCTGTGCTTGTTCACCCCAGTCACATAGTGAATCTATGCTCCTGGGGTGAACAAGCTTGCCGTCTTGCTGCAACTCGAATTATTTAGGGTATGGCATTACGTTAGCCGGGAAGCACGATAAAATGCGAGCTTCCTGGCCCAAACTTAAAGAGTGATTTATGGCTGCAACCAAGCCTGCTTTTAACCCACCGGGTAAAAAGGGTGACATGATCTTCAGCGCGCTGGTAAAACTGGCTGCGCTGATTGTGCTATTGATGTTGGGTGGCATTATTGTCTCTCTGATCATCTCCTCCTGGCCAAGCATCCAGAAATTTGGTTTCTCATTCCTTTGGACCAAAGACTGGGATGCGCCAAATGATATCTACGGCGCACTGGTACCGATTTACGGTACGTTGGTCACCTCACTTATCGCACTGCTGATCGCCGTTCCGGTGAGTTTCGGCATTGCTTTGTTCCTGACGGAACTTGCACCTGGCTGGTTGAGACGCCCGCTGGGTATCGCTATTGAGCTGCTGGCGGCGATCCCGAGTATCGTTTACGGCATGTGGGGCCTGTTTATCTTTGCCCCGCTGTTTGCGACGTATTTCCAGGAGCCGGTCGGTAATATTCTTTCCAACATTCCGTTTGTTGGCGCACTGTTTGCTGGCCCGGCATTTGGTATCGGTATTCTGGCTGCTGGCGTGATCCTCGCCATCATGATCATCCCGTACATTGCGGCGGTTATGCGTGATGTGTTCGAACAAACGCCGGTACTGATGAAAGAGTCAGCTTACGGTATTGGCTGTACTACCTGGGAAGTTATCTGGCGTATCGTGCTGCCGTTCACCAAAAATGGTGTGATTGGCGGTGTGATGCTGGGTCTGGGTCGCGCGCTGGGTGAAACCATGGCGGTGACCTTTATCATCGGTAACACCTACCAACTCGACAGCGCATCGCTGTATATGCCGGGCAACAGTATCACCTCTGCGCTGGCGAACGAATTTGCCGAAGCGGAATCGGGTTTGCATGTTGCGGCACTGATGGAACTGGGGCTGATCCTGTTCGTGATCACCTTCATCGTGCTGGCAGCGTCTAAGTTCATGATCATGCGCCTTGCGAAAAACGAGGGGGCACGCTAATGGCTACGCTGGAAATGCAAAACACCACTGCACTGGCAGAATCACGCCGTAAAATGCAGGCGCGTCGCCGTCTGAAGAACCGCATCGCGCTGACGCTCTCTATGGCGACGATGGCATTCGGTCTGTTCTGGCTTGTCTGGATACTGATGTCCACCATCACCCGCGGTATCGACGGTATGTCGCTGGCGCTGTTCACCGAAATGACGCCTCCGCCGAATACGGCGGGTGGTGGTCTGGCGAACGCCCTGGCCGGTAGCGGACTGTTAATTCTGTGGGCGACCGTGTTTGGTACACCGCTTGGTATTATGGCGGGCATTTACCTGGCTGAGTACGGACGTAAGTCCTGGCTGGCTGAGGTCATCCGCTTTATCAACGACATCCTGCTGTCTGCACCATCGATTGTGGTCGGTCTGTTCGTTTACACCATCGTGGTAGCAAAAATGGAGCACTTCTCCGGCTGGGCAGGCGTGATTGCGCTGGCGCTGCTGCAGGTGCCCATTGTTATTCGTACCACGGAGAACATGCTCAAGCTGGTGCCGGATAGTCTGCGAGAAGCCGCCTATGCGTTGGGTACACCAAAGTGGAAGATGATTTCCGCGATCACCCTGAAGGCGTCTGTGTCGGGCATTATTACCGGCATTCTGCTGGCAATTGCCCGTATCGCGGGTGAAACGGCTCCGCTGCTGTTTACGTCGCTCTCCAACCAGTTCTGGAGCACTGACATGATGCAGCCAATCGCCAACCTGCCGGTCACTATCTTTAAGTTTGCGATGAGCCCGTTTGCTGAGTGGCAGCAACTGGCCTGGGCCGGGGTGCTGATTATTACCCTGTGCGTACTGCTGCTGAACATTCTGGCGCGTGTCATTTTCGCGAAGAAGAAACACGGTTAATTTTTACGGCGTGGCTGATGCGGCGCCGAATGAGGAAGAGATTGAAATGAGTATGGTTGATACTGCCCCAGGTAAGATTCAGGTTCGTGATTTGAACTTCTACTATGGCAAATTCCATGCCCTGAAGAACATCAACCTGGATATTGCGAAGAACCAGGTAACGGCGTTTATCGGGCCGTCAGGCTGTGGTAAATCAACGCTGCTGCGTACCTTCAACAAAATGTTTGAACTGTACCCGGAGCAGCGTGCGGAAGGTGAAATCCTGCTGGATGGTGACAATATTCTCACCAATACCCAGGATATCGCGCTGCTGCGTGCCAAAGTCGGCATGGTTTTCCAGAAACCAACACCGTTTCCGATGTCTATCTACGACAATATCGCGTTTGGCGTGCGTCTGTTTGAGAAGCTTTCCCGTGCCGATATGGACGAGCGCGTGCAGTGGGCGTTGACCAAAGCCGCATTGTGGAATGAAACCAAAGATAAATTACACCAGAGCGGATACTCTCTCTCCGGTGGTCAGCAGCAGCGTTTGTGCATTGCGCGTGGTATCGCCATTCGCCCGGAAGTGCTTCTGCTTGATGAACCGTGTTCAGCGCTTGACCCGATCTCCACCGGGCGTATTGAAGAGCTGATCACTGAGCTGAAAGAGGATTACACCGTTGTTATCGTGACCCACAACATGCAGCAGGCCGCACGTTGTTCCGATCACACGGCATTTATGTACCTGGGCGAGTTGATTGAGTTCAGCAACACGGACGATCTGTTCACCAAGCCCGCGAAGAAACAAACTGAAGACTACATCACCGGTCGTTACGGCTGATTCAGGAGCTTGTTGTGGATAACCTTAACCTAAATAAACATATTTCCGGCCAGTTCAACGCCGAACTGGAAAGTATCCGTACCCAGGTGATGACCATGGGCGGCATGGTTGAACAGCAGCTTTCTGATGCGATTACTGCCATGCACAATCAGGACAGCGATCTGGCGAAGCGCGTCATTGAAGGCGATAAAAACGTCAACATGATGGAAGTGGCGATTGATGAAGCCTGCGTGCGTATCATCGCCAAACGTCAGCCGACGGCGAGCGACCTGCGCCTGGTGATGGCAATTATCAAAACCATCGCTGAGCTGGAGCGTATTGGTGACGTCGCGGATAAAATCTGCCGCACCGCGCTGGAGAAATTCTCCCAGCAGCATCAGCCGCTGTTGGTCAGTCTGGAGTCGCTGGGCCGTCACACCGTGCAGATGCTGCACGACGTGTTGGATGCCTTTGCGCGTATGGATCTGGATGAAGCGGTACGTATCTACCGTGAAGATAAGAAAGTCGACCAGGAATATGAAGGCATTGTGCGCCAGCTGATGACCTACATGATGGAAGATCCGCGCACCATTCCAAGCGTGCTGACCGCGCTGTTTTGCGCGCGTTCTATCGAGCGTATCGGTGACCGTTGCCAGAATATCTGCGAATACATCTTCTACTTCGTGAAGGGGCAAGATTTCCGTCACGTGGGCGGGGATGAGCTGGATAAGCTGCTGGCGGGCAAAGATCCGAAGGAATAAGCGGCTTGTTGCGTTCGCCGGGATCCCCGGCGTCGCTATTGTAGGCCGGATAAGGCGTTACGCCGCATCCGGCATTCTGCGCCATTCGCCTGATGGCGCTTTGCTTATCAGGCCGACTGTTTAATCGACGATATTCCAACCCCGCGCTTTCCACAATTCCGGCAACTGTGCTAAATCGGTAAAGGTCGTCACTTTAGGATGATCGATCGGTTTGTTGTGCGGATCGGCGCAGAAGTAAAAAACCTCCATTCCCGCCGCAATCCCCGCCTGCGCGCCTGCGCTGGAATCATCAACCAGGATACAGTTCTCAACGTTGACGTTCATCGCTTTCGCCGCATGGAACATCAGTGCCGGGTCGGGCTTCCAGCGCTGAATATCATAACCACTGAACAGTAAATCAGGAAAATGATGCAACATGCCCAGCTTACCCAATGAATGCTGCATTTTGCTGACCGGACCGTTAGACACCACGCACATTGGCACAGCCATGCTGTCCAACAGCGTGTTCGCACCAGCAATGACTTCCAGCTCGGTATCGAACAGACGTGCGACCTCAGCGCGGTAAACCGGTTCTAACTCGGCTTTTGCCAGTTTGACACCGTGTTCTTCGTTAATAATGTCGATGATTTCGTAGAGCTTTACCCCCTTGAAGCGTTTAAACGTCTCTTCAAGATCGAGCGTAATGCCGAACGTCTGGAACATGCTGACATACGCGCGAGAACAAATTACTTCACTGTCGACAAGGGTACCGTCACAGTCAAAAAATACGGCTTCTATCTGGGACATGTCATTTCCATTTTAACAAGTTTAACGTTTTCGTAATGCATAATGGGGGGACGCAATCGTTGCCGTATAAGCAAAATCAATGAAAAAAGTTGCTCATAACCCAACCCTATTGTCGCATTTTGGTATAGGATAGCGACGAATTTTCCCTCCTTGTTCGGAAATTGATTATGAGTCAACAACACACAACCCAGGCTTCTGGCCAGGGGATGCTGGAACGCGTGTTCAAACTGCGCGAGCATGGCACGACGGCACGGACCGAAGTGATCGCCGGTTTAACCACCTTCCTGACGATGGTGTATATCGTTTTTGTTAACCCGCAAATTCTTGGCGTAGCTGGCATGGATACCAGCGCCGTCTTTGTTACCACCTGTCTTATTGCTGCATTTGGTAGCATCCTGATGGGGCTGTTTGCCAACCTGCCGGTTGCGCTGGCACCTGCTATGGGTCTGAACGCATTCTTTGCCTTCGTGGTGGTCGGTGCGATGGGGCTATCATGGCAGATTGGTATGGGCGCTATTTTCTGGGGCGCAATTGGTCTGCTGCTGCTGACGATTTTCCGCGTACGTTACTGGATGATTGCGAATATCCCGGTCAGTCTGCGCGTCGGCATCACCAGTGGTATCGGCCTGTTCATCGGCATGATGGGGCTGAAAAATGCCGGTGTTATTGTTGCGAACAAAGACACGCTGGTTTCCATTGGTAACCTGACGTCCCATAGCGTGCTGCTGGGGATTCTGGGTTTCTTTATCATCGCGATTCTGGCATCACGCAACATTCACGCGGCAGTGCTGATCTCCATCATTGTGACCACGCTGTTGGGCTGGATGTTGGGCGATGTTCATTACAGCGGTATCGTTTCTGCGCCGCCGAGCGTGATGTCTGTTATCGGGCATGTTGATCTGGCGGGTTCATTTAACATTGGCCTGGCGGGCGTTATTTTCTCGTTCATGCTGGTGAACCTGTTTGACTCTTCCGGTACGTTGATTGGCGTCACGGATAAAGCGGGTCTGGCGGATGCCAAGGGTAAGTTCCCACGCATGAAGCAGGCTCTGTTTGTCGATAGCGTGTCGTCTGTTACCGGTGCGTTTATCGGTACTTCTTCCGTTACCGCATATATTGAATCCTCTTCCGGGGTTTCCGTTGGTGGACGTACCGGTCTGACTGCCGTGGTTGTCGGTCTGCTGTTCCTGCTGGTTATCTTCCTGTCACCGTTGGCGGGAATGGTCCCGGGCTATGCCGCAGCGGGTGCGCTGATTTACGTGGGCGTATTGATGACGTCCAGCCTGTCGCGCGTGAAGTGGGATGATCTGACTGAAGCGGTTCCGGCGTTTATTACCGCAGTGATGATGCCGTTTAGCTTCTCCATCACTGAAGGTATCGCGCTGGGCTTTATTTCCTACTGCGTGATGAAAATTGGTACCGGACGTTTCCGCGATCTCAGCCCGTGCGTCATCGTTGTTGCGCTGCTGTTTGTGTTGAAGATTGTGTTCATCGACGCGCACTAAAATATCGGTATTGTCTATAGCCCGCCCGGCATTACTGCTGGCGGGCTTTTTCTTTTACGCTTTTACGCGCTGAATATAATCCCCGAACGCGGTCAGCTGGCCGGTCAGATGGTCCAGCGTGCTTTGGTCGATCACTTCGCCGGTCTGCGGGTCTACTTTATTCTGAATAACGCCGCCCATAAACTCTGGCTTGTTCATCACCATCGCATCGAGGAATACCAGGATCTGACGCAGATGGTACTGACAGCGCGCGCCACCAATAGCGCCCATTGAGCTGGTCTGGATTAGCACCGGTTTGCCTGATAATGGTTGATCGGGCAGACGAGACAACCAGTCGATGGCGTTTTTCAGCCCACCAGGAACAGAATAGTTGTATTCCGGCGTGACGATAACGACGCCGTCAGCCTTCCTGATTTGTTCCGCCAGCGCTTCTACACTTGCCGGAAAACCCTCTTCCTGCTGGAGGTCGGCATCGTACAGAGGAATATCCCCAATCGACGGTAACGCATTCACTTCCATCCCCGCGGGGGCAATTTTTGGCAGCGTGCGGGCAACCATTCCATTAAACGAACCCTTGCGCAGGCTCCCCAGTAACGTAACAACATTCAATGTTTCAGACATGGTTACTCCTGTTTCATCATGAAGGTTAAATCAAAGCGTATGGCTCTTCGCTGCGGATAATTGTGAAAACCGGATCAGGCGACCCGTTGGCTCATTCGCGCGGGTCTGGATATCAGGCAAACTTTTCCAGTCTTGTTTACCATCAAACTCCCAAACCTTGAGTTTTTCAATGGTTGGCGTGACTGCGACCGACCACACCAGCACATCTTCGGCATCGCAAATGGCTTCTATCTGCGTAACGTGAGCACATCTCAGACGGCCCGCACCCGGTAATAGCTGGAGTTCACGTGGATCGTCATTGCACACGTCGCCAGTGAGCTTGAGAACGCTCTGGCGTAACGTAATGAGCTGGGCACGCGCTTCATTGGGGTCGTTTTGATTATTGATCCACAGGTTTTCGTTACTGGAAAAGCGGTAGGTTTCTGTGGCACTCGGGGTATGAAACCCGCGGGTCGCTCGCTGAAGCTCCATATCCAGGCCGCATGAACCTTCTGTGGTAAGCGCGACGCCGACGATATTCCCGGCATAGGAAATCGAAAATCCTGGCAGGCTTTTATCGCGAAAGACGGGCTTACCTTTCGCCTCGGTAACAATCTCAGGCAATGTGCTGGTGCCGTAAAGCATAAACATCAGTTCAGCGAGAAGGCTTCGGGAGGCCAGAAAGCGTGTTCGGCGGTGAGTGGGTAGATTTCTTGCTTCAAAATGACATGGAGTAGGGAGACGAACTGAAACCAGGTGTCCCTCCGTAAGAATCCCTCTGGCAAAATGTGTCGCCATTTTTCGCTCCGTGATTAATGGTCCGTGATTATTATCAGAGTAACATTTACGCGGCTTCCAGGCAGGCTTTACTGCCCAAAAAGTAAACGGAATCGGGATACATTACGCGACATTTACATTTCCACCGCCAGGGAGGTCAATAAAACAACAATATAGCAAAGGATCTTCATGACATCTCGCGGTAGAGTGCCTTGATCGTCTCTTTCAGCCAAACGATCTTAGGATTGTGGCTGTTGCGTTTATGCCAAAGGAGGGTGAACGGTACGCGCATTTTTTCCAGTTGCGCAGCATCAAAAGGCATTGGACGTGCCACGAGCGGAAGCTGGTGGAGTTGATTGTAACGCTGACAATAGACCGGGGCGGTGGCTATCAATGCGTGATCGGGCTGCGCGGCCATAAACAGCGACTGCTCAAAGCCTGGCAGACACAATGCGATGTTACGCGCACGCCCCATCTCCTGAAGCACATCGTCCAGCGCCCAGGTGTCGCTCTGCTCCCAGCTAATGCTGATATGGGGATAGCGCAGGAATGTTTCCAGATTCCACTCTTCCTGCAATGCCGGGTGGTCTTCACGTAACCAGACGCAGGGGAGATCGGAAAACAGGACTTCGTGGTCGATCGATAACGGTAGCAGGCTCAGCAATTCACGCGAGCGCGGGTGACTTTCACGCCCGGTAAAGCCGATATCGACCTCGCCACGGATAATGGCATCCAGCGAATCGTAATCCCAGTTGCGCACTTTGATCGTGGCCTGTGGATAACGCTGGTAGATCTGTTGGGAGAGCGCGTTAAACATGATCATCACCAGCGGCGTTTCAGCCACCAAATCAAATTTCAGCCCACGTGGTGCTTCATGGTGTGGCTTATCGAGCAATTGATTGCCCATCTGCATCCACTCCGCCAGGCTCTGTTCCATGTTGAGCATCAGCGGCGTTGGCGTTAGCCCCAGCGGGGTGTTAACAAACAACGGATCGTCAAACCAGGCTCTCAGCTTCGACAGCGATTTGCTGACCGCCGACGGCGTGACGTTCATCCGTTTGGCGGTTTTAGTGACGCTGCGTTCCTGCATCAACAACTGCAGGCAGAGCAGCAAATTAAGATCGAGACTGCTGAGGGATTTCTTCATGAGTTGGTGTGGACCGGTTTGGTGCAACAGTGATAATCAGCATGATGCTCACTATGCTACAGCCAATCAGAATCCCGATCAGCATATTCAGCGCATCGAGCCCAAGGATGGCGGCCAACCAAATCCATAATGATGAGCCGCAAACCTGGGCAATGCCTAATGCTGAGCTGGCGACACCTGCGCGCAGCGAGAATGGCCCCAGCGCCTGGCTCATGGCAACGCCGAAACCGACCGAGAATCCGGCGCAGATTAAGGTTAACCCGAACAACGTTACCGCGTGCGTACTGGCAAGGATTAACACGATGCCCGCAGCCAGGAACAATACCTGTGAAGTCAGCATCAGGATGCGGGGCTTAAAAATGCTCAGTGCGAATGGCGTAGAGAAAGAGACCGCCATACTGATGCCTGCGGTCATCGCCATCGTGGTGGCGTATTCACCGCGGTCAAAACCCATCACCTCCATCAGCAGCACCGGAGAGGTATTCACAAAGGTCAGGATTACCGACACGCTGAGGGTGGTAATGGCCAGACGGCTTAAGAAAAAACGGTTTACCAGCGACTCTGCGCGATGATCGCTCTGCGTAGAGGTCGAGAGCGTCGCTGGGCGCGATTCTCGCAGGATAAACACCGACAGCAGGCAAACGACCACGCCCATGCCCATCATCGTGTAGAACAGGCTCTGCCAGGGGTATTTGAGCATAATCAGATGCCCCATCACTGGAGCCAGCACCGGTACGATACAAGTGATACCGTTTAGCAGCGACAGCACCTTCGAACGGCGGCGATCGTCGAGAGTATCGCGCAGGATGGCGAAGGCCACCACGTAGCAGCAACCTGCACCGACGCCCTGAATAAAACGACCGACCAGGAACGGCGTGCCACTCTCGGCGAATGAACATAAGGCCGAGGCGATAATAAAGATCACCGCACCGACAATGGCGACCGGTTTACGACCCGACTGGTCAGCAATTTTACCGGCGAACAACATTGCCGTCGCCATCCCTGCCAGGTAGACCGAAAACGCGATATGCAACTGAGCCTCGCTGGCTTGTAAATCGGCAGCAATACGGGGCAATCCCACCAGATACATATCAATACCGGCGGGATAAAGGAGAACCAGGGCAAAACTGCAGATTAAAAAGCGTGTCATAGCGACCTCATGAGGAAAGTGGCGCTAAGAATACGGGGAGAGGATTGTCTGTGCGAGTTGCCATTTGGACAACAGTGATTTCCTGTTAGGAAAACATTATTAATTCGGAATGTATTTATATTGGTTAAAAAATGTGCGAGGTAAGATGAATTAAATATAGCCATATAAAGTGAAAGGGATTGGCGTGGAAATTATTGGTGATAATACTTGTGTTACGAGTATAAACCCGAAAGGAAAAATCGTTTACTGTCGTGGAGAGCAGCATAAATACTGGCTTGAACTACAGTTTGTCGATGAGAACAACATTCCTGTATGCGGACTTAATGTCAGGTTGGAATATCGCCCGCTGGCATCATCAGTGTGGCATCTGCGTGAAAATAGCTACAGCCCAACACCTCCCTCCAACCCTCCGGCGGGCGTTACTGACAATCAGGGATTGGTCCGGTTTGATAATCTTTACTGGATAACTGTAGACGTTAAGACGGATGGGCAGCAACTGGCTGACGAGATGACACTGCGGCCACTGGGCGTCAGGCGTAATCCTAACAGCCAGCCAGAGAGTAAAAATATGTTCTGGTCGGGCTTCCGTGACAATAGCTGGCGATCAAATGTACAAGAAATAACAGAAGCGGCTAATCATGTGTATCACTATGTCACTATCGGGGAGTTATGCGACCGCCTGCCGTTGATTGAAGGCTGGGATGAACCGGAGCCTCCAGAATTCCATTTTCCACCGAATCGCTCCTTGAAGGGGACGGAGATCCCCTGTGAACTGCTGGAAAAAAGACACGTTATTGAAATCTGTCCATTTCGGGCATGGGTATTGGCATTGCACGACACAAAAGACTATGACCTCGCCAACGCACTGAATCTCGGTATTATGGCTGACCTGGTTTATTCGGCAGAAAAAGATAATAAAACTATCAACTATTTCTTCCGGAATAAGTGTCAGGATCTATCATGCATTCCTCAGTTTGCTGAGTTTCCCTCCTGGTACCACACGCTGGCGGTCGATGTTCCTTTTCATGAGCGCTATCTCCCACCAGTGTATCTGAGCACGAAAGATAGCGATCAACCGGAGGGGGATACCCGGCTCTTTACGGTGGAATGTGGCATGCATGTGCTGGTTGCATGGTGCGGGACTGATAGTCTGTTGAATGTGCTAACTGATTTATCATTTGCACCAAAGTGTTGTTTGCCGGAACTGGCTGGGGCGGGAAATGTTCATGGAGGATTTCTTGAGGCTTATGAGCTGGCCAAACGGAAATTCAAGGAACAGCTAGATTCTGTTAAGGCAATGTTAGATAAAGAGAAAAAACTTTTTATCTGCGGGCATAGCTTAGGCGGTGCGTTAGCATTGCTATATGCCGCAGAGATGAAAACCAACCAGCCTATACTGTATACCTACGGAATGCCGCGTACATTTACCCGTGCGGCCATATCTTTTTTGGGCAGCATTACCCATTACCGGCACGTCAACGACAATGACTCCATCACGCAAATCCCTCCGGATGCTGATTTGGATAACGCTTTTTATAAGAAATGGGGACTGCTGGGAGACAAGCTGGGGTTTGACTGGTCACTGACGACAGCTGCCGGTTTTGGGGGCGCAGTGCGGGATCTGGCGTATCAGTCTGTGGGACTTGTAGATAAAAAAGATCCTTACTGGCATCACGGCAAAACGGTGGTTTTTTTCCGGGCTGAGCAGTGTTCAATGCGGATTGCCAGCCAGAGCCACAAAAGTCTTATCGACGGACAGATCTACACGCGCCATTTTGTGGGGGTGAAACTATATCTGGTTCCTTCTCTGAATGATAACTGTCTGAAATCTAGCGGTAAGCATCAGGAAACGTTCATCCAGTGCCTCGCACCGCATGCTCTGACAAAGACCTTTCCGAAAAATACCAATCCAACGCTGAACGGTTTAGGTTCGGACCCGCAAAATCATTCGATGGCGCACCGCTATTTGCCCTACATCCATAATCAACTGCTTGAACTGGCAAATCCGGAGCTAAAGATGAGAAGAAAAGACATGCGGACGCGCTTTCGCGATGAGGTTGAGAAAAGTGCATTCAGTAACGGGCAGCCGGATGAGATCCAGCGTAACCGTGAATTTCTGATGCTTCAGGATTTACTGCCGATAGCCCTGCAACTCACGGAGTCTGATGAAATTGGCCACAATGCCCTGACCCGTTTCGCAGCTGTAACGGAGGAAAGCGTTGAATTATTTTAAGAGAACTACCGTTATTATGTTAACTATTGCACCACTTTGTGGTTGCGGAGATAACACAGATCAGACGCTTTCCCCTCCTGATAATGCCCGACGTGTCAGCGTGTCATTCCGGATGCCAGAGGGCATCACTCTAATGCCGATGCAGATTCTTTACCGCTCTGAAAAGTGTATGGATAAAAGCTATAACTCCAGCTTTGAATCTTATCCTGTGCAGGGATACAACGGTTTTACGCAGCCTTTCGTTCAGCAGGGAATGGGAGTTCTGTGGCAGACCATTATTGCCATCGATGGTGGTGGGCCATGTCAGTGGCAGCTCAATTCATTGAGGGTGAGTTTCAGTATTGCGGGAAATATTCCCCTGGTGAAAGGGAAAGAAGTTATTGAGACCAGTTATATCTTTGATTTTGGAGATTATGGCCTCAGTGATGGGTATGGGACAGGGAGGGCAAAAGAGGTCAGTGGAGATCTTGATTTAAAAACGGATTTCTTCCCTATAGTGACAAACCATATTGATAACACAACGAGTTTGAAATTATTTGGTGGAAATACCGGCCCCGAAAAATGGCGCAGGCGTTTTCGGCTTAGGAATACTCAAACCATTCTTATTGAGCCAGTCATTCATTTCGATAAAGTTGTTACTTTGACACCTCCAGATGCTCCAGGCAAACTTACGGCAATTTATCCCGATGGCAGTAGTGAAAAGATACCGCATATTTATCCCAGCTATGAAAAATTGCTGTCGATTCGCAGCTGTAACGGAGGAAAGCGTTGAATTATTTTAAGAGAACTACCGTTATTATGTTAACTATCGCACCACTTTGCGGTTGCGGAGATAACACAGATCAGACGCTTTCCCCTCCTGATAATGCCCGACGTGTCAGCGTGTCATTCCGGATGCCAGAGGGCATCACTCTAATGCCGATGCAGATTCTTTACCGCTCTGAAAAGTGTATGGATAAAAGCTATAACTCCAGCTTTGAATCTTATCCTGTGCAGGGATACAACGGTTTTACGCAGCCTTTCGTCCGGCAGGGTATGGGGGGGCTGTGGCAGACCAGTATTGCCATTGATGGTGGCGGGCCGTGCCAGTGGCAGCTAAATTCACTGAGAGTAAGCTTCAGGATTGCGGATAATATTCCACTGGTAAAAGGAAAAGAAGTCATTGAGACCAGTTATATCTTTGATTTTGGAGATTATGGCCTTAGTAATGGGTATGGGACAGGGAGGGAAAAAGAGGTCAGTGGAGATCTTGACTTAAAAACGGATTATTTCCCTGAAGTATTTATTAGCCACTTATTTAATCAAACAACATTGAAATTATTTGGTGGAAATACCGGCCCCGAAAAATGGCGCAGGCGTTTTCGGCTTAGGAATACTCAAACCATTCTTATTGAGCCAGTCATTCATTTCGATAAAGTTGTTACTTTGACACCTCCAGATGCTCCAGGCAAACTTACGGCAACTTATCCCGATGGCAGTAGTGAAAAGATCCCGCATATTTACCCCAGCTATGAAAAATTGCTGTTGATGAAATGATGATTTACGTAGTTCCCGCCAGAGAATGTGCTGGCGGGATTTTTCGTTAATGGCCAATATCTGAAGAATTACTTACCAATACAGAAGCTGGAGAAAATCCGTCCCAGCAGATCGTCGGAAGTAAATTCTCCGGTGATTTCACTGAGGTTTTGCTGTGCAAGGCGCAGCTCTTCCGCCAGCAATTCTCCGGCCCATGCTCCGAGTAGTTGGGCTTTGCCCTGTTCAAGATGCTCCGCCGCTTCTGCCAGTGCCTGCAAATGACGACGACGCGCCAGGAAGCCGCCTTCCATATTGGTTTCAAAGCCCATGCTCTGTTTGAGATGGTTGCGCAGTACGTCAACGCCTTCGCCGGTACGCGCAGAGAGGCGAACCAGTGAGTGGCCATTTACTTCGCTGAGACCCAGCGTTTCACCCGTGATATCCGCTTTGTTTCGCACGACGGTGATCGGCAGTTTTGCCGGTAAACGCGCAATAAAGTCTGGCCAGATGTCTGCCGGGTCAACTGCGTCGGTGGTGGTGCCATCAACCATAAACAGTACACGGTCGGCCTGTTCGATCTCCTGCCAGGCGCGTTCGATACCGATGCGTTCAACTTCATCGCTGGCGTCGCGCAGACCGGCGGTATCGATAATGTGCAGCGGCATACCGTCGATATGGATATGCTCACGCAGTACGTCGCGGGTAGTCCCGGCAATGTCGGTGACAATGGCCGCCTCACGGCCTGCCAGCGCGTTCAGCAGGCTTGATTTCCCAGCGTTAGGACGCCCGGCAATCACCACCTTCATCCCTTCGCGCAGCAGGCTGCCCTGACGTGCTTCGGCACGCACGGCATCAAGATCAGCCATCACGCTATTGAGCTGGGCTTCAATCTTGCCGTCAGACAGGAAGTCGATTTCTTCATCCGGGAAATCAATCGCCGCCTCCACATAGATGCGCAGGTGAGTGAGTGCTTCCACAAGATGATTGACTCGCGCAGAAAATGCGCCCTGTAAGGAATTTAGCGCCGAGCGTGCCGCCTGTTCAGAGCTGGCGTCGATCAGGTCAGCAATGGCTTCAGCTTGGGCTAAATCGAGCTTATCGTTAAGAAATGCGCGCTCGGAGAACTCACCGGGTCTGGCAATGCGCAGCCCGGGAATGGTCAGAATACGTTTAAGCAGCAGGTCAAGAATCACCGGACCGCCATGGCCCTGAAGCTCTAAGACGTCTTCACCGGTAAAGGAGTTCGGACCGGGGAACCACAGCGCAATTCCCTGATCCAGCACGCTGCCATCCGCGTCTTTAAACGGCAGGTAGTCGGCATAGCGTGGTTTTGGCAGTTTCCCCAGTACGGTTTCTGCGACCTCACGCGCCTTCAGGCCGGAGATGCGCAGGATACCCACGCCACCACGTCCCGGTGGGGTGGCCTGAGCGACGATGGTGTCGTTATGGCTCATGATATGTCTCTTAAATACCGATAATAAAAAAGGCGGTCAATCGACCGCCCTTTAATTTATGTTCCGTTTGCCGGATGGCGGCTTCGCCTAATCCGGCCTACACCGAATCAGGAGTTTTTCTTCTCGCGGCTATGCAGGCCACGCTTCTCCAGACCACGGTAAATCAGCTGCTGCTGAATAATGGTTACCAGGTTGCTGACGATATAGTACAGCACCAGACCTGACGGGAACCACAGGAAGAACACGGTGAAGATGACCGGCATAAAGGTCATGATCTTCTGCTGCATCGGGTCGGTCACGGTGGTCGGAGACATCTTCTGGATGAAGAACATCGTCACGCCCATCAGGATCGGCAGGATGTAGTACGGGTCCTGTGCAGACAGGTCATGGATCCACAGTGCGAACGGCGCATGACGCAGTTCAATGGAGCCCATCAGCATGTAGTACAACGCCAGGAAGATTGGCATCTGGATGATCAGCGGGAAGCAGCCGCCCAGCGGGTTAACCTTCTCAGCTTTGTACAGGGCCATCATTTCCTGGCTCTGACGCTGTTTGTCATCGCCCAGACGCTCACGCATAGCCTGAATCTTCGGCTGCAGCATACGCATCTTCGCCATGGAGGTGTACTGCGCTTTGGTCAGCGGGTACATGATGCCACGAACGATAAAGGTGATAACGATGATGGAGAAGCCCCAGTTACCCAGGAAGCTATGAATCCATTTCAGCAGTTTAAACAGCGGCTGAGAGATGAACCACAACCAGCCGTAATCCACGGTCAGATCCAGGTGCGGTGCAACGGCCGCCATTTTATCCTGAATTTCCGGGCCGACCCACAGGGTGCTGGTCATCGCGCCAGTCTGGCCAGGCTGAACCAGTACCGGCTGAGATTTATAGCCGATAGCGGCAATGCCGTTACCCAGGTTAGCGGTATAGAAGTTGTTGGTGCCGTCGTTACGCGGAACCCATGCCGTTGCGAAATACTGTTGCAGCATTGCAACCCAGCCGTCTTTAGCATTGACGTTCAGGTTTTCGTTTTCAGCAATGGTGTCGAATTTGTATTTCTCATACTTCTCATCAGGCGTGGAGTACGCCGCGCCACGGAAGGTGTGCAGCGCAAAGTTGCTGCTACCGGTGTCGCGATGAGAAGGCAGATTGATGGATTGCTTCAGCTGACCAAAGGTGGAGACTTCCAGCGGTTTCTCGCCGGCGTTCTGCACGCTGTAGTTAACGTTGACAGCATATTCACCACGTTTGAGAACAAACGTCTTCGTGAATGTGTTACCCGCTGCGTCAGTATAGGTCATCGGGATCTGCAGTTCGTTCTGACCGTCTGCCAGTACAAAGGCGTCTTTTTCGACGTTGTACAGCGGACGCGGGCCGTTAGCCGGGTTATCCGGGCCGTCACGACCTGTCAGGCCACTTTGTGCCTGGTAGATGAACTGTGGCGTGGTTTCCAGTAACTGGAACGGTTCGGTAGAACCGAGTTCTTTCGGGTAAGCTGGCAGTGAAGCCTGTTCCACATCACCACCACGGGTGTTGATGGTCAGATCAAGCACGTCAGTTTTAACCGTAATCAGTTTCCCCTGGCCACTGGCCGGTACGCCCTGGTCGGCGGCGCTACCCGCTGCGGTGGTCGTTGTCTGCGTGGTCTGTTGGGCCTGAGGTTGCGGATTTTTATCCTGCTCCCAGGCTTGCCAGATCATGAAAGACACGAACAGCAAAGCGATGACTAAAAGATTGCGTTGCGAATCCATCGTTAGTGTTCTCTGGTATCAAATGGTCCGGGCGGGACGGGATCGTCACCACCAGGGTGTAAAGGGTGGCATTTTAATACGCGTTTCACCGTCAACCAACTGCCTTTTATCACTCCAAACCTGCGCAATGCCTCAATTCCGTAGCTCGAACAGGTTGGAGTGAAACGGCAATGCGGCCCAAGCAGCGGACTGATCAGGCGTTGATAGACCCGAATGAGGGCTATCAGGACCCGCGAGCCAGGCGACAATGGCGACGCCATAATTTTTCCAACGCTTCCGAGAGAGCACGGTTATCGAGGTCGGCAACCCCTTTTTTCGCCACCACCACGAAATCCATTGCTGGAAGCTCGTGCTGACGTAAACGAAAGCTTTCACGCGTCAGACGTTTAATCCGATTACGTTCATGCGCACGTTTAACATTTTTCTTGGCGACTGTAAGACCGATACGGGGATGCCCCAGCGAATTCAGGCGGCCGAGGATGGTGATTTGCGGCGTGCCAGCCCGTTGTGGCTGCTGGAAGACGAATGTGAAATGAGTGGGAGTTAACAAACGTAACTCCCTGGGAAATGCGAGCTTAACCACTCAGGGGCTAGCTTTTATTACTTAGAAACGGTCAGACGAGAACGGCCTTTAGCACGACGACGTGCCAGAACCTGACGACCATTTTTATTTGCCATACGAGCACGGAAGCCGTGAGAACGGTTGCGCTTCAGTACAGACGGTTGAAAAGTGCGTTTCATGGCGATTTCTACCTAAACTTGAATAAATTCACTGACTTTTGCGTATACCCGAACGAATTTCGAACGACTTACGCCACAGTGTGGGTGATTAAAGAGGCCGGATTGTAATAATTGTACACTCCGGAGTCAATTCTCTTTCCTTATATCCCGTTTTTTTTCACGTGGTTTTGTGTAAAAAACAGGCAGCGTTGACGCCGTAAGGCGACCGTTACTCGCTGGGGGTAAGAATTATACGGGCTGGTGGATAAAGCGCAAGGATCGCTCGGGATCTTTATTAGATCGTTTAAGCAGTAAAGCATCTTTACTCATTAATTTTTTCAATATGCGCGCGAAAACCTGCAGCACTTCTCCAGGATCGTTTACACTTAGCCGATTCTGGATCATCCTGTGGATAAATCGGGAAGAATCTGTGAGAAACAGAAGATCTCTTTCTCAGTTTACGCTATGATCCGCGGTCCTGATCGTTTCAATGGATCCTGATCGGGTAAAAATTGCAGATAGCAATTCGCACGTCACCCTTTGCATAGGGTCTTGTCGATGTGCGTCAACAATCATGAATGTTTCAGCCTTTGTCATTTATCGACTTTTGTTCGAGTGGAGTCCGCCGTGTCACTTTCGCTTTGGCAGCAGTGTCTTGCCCGATTGCAGGATGAGTTACCAGCCACAGAATTCAGTATGTGGATACGCCCGTTGCAGGCGGAACTGAGCGATAACACGCTGGCTTTGTATGCGCCAAACCGTTTTGTGCTCGATTGGGTAAGGGATAAATACCTCAATAATATTAATGGATTGCTGAATAATTTCTGCGGAGCGGATGCCCCACAGCTGCGTTTTGAAGTTGGCACTAAACCTGTCACGCAAACGCTGAAGACGCCGGTGAATAACATCGTTACGCCTGCGCATGTGGCTCAACAAGTGCAACCGCAACGAGTCGCTCCGGCGGCGCGCCCCGGCTGGGATAACGTGCCGGCCCCGGCAGAGCCTACCTATCGCTCTAACGTCAACGTCAAACATACGTTTGATAACTTCGTTGAAGGTAAATCTAACCAACTGGCGCGCGCGGCGGCGCGTCAGGTGGCGGACAATCCTGGCGGCGCCTACAATCCGTTATTCCTTTATGGCGGTACAGGTCTGGGTAAAACCCACCTGCTGCACGCGGTAGGTAACGGCATTATGGCGCGTAAGCCGAACGCAAAGGTGGTGTATATGCACTCCGAGCGTTTTGTGCAGGACATGGTTAAAGCCCTGCAAAACAATGCGATCGAAGAGTTTAAACGCTATTACCGTTCCGTTGATGCGTTGCTGATTGACGATATTCAATTCTTTGCCAATAAAGAACGATCGCAGGAAGAGTTTTTCCACACCTTTAATGCCCTGCTGGAAGGAAATCAGCAGATCATCCTGACATCGGATCGCTATCCGAAGGAGATCAATGGCGTTGAAGATCGTCTGAAATCCCGCTTCGGCTGGGGGCTGACCGTCGCGATCGAACCGCCTGAACTGGAGACGCGCGTCGCGATCCTGATGAAAAAAGCCGACGAAAATGACATTCGTCTGCCGGGTGAGGTGGCGTTCTTTATTGCCAAGCGCCTACGCTCTAACGTGCGTGAACTGGAAGGCGCACTGAACCGCGTGATCGCCAACGCTAACTTTACTGGCCGGGCGATTACTATCGATTTCGTGCGCGAAGCGCTGCGCGATCTGCTGGCTTTGCAGGAAAAACTGGTCACCATCGACAATATTCAAAAGACGGTGGCGGAGTATTACAAAATCAAAATTGCGGATCTGCTTTCTAAGCGTCGATCTCGCTCGGTAGCTCGTCCGCGCCAGATGGCGATGGCGCTGGCAAAAGAGCTCACTAACCATAGTCTGCCGGAAATTGGCGACGCGTTTGGTGGGCGTGACCATACTACCGTGCTTCATGCCTGCCGCAAGATTGAGCAGTTGCGTGAAGAAAGCCATGATATTAAAGAAGATTTCTCCAATTTAATCAGAACATTATCTTCGTGACGCTATGAAATTTACCGTTGAACGTGAACATTTATTAAAACCGCTTCAGCAGGTCAGCGGCCCGCTGGGTGGACGTCCTACACTGCCTATTCTCGGAAACCTGCTGCTGCAGGTTGCTGACGGCACGCTTTCGCTGACCGGTACCGATCTCGAGATGGAGATGGTGGCGCGCGTGGCGCTAATCCAGCCTCATGAACCTGGTGCGACCACCGTTCCGGCGCGTAAATTCTTCGATATTTGCCGTGGATTACCGGAAGGTGCGGAAATTGCCGTTCAACTGGAAGGCGACCGTATGCTGGTGCGTTCTGGCCGCAGCCGTTTCTCGCTGTCTACGCTGCCTGCCGCCGACTTCCCGAATCTGGATGACTGGCAGAGCGAAGTCGAATTCACCCTGCCGCAGGCGACGATGAAGCGCCTGATTGAAGCCACGCAGTTTTCGATGGCGCATCAGGACGTACGTTACTACTTAAACGGCATGCTGTTTGAAACCGAAGGGGAAGAGCTGCGTACCGTGGCGACCGACGGTCACCGCCTGGCGGTCTGTTCAATGCCTGTTGGTCAGCCGTTGCCTAGCCATTCGGTGATCGTACCGCGTAAAGGCGTGATTGAACTGATGCGTATGCTCGACGGCGGCGATAACCCGCTGCGCGTGCAGATTGGCAGCAACAACATTCGTGCGCACGTTGGTGACTTCATCTTCACCTCTAAGCTGGTTGATGGCCGTTTCCCGGATTATCGCCGTGTATTGCCGAAGAATCCGGACAAACATCTGGAAGCCGGTTGCGATATCCTCAAACAGGCGTTTGCTCGTGCGGCGATCCTCTCTAACGAGAAATTCCGCGGCGTGCGTCTGTATGTCAGCGAAAACCAGCTCAAAATCACTGCCAACAACCCGGAGCAGGAAGAAGCAGAAGAAATTCTGGATGTTTCCTATCCTGGTACAGAACTGGAAATCGGCTTTAACGTGAGCTACGTACTGGATGTCCTGAATGCGCTGAAGTGCGAAAACGTGCGTATTCTGCTGACCGACTCCGTATCGAGCGTACAGATTGAAGATGCAGCGTCACAATCCGCGGCCTATGTCGTCATGCCTATGAGATTGTAGAATCTGCAAAGGGGCTGGTTTACTTGCCATTTCGCCTTCCGGCAGTGCTCGAAATGCTCACGTACTTCGTGTACGCTCCGCTTTCTGCGCGCTGGCGGTAGACGAACTGGCTGCGACACCCACGCCCCTTGAATGATGACGAGTTGATATGTCGCTATCCCGACTACTAATCAAAGACTTCCGCAATATCGAAAATGCGGATCTCGCTTTATCTCCCTGCTTTAACTTTCTGGTTGGCGCTAACGGCAGTGGCAAAACCAGCGTGCTGGAAGCAATTTATACGCTTGGCCATGGTCGGGCGTTTCGTAGTTTGCAAATTGGCCGCGTGATTCGCCACGAGCAGGAATCGTTTGTCCTCCACGGGCGTTTACAGGGGGAAGAACGTGAGACCTCGATTGGCCTGACGAAAGACAAACAGGGCGACAGCAAAGTGCGCATTGACGGTACTGACGGGCACAAGGTCGCAGAACTGGCGCACCTGATGCCGATGCAGCTGATCACGCCTGAGGGGTTTACTTTGCTCAATGGCGGCCCCAAATACAGAAGAGCATTCCTTGACTGGGGATGCTTTCACAATGAAGCCGGATTTTTCACCGCCTGGAGCAACCTGAAGCGACTGCTCAAGCAGCGCAATGCAGCACTGCGCCAGGTGAGTCGTTATGAGCAACTGCGCCCGTGGGATAAAGAACTGATCCCACTGGCGGAACAAATCAGCACCTGGCGCGCGGAGTACAGCGCCGGTATCGCGCAGGATATGGCGGATACCTGCCAGCAGTTTCTTCCTGAGTTTTCTCTCTCCTTCTCATTCCAGCGCGGCTGGGAGAAAGAGACTGATTATGCCGAAGTGCTGGAACGCAGTTTTGAACGCGATCGCATGTTGACCTACACTGCGCACGGCCCGCATAAGGCGGATTTCCGCATTCGCGCCGACGGTGCGCCGGTGGAAGATACGTTGTCGCGTGGGCAGCTAAAGCTGCTGATGTGCGCCTTACGTCTGGCGCAAGGGGAGTTCCTGACCCGTGAAAGCGGGCGGCGCTGCCTGTACCTGATAGATGATTTTGCCTCTGAACTGGATGACGCGCGTCGCGGACTGCTGGCCAGCCGCTTAAAAGCCACGCAATCTCAGGTCTTTGTCAGCGCAATCAGCGCTGAACACGTTATAGACATGTCCGATGAAAATTCGAAGATGTTTACCGTGGAAAAGGGTAAAATAACGGATTAACCCAAGATAAAATGAGCGAGAAACGTTGATGTCGAATTCTTATGACTCCTCCAGTATCAAAGTCCTGAAAGGACTGGATGCGGTGCGTAAGCGCCCGGGTATGTATATCGGCGACACGGATGACGGCACCGGTCTGCACCACATGGTATTCGAGGTGGTAGATAACGCTATCGACGAAGCGCTCGCGGGTCACTGTAAAGATATCGTGGTAACGATTCACGCTGACAATTCCGTGTCCGTTACCGATGATGGCCGTGGTATTCCAACCGGTATTCACCCGGAAGAGGGCGTTTCGGCAGCGGAAGTTATCATGACCGTGCTGCACGCAGGCGGTAAATTCGATGATAACTCTTATAAAGTGTCCGGCGGTCTGCACGGCGTAGGTGTCTCCGTGGTTAACGCCTTGTCGCAGAAGCTGGAGCTGGTGATTCGCCGCGAAGGCAAAGTGCATCAGCAAACTTACGTGCACGGTGTGCCGCAGGCACCGCTGGCGGTAACCGGCGAAACAGAATTGACCGGTACCCAGGTCCGTTTCTGGCCAAGCCACGAAACCTTCACCAATGTCGTTGAGTTCGAATACGACATTCTGGCGAAGCGTCTGCGCGAGCTGTCCTTCCTGAACTCTGGCGTATCCATCCGCCTGCGTGATAAGCGCGACGGTAAAGAAGACCATTTCCACTACGAAGGCGGCATCAAGGCGTTTGTTGAATACCTCAACAAGAACAAAACGCCAATTCACCCAAATATCTTCTATTTCTCCACCGAAAAAGACGGTATCGGTGTGGAAGTCGCGCTGCAGTGGAACGACGGCTTCCAGGAAAATATCTACTGCTTCACCAACAACATTCCGCAGCGTGACGGCGGCACTCACCTTGCAGGCTTCCGTGCGGCGATGACCCGTACCCTGAACGCCTACATGGACAAAGAAGGCTACAGCAAAAAAGCGAAAGTCAGCGCTACCGGTGACGATGCCCGTGAAGGCCTGATTGCCGTTGTTTCCGTGAAAGTACCGGATCCGAAGTTCTCCTCACAGACCAAAGACAAGCTGGTCTCCTCTGAGGTGAAATCGGCGGTAGAACAGCAGATGAACGAACTGCTGAGCGAATACCTGCTTGAGAACCCGTCTGACGCGAAAATCGTCGTCGGTAAAATTATTGATGCGGCACGTGCCCGTGAAGCGGCACGCCGTGCGCGTGAAATGACCCGCCGTAAAGGCGCGCTGGACTTAGCGGGCCTGCCGGGCAAACTGGCAGACTGTCAGGAACGCGACCCGGCCCACTCTGAACTGTACCTGGTGGAAGGGGACTCAGCGGGCGGCTCTGCGAAGCAGGGACGTAACCGTAAGAACCAGGCCATTCTGCCGCTGAAGGGTAAAATCCTTAACGTTGAGAAAGCGCGCTTCGACAAGATGCTCTCTTCTCAGGAAGTGGCGACGCTGATCACCGCACTGGGCTGCGGCATTGGTCGCGACGAATACAACCCGGATAAACTGCGCTATCACAGCATCATCATCATGACCGATGCGGACGTCGACGGCTCGCACATCCGTACGCTGCTGTTGACCTTCTTCTATCGTCAGATGCCGGAAATCGTGGAACGCGGTCACGTCTACATTGCGCAGCCGCCGCTGTACAAAGTGAAGAAAGGCAAGCAGGAACAGTACATCAAAGATGATGAAGCGATGGATCAGTACCAGATTTCTATCGCCCTTGATGGTGCTACGCTGCACACCAACGCCCACGCGCCGGCGCTGGCGGGTGAGGCGCTGGAAAAACTGGTTTCTGAGTACAACGCCACGCAGAAGATGATTGGTCGTATGGAGCGCCGCTTCCCGCGCTCACTGCTGAAGGAACTGGTTTACCAACCGACGCTGGCTGAAGCCGATCTTGCTGATGAAGCGAAAGTGACGGCCTGGGTTTCCCAGTTGGTTAACGTGCTGAATGAAAACGAAATACACGGCAGCACCTGGAACAGCTTTGTGCGTAAAGACGCTGAACTGAACCTGTTCGAACCGGTGATCCGCGTGCGTACGCACGGCGTTGATACCGACTATCCGCTGGACCACGAGTTTGTGACCGGCGGCGAATACCGTCGTATCTGCACGCTGGGTGAGAAACTGCGTGGCCTGATCGAAGACGATGCTTTTATCGAACGTGGCGAGCGTCGTCAGCCGGTTACCAGCTTCGAGCAGGCGCTGGACTGGCTGGTGAAAGAGTCCCGTCGTGGCCTCGCGATTCAGCGCTATAAAGGTCTGGGCGAGATGAACCCGGAACAGCTGTGGGAAACCACTATGGACCCGGAAAGCCGCCGTATGCTGCGCGTTACGGTGAAGGATGCGATTGCCGCTGACCAGCTTTTCACCACCCTGATGGGTGATGCTGTTGAACCGCGTCGTGCATTTATCGAAGAAAACGCCCTGAAAGCGGCGAATATCGATATTTAAGCCAATCTGTAGGCAGGATAAGGCGGTTTATGCCGCCATCCGGCAAGACGTTGTATTGTGCCCGATGGCGCGTTGCTTATCAGGCCTGCAAACGACAACCAATCTACAAAAGGGGAATCCCAATTCCCCTTTCTATCCCCCTTTTCGTAGCTGTTTTTTGAGCGGAATCGCGTTAGCATGAGGACGGACTCATTTAATCCGGGGAACTCATGGCTATCAAACTTATTGCTATCGACATGGATGGCACACTTCTGCTGCCCGATCACACCATTTCACCTGCGGTCAAAACGGCGATTGCCGCGGCACGCGCGCGAGGTGTGAATGTGGTGCTGACCACGGGGCGCCCGTATGCTGGCGTTCACAGCTATCTGAAAGAACTGCATATGGAACAACCCGGTGATTACTGCATTACCTACAACGGTGCACTGGTGCAGAAAGCCGGAGACGGGAGTACCGTTGCGCAAACCGCGCTGAGCTATGATGATTACCGTTTCCTGGAGCAACTCTCCAGGGAGGTTGGCTCGCATTTCCACGCACTCGATCGCAATACGCTGTATACCGCCAACCGTGATATCAGTTACTACACGGTGCATGAGTCTTTTGTCGCGACCATCCCACTGGTGTTCTGTGAAGCAGAGAACATGGACCCGGCGACCCAGTTCCTGAAAGTGATGATGATTGATGAACCAGAGATCCTCGATAAAGCCATCTCGCGTATTCCAGCAGAGGTAAAAGAGAAGTACACCGTGCTGAAAAGTGCGCCGTATTTCCTCGAAATTCTGGATAAACGCGTCAATAAAGGGACTGGCGTAAAATCGCTGGCCGATGCGTTGGGCATTAAAGCGGAAGAGATTATGGCGATTGGCGATCAGGAAAATGATATCGCGATGATCGAATACGCAGGCGTAGGCGTTGCAATGGATAATGCTATTTCGTCGGTGAAAGAAGTGGCTAACTTCGTGACGAAATCCAATCTTGAAGACGGCGTAGCCTGGGCGATTGAGAAGTACGTCCTCTCCTGATACACGTTATGCCTGGCTTCGGCCTGGCATAAAACATTAAGAATGTTATAAAAATCATGTTTGTATTATCAGATGTGAAATCGCACATTAATCCCCCCACTTAGCACGTAACTTCTATACTCTCCCCCCTTCTTTTATATTCGGGCGATTCCTGCCTGCAACTATGTTTCCTTATGACTAACACGCGCATCCGCCTGGTGTTGATGACGTCTTCCTGTTTGGCTTTTCAAGCCTGGGCTGCGACGGATTCTGGCTCAACATTGACACCGCTGTATGACTATCAGGACGATGGTCAGGCTACTTCTTTGCCGACAAAACCCGCGGCTAAACCAACAACAAGCCACGCTGTTTTGCCGTTTTTAGGTGAGGAGGCACGTAAACGTGGCTACGACCTACCTGAGCCGTTTGGCGTGAATATTAACTACATGAATATCAGGCAAAATATTAATGTAGACAGTATTAATTTCAACGGTCTCTCCCTGCGCGGTCACTCATTGGATAACGCGTTTAAAATCAACGTCGGCAATACCCGGGAGAGAAGTAAAACCGAAACCTTAAAACTGGATGCCTGGCTACTGCCTTTTATGAACGTCTATGGTCTGATTGGCTATACCGACGGACACTCTGTTTCGCAGATAGGTGTAGGAATCAAAGGACCACGTAAATACCGCACACCAGCCAATTTGCAGAATCTGGCATTTCAGCTCGACTTTAAAGGCACAACCTACGGTGTAGGAACGACTCTGGTTGGCGGAGTGGGCAACTGGTTTACGGCTTTTGATGCCAACTATACGCAAACGCAGTTCGATATCCTTGATGGCAGTATTAATGCCTTTACCGTCTCTCCGCGCGTAGGTTATCGCTTGACCACTCCCGGCGTGGAGGCCCTGCACATGCCATCCGGCAAGTTAAATCTGTGGGTGGGCAGTATGTATCAGGATGTGCAGCAAGAATTTAGCGGCAGCCTGAACGATCTCACTATGCCTTCTGCGGCGCTGCAAAAAATGGTGGATATTGCGAACAAGGATGGCAATGGTCGCTTCGATGTTAAACAACACCTGCAATCCCCCTGGAACGTGCTGGTAGGCGCGCAATATGAGTTGACCCGCAACGTTAATATCACCACCGAAATTGGCTTCGCCGACCGTAATAGCTTTTTCATGGCGGGAGAGTACCGTTTTTGACGCGCATCGGCCTGCTTCTGTTTTTCTGCCTGTTTGCCGGATGCGTTCAGTCGGCGCTACCGACCCGCAACGAGGTTGACGGCTGGCTGAATACACTGGGCGCCAGCGATAACTTTAACGCCAGTAAAGGTATCGACTGGGGCGTAATGCCGGGGCCGTTTTATACCCCGGAACTGGGGCTGGGGATCGGGACGGCAGTGGTGGGGATGTATCGACCCGATCCGAACGATACGGTGAGTCAAAATTCGACGCTGACGCTGAGCGGCTACTTTAGCTCAACGGGGGCCTTTGGCATCACGATGCAGAATTATGCTTTTTTCGCCGACGATCGCTGGCGTTTCTTTCTCAATGGCGCATTAACCGATACGCCAACCTGGTACTGGGGGCAGGGATTTAGTGCCGGAGATAAAGACAGCCAAAAACAGCAATATACGGCTCAGGTGCTGGATCTACACCCCACGTTGTATCGTCGGGTTGCGCCTAATGTCTATCTGGGCGTCGGCTGGTCGCTGAATGCGCAGCATGCTGCGCAAATGGACGACAACGATCCACCGAAAATTGAAAATACGCCGCAGGGGGCATCGGTTCTCAGTTCCGGGAGTAGCGTGGAACTGAGCTGGGACGATCGTGATTTCGTTCCTAATCCGCGTAAAGGGCAGTATGCCGACGTACGCTATACCCGTTATACGCCCGATGTGGGGAGCGATACCCGGTTTGATGAGTACCAGTTGCACTACAGTCGTTACCACTCCCTGGACGACCAGGACGTACTGGCATGGGAGATGGACGGTGCCTTTACTCAGGGTGACGTGCCGTGGAACATGATGCCGCTGCTCGGTAGCAATCAACGCATGCGTGGTTATTACGAAGGGCGCTATCGGGATAAGAATGTCGTCAGCGGACAACTTGAGTATCGCCGCAAGCTCGATTGGCGGCACGGCGTGGTCGGTTGGCTGGGCGCGGGTACCATGGGGCCATCATTTAGTGCGTTGGACGACGGACGCTGGCTGCCCTCGGCAGGAGTCGGTTATCGCTTTGAATTCAAGCCACGCGTCAACGTACGCCTGGATTACGGCATCGGTAAAGGCAGTAGCGGTTTCTATTTTCAGGTCGGAGAGGCATTTTGAGCAGGTTGCTGAAAACCATGTCGTTACTGGCATTACTTCTCGCAGGCCGCGCTGGGGCGGCACTACCGGTGGCATTAGATCTGGCTCCGCAGGCAACAGCGAGGGCGACCACCGCGTGGCCTGCTATGCCGCCACAGCCACTGCCTAAAGGGTTACGTCCTTGCTGTGCATTTGGCTACAACTTGCATGCACAATTGCTGGGCATGCCGGTACCGTTTTATCAGCTGGATAACGTGGTCCCGGCGGACCACCTTGGATTGCATCAGTACAACGATAGCATGCTGGCCGGGCTGGAAAACCTGACCGGCTTAAGCCGTGAAAATAACGGCATTCTCTACACCGCTCACGGTGGCTTTATTGATACCGCCCACGTGCGTGATACCGCTGATATGACGGTCTATATCTTTAGTCAGATCCTGCCGAAACTGGGGCAGGCGTTTACGCTCGATCTGGATAGCGAACTGGCTCAGCGTCGGTTAGTGTTTAATGCCTTTACACCACCAACCGATCCTGTCGCGCGTTACACGCTGGCAGCCTGGCTGGCCGCTCATCTGGCGTTTCAGGTCGCGGAGTGGCATGAAATTGCGCAATGGTACGGTTTTGAGTCTGTTCCCGGATTTTCTGAAGGTGTTTCTGCTTTTTCGCCAGAAGATCTTTACTCCAACCTGCTTGGTGCCCGCCTGGCGGTGTCACTGATTCTGGAGGGGCAAACAGTTTCTCAGGGGGTATACGAGGTGGCGATGGGAACGGCACTTCGCCAGGCACTGGTCCATCTTGGCGCTCAGTCGCCGGAACTCACCCGTTTCCATTTCGATATGCTGGACGGCCGCTGGTGGAACAGCCGGCGTCGGGTGCCGGAAAAGTATCTGGTGCTGCGGCGTAATTATCAGATGGGGGATAATCGTTTGCCGACACGCGTGCCCGGCGAGCAGGCTGTTCTGCAGCGACTGGCGCTGCCGCACCACTGGCAGGGCGTTGATCTCAATGCTGTCGGAGAGTTGCAACTGTGGCCGGGTACCGCAATGGAGCGGTTACCGTCGCCCATTCGTTACTATACGTTCGAGGACTTCCCCGCTTTGGCGGTGAACGCTCAGCAAGCTGATGCGCTTGCGGCCCGCTAAAGGCTTATGGGATACGCGCTGTGCGTGGTAAAAAGGAGCGGTATTTTTTGTCCGGGACACCGCCATGAAACAAATCACCTTTGCAGCACGTAATCATCAGCTTACCAATATCAACACCTGGACACCGGACAGCCAGTGGCTGGTCTATGACGTGCGCCCTTCCGGTGCGTCATTTACGGGTGAAACTATTGAGCGAGTGAATGTGCAGGACGGCGAGGTTGACGTCATTTACCGTGCTACACAAGGCGCACATGTCGGCGTGGTGACCGTTCATCCTAAGTCTGAGCAGTATATCTTTATTCATGGGCCAGAAAACCCTGATGAAACATGGCATTACGATTTTCATCATCGCCGTGGTGTGATTGCGACCCAGACCGCAGTGGCGAATCTGGATGCGATGGATATTACCGCGCCGTATACCCCAGGCGCGCTGCGTGGCGGTAGTCATGTGCATGTCTTTAGTCCGAACGGTGAGTTTGTTAGCTTCACCTACAACGACCATGTGCTGCATGAGTGTTCTCCGGCACTGGATTTACGTAACGTTGGCGTGGCGGTTCCCTATGGCCCGGTGACTGTGTCAGCAGATCACCCGCGTGAGTACAGCGGTAGCCACTGGTGTGTGCTGGTCAGTCAGACTACGCCGGAACCCAAACCGGGCAGCGATGAGATTAACCGTGCTTATGAAGAAGGTTGGGTAGGAAATCATACGCTGGCCTTTATCGGCGATACGTTGTCTGCCAGTGGCGAAAAAGTACCGGAACTGTTTATCGTTGATTTGCCACGCCATGAAAGCGGCTGGAAACAGCCTGGCGATGCGCCTCTGGAGGGAACGGAAGCAACAATGCCTGCGCCACCAGCCGGCATCGTTCAGCGCCGCCTGACGTTTACTCACGATCGCGCCTTCCCGGGGCTGGTGAATCAACCGCGCCATTGGGTGCGCAGCAATCCACAGGCAGCCGAAATTGCGTTTCTGATGCGTGATGACAACGGTATCGTGCAGTTA
The DNA here is from genome assembly GCF_033341895.1 of Citrobacter sp. HN-141. Classification (NCBI taxonomy): domain Bacteria; kingdom Pseudomonadati; phylum Pseudomonadota; class Gammaproteobacteria; order Enterobacterales; family Enterobacteriaceae; genus Citrobacter; species Citrobacter sp. HN-141. The sequence continues at coordinate 82,460 of NZ_JAWPBF010000015.1, read as the reverse complement.
TGGCTCATTACCGTGCAAGGGGGGGAGCCGCGTCAACTAACCCGGAGCGCCACGGATATTCAGTCGGCATTTAACTGGCATCCGTCGGGGCGATGGCTGGGATTTGTGCTGGAAAACCGAATTGCCTGCTGCGATGCGCAGACGGGAGAGATTGAATTTTTAACGACCAGCCATGGCAACCCACCTTCAGCAGACGCGATTGTCTTTTCTCCTGATGGCCGACAGGTTGCATGGATGGAAGACGTCGACGGTTTCCGCCAGCTATGGGTGACAGAAACCGGACGTTAACTTAAGGCGCAGGCATTTGAGCTGGGGGGATAACGGCGTTGGTGGCTTGCGTTTTCTCCTCGCTCTTTTCTACGCGAGATCGGACCGAGTTATCTTTGCGAAAGAGATCCCACGGGAGCAGTACCGTATCCAGAACTGCAGTAAAAGGCATATCCAGAATAGCCAACGACTTTGTTCCCCAGTTCGTATCGCTATCGCCAATCATTGTGGCGCTGGCACGGGTGCCTGGATAGGTCCCTTCTTTCCCTCCGGTATGTGACATCACGCTGGAGCAGCCGCTGAGAAAAACCATCCCGCTGCACATCATCAGTGTTAACACCATTTTTTTTATCATCATTATTTCATCTGCTAATCATCGTGTTTGCATGGTGAGTTAAAGCGATCCGTTGCGAAAATAACATCACCATCTTGTCGCACTGTGGCGGCAATCGCGATTTAACGATAACGACTGCTCCCCCCAGTGTATGCAATAGACAACAAACTGCAAAAAAAGTCAGAGGAGTACGCTTGAAAAGTTTGTATTAAGACCCATTTTTAGGGTGTAGACAAATGAAGGGCATGCCTGATGGGTGTCCTGGCTACCTGACCTGTCCAAGATGGAAGGTCCAACATTCTCGCTGATTTCAGGAGCTATTGATTATGCGTAACTTTGATTTATCCCCGCTATATCGTTCTGCTATTGGATTTGATCGTCTGTTTAACCTGTTGGAAAACAACCAGGGCCAAAGCAATGGTGGCTACCCTCCGTACAACGTTGAGCTGGTAGACGAAAACCACTACCGCATTGCAATTGCCGTTGCGGGCTTTGCTGAAAGCGAGCTGGAAATTACCGCGCAGGATAATTTGCTGGTGGTGAAAGGCGCGCATGCGGACGAGCAAAAAGAACGTACTTACCTGTATCAGGGTATTGCCGAACGCAACTTCGAACGCAAGTTCCAGTTAGCGGAGAACATCCACGTTCGCGGCGCAAACCTGGTAAACGGTCTGCTGTATATCGAGCTTGAGCGCGTGATCCCTGAAGCGAACAAACCGCGCCGCATCGAAATCAACTAATTTATCTGTCGGGCCGCTTGCGCGGCCCTGCTAAGCACAGGCTTGCCGTCAGGGAGCCGAAAGGTACTTACTCGCTTCTTAGAAGGAGAATATTATGCGTAACTACGATTTATCCCCACTGCTGCGTCAATGGATCGGTTTTGACAAACTGGCCAATGCATTACAAAACGCCGGTGAAAGCCAAAGCTTCCCACCCTATAACATCGAAAAGAGCGATGATAACCACTACCGCATTACCCTTGCGTTAGCCGGTTTCCGCCAGGAAGATTTGGATATTCAACTGGAAGGCACGCGTCTGACCGTAAAAGGTACGCCGCAGCAGCCGGAAAAAGAGACCAAATGGTTGCATCAGGGGCTGGTCACTCAATCATTCAGCCTGAGCTTTACGCTGGCTGAAAATATGGAAGTCTCCGGCGCAAGCTTCACCAATGGCTTGCTACATATTGATTTGACCCGTAATGAGCCTGAAACCATTGCTCCACAACGTATCGCCATCAGCGAACGTCCCGCATTAAATAGCTAAATAGCTCCAAGCCTTTGCCCCGCCAGAAATGACGGGGCTTTTTTGTGCTTTACCACCCATACATTGCGCCTGTACTCTGCGAGAATCCATTTACTTAATGATGTTATTCACAGGGAACAGAAGAATGAGTGATATAGCATTGACGGTCAGCGTTCTGGCATTGGTGGCGGTTGTCGGGTTATGGATCGGCAACATTAAAGTACGGGGCGTTGGTTTTGGCATCGGAGGCGTGCTGTTCGGCGGTATCATCGTCGGACACTTTGTCGATCAGGCAGGGATGACCCTGAGCGGCGATATGCTGCATTTTATTCAGGAATTTGGCCTGATACTCTTCGTCTACACCATCGGCATCCAGGTCGGGCCGGGTTTCTTTGCCTCACTGCGTGTTTCGGGACTGCGTCTGAACCTGTTTGCAGTGCTGATCGTGATTATCGGGGGGCTGGTCACCGCGCTTTTGCATAAGATCTTCGCGATTCCGCTGCCCGTGGTGCTGGGGATCTTCTCCGGCGCGGTCACCAATACGCCCGCACTGGGTGCCGGGCAGCAAATTCTGCGCGATCTGGGTACGCCGGGGGATGTGGTCGATCAGATGGGGATGAGCTATGCCATGGCTTATCCTTTCGGTATTTGCGGTATTTTGCTCACCATGTGGCTGATGCGCCTCATTTTTCGCGTGAACGTTGAGTCCGAGGCTCAGCAGCATGAATCAACGCTGACCAACGGTCATACGCTGATTCAGACGATGAACATTCGTGTGGAAAACCCGAACCTCAATAACATGGCGATTCAGGATGTCCCTATTCTGAACAGCGACAAAATCATCTGTTCACGCCTGAAGCGAGATGAAACGTTAATGGTGCCGTCGCCGGGGACGATTATCCAGATGGGCGACTTGCTCCACCTGGTCGGACAGCCTGGCGATTTGCACAATGCGCAGGTAGTGATTGGGCAGGAGGTTGATACATCGCTGTCGACGCGAGGTACCGACTTACGCGTTGAGCGTGTGGTGGTGACTAACGAACAGGTGCTGGGTAAACGTATCCGCGACCTGCATTTTAAAGAACGTTACGACGTGGTGATTTCCCGTCTGAACCGTGCGGGGGTTGAGCTGGTCGCCAGCAGCGATGCCAGCCTGCAGTTTGGCGATATCCTGAATCTGGTGGGGCGACCTTCGTCGATTGATGCTGTTGCCAATGTTGTGGGTAACGCACAGCAAAAACTGCAGCAGGTGCAGATGTTGCCGGTGTTTATCGGGATCGGGCTGGGGGTGTTGTTGGGTTCAATCCCGCTGTTTATCCCCGGTTTCCCAGTGGCATTAAAACTGGGGTTGGCCGGTGGACCACTGATTATGGCGCTGATTTTGGGGCGTATTGGCAGTATCGGTAAGCTATACTGGTTTATGCCTCCCAGCGCGAACCTGGCGTTGCGAGAGTTGGGGATCGTGCTGTTTCTCGCGGTGGTTGGTCTGAAATCCGGCGGCGATTTTGTGAATACGCTGACGCAGGGCGATGGTTTGAGCTGGGTGGGCTACGGTATTTTCATTACCGCCATTCCGCTGATTACTGTCGGTTTGCTGGCACGTATCTTTGCCAAAATGAATTATCTGACGCTGTGCGGCATGCTGGCAGGGTCGATGACGGACCCTCCTGCGCTGGCGTTTGCTAACAACCTGCATGCCACCAGTGGCGCAGCAGCGCTCTCCTACGCCACCGTTTATCCACTGGTCATGTTCCTGCGCATTATTACCCCGCAACTGCTGGCGGTGCTCTTCTGGGGATTAGGTTAAAACTGACCTGTCCAGCCAGCATATCCAGGAGTGCCTGATGCGCTGTGCTTATCCGACCTACATCGTTCACTGTAGGCCGGATAAGACGCCAGTCGCCATTACCAAGCACATCTCTCTTTTCCATTGCCTCATCACATTACGCTCCCTTTCGTTGGCGAATCAGGTTCATACTTCTTCACTGTTCCGGTATAACGACCAGACGACAATATTGAAGGAGTCGTCATGAAGATTTCCCGCCTTGGGGAAGCGCCGGATTACCGCTTCTCGCTGGCAAATGAGCGTACGTTTCTGGCGTGGATCCGCACTGCGCTGGGTTTTCTGGCGGCAGGCGTTGGTCTTGATCAACTGGCCCCGGACTTTGCTACGCCGGTCATCCGTGAGGCACTTGCTTTGTTGCTGTGTCTGTTTGCGGGTGGTCTGGCGATTTACGGTTATCTGCGCTGGTTGCGAAATGAAAAGGCGATGCGTCTGAAAGAGGACATGCCGTACACCAACAGCCTGCTGATTATCAGCGTCATGCTGACGCTTGTGGCGGTGATTGTTATGGCGCTGGTGCTGTATGCCGGATAGTCGTAAGGCTCGTCGCCAGTCCGACCCTGGTCTACAACCGGAACGGACATCGCTGGCCTGGTTTCGTACGTTGCTAGGCTATGGCGCACTGATGGCGCTGGCGATTAAGCATAACTGGCATCAGGCGGGAGCGTTATTCTGGGTTTCGATAGCTGTGCTGGCAATTGTGGCGATTATTCTCTGGCGCTACACCCGCAGCCGTAACCTGATGGATGTTACGCATAGCGATTTTTCTGAATCTCGTGCGGTGCGTGACAAATTTATGATCTCCCTCGCGGTGTTATCCCTTGCAATACTGTTTGCTGTAACACACGTTCGCCAACTTATCGTATATATCGGGAATTTTGCATGACAGTATGTGAGGACATGGATGTTAGTGAGGGGGTTTTAAAGGTGGTGATTGATCACCAGAAGAGTTTACAACCTATTGGATTGTACCGTGATTTACGACAGGGCGATGTTCGTCTCGTCCAGTTTATCCCCCTGATTAAGCGCGATGAAGCAGGCAACCTGACGGCTGAATCTGTCACACCAGAAGGGTGGGGACAGTTTTTAAATACGATATTTGATATCTGGGTTCGTGAAGATATTAATCGGGTATCTATTCAGCTTTTTGATAAAACGCTGCGTCGATGGTGCGGTCTGGCGATGCAAATTGAACAGCAATTGACCTCACCGCAGAGCGCGCGTTGCCGGTCATGTTCCTTATCGCAATTTTACCGTGGTGATTGCCCGGTGCATGGGGATATCCACGGGGAAAATGTGCTGTGTGCGGGATATCAGGCCTTCTTTGAACACTCATCACCCCATATGCGCGTCATGCGCGATCTGATTAAACAGCATCGCTCACCGATGGAGCTGATGGCGATGCTGCGTTGAGATCAGCGGGGGGTTAGCGTCCTTTTGCCAGGTATTGCGCCATTTCGGTCTCCGGCACCATACCGCCGCCGGTTGCCCATACCAGATGAGTGGCGTTATTGAGCTGCTCTGCGCTGAATCCATGCATCTGCTGGTAATCAGCGGAGGCACAAACGTGCTGCGGGCCAGCCATGCCAGCCAGTGCTGACGGCTCAAGACGAATACCTTCCTCCTGCGCCAGCCAGCCCAGCATGTCATACATGGTCTGGTCTTCCAGCGTGTACAGACCGTCGAGCAGACGTTCCATCGCCCGGCCTACAAAGCCCGATGCGCGACCGACTGCCAGCCCATCTGCCGCCGTCAGGTTGTCGATGCCGATATCCTGCACGGAAATGGTATCGTGCAGTCCGGTGTAAATTCCCAACAGCATGCACGGTGAATGAGTCGGTTCTGCGAAGAAGCAGTGAACGTTATCGCCAAACGCCAGCTTCAGGCCAAACGCCACCCCGCCAGGGCCGCCGCCGACGCCGCAAGGCAGGTAAACAAATAGCGGATGATCGGCATCCACCACGCGCCCCTGCTGGGCAAACTGCGCCTTCAGGCGCTGTCCGGCCACCGCATAGCCTAAGAACAGCGTGCGGGAGTTTTCATCATCGATAAAGAAACAGTTCGGATCGGACTCTGCCGCCTTACGTCCTTGTTCAACTGCCACACCGTAATCTTCTTCATACTCGACAACCGTCACGCCGTGGCTGCGTAGTTTGGCTTTTTTCCATGCGCGCGCGTCGGCAGACATGTGTACCGTCACCTTAAAGCCGATGCGGGCGCTCATGATGCCGATAGACATCCCCAGGTTGCCGGTGGAACCTACCGCGATGCTGTACTGGCTAAAGAACTGTTTGAATTCAGGTGAAAGCAGCACGCTGTAATCATCTTTCGTGGTCAGCAGACCCGCTTCCAGCGCCAGTTTTTCGGCGTGGGTCAGCACTTCATAAATACCGCCACGGGCTTTAATCGAGCCAGAAATCGGCAGGTGGCTGTCTTTCTTCAGCAGAATTTCGCCGTTGATAGGCTGTCCGTACTCTTTTTCCAGCCGCTTCTGCATGGCGGGAATGGCGGCCAGCTCAGACTCGATAATGCCGCCGGTCGCCGCCGTTTCCGGGAAGGCTTTCGCCAGGTACGGCGCAAAGCGCGCCAGACGGGTGTGAGCATCCTGAACGTCATCTTCCGTCAGGCCAACATAAGGTAAACCTTCCGCAAGAGAGGTGGTGCCCGGGTTAAACCAGGTTGTTTCTTTCAGTGCGACCAGATCCTCCACTAACGGATACTGGGCGATAAGTTTTTGCATGTTTTCCATAGGACGTCTCTTTGCGCTTAGATGATAAAGGAAAGCAGGAATGTGCACGCCAGTGCAATCACCGACGCGATAAATGTCGCGGTCGTATAGTATTTAAACGTCTCATTCAGGGTAGCGCCGCAGTATTGCTTCACCAGCCAGAAGAGGGAATCGGTGACGATTGTGCAGCCAATGGCGCCGGAACCGATGGCAATAGCGATGATCTCCGGGCTGACGTTCGGGTAGAGCGGTAGCATCGGTGCCACGATTGCCGTCGCGCCCATCATTGCCACCGTAGCGGAACCGACAGCGGCGTGCAGGATTAACGCCACCAGCCAGGCCAGCAGAATCGGGTGCATATGCATGTTCGAGAGGATCTGCGCGAGAGTATCCGCCAGCCCACTGCTTTTCAGGATAGCGTTGAATGCGCCGCCTGCGCCGATAATCAGCAGAATGTTGGCAATCGAGCCAAAGCCATTTTCAGTATGGGTCAACAGTGCACCCATGCCGATATGCTGGCGTAGACCGAGAATGTAATAGGCCACGAAAACGGCGATAAACATCGCGGTGATTGGGTTACCAATAAACTCCAGCAGCGTATAAACCGCGCTGCCTTTCGCCATATTCAGCTCAGCGACGGTCTTCATCAGCATCAGGCCAATCGGCAGCAGCACGGTAAACAGCGTTGCACCGAGCGATGGCAGTGTACTCTCGTCGCGAACCTTCAGGTCGGAAAACTCAGCCGGAACCGGTTTAAACGGCAGACGGTTGCCGAGGAATTTCAGGTACAGCGGTCCGCCGATTAGCGAGGCCATCAAGCCAACCAGTAAACCGTAAACGATCACTGTACCAATATCGGCACCCAGCTTGTTGGCCACGAACAGGGCCGCCGGATGCGGTGGGACGACGCAGTGCACCGCCATCAGCGCTGTACACAGCGGGATCGCCAGCTTCAGCAGTGAGGTATTGGTTTTTTTAGCGATAGAGAATGCCAGCGGAATCAATAACACCACGCCCACTTCAACGAACAGCGTGATGCCGCAAATCAGTCCGACCAGTACCATAATGACGTCGGCAGAAAGCCAGCGACAACGCTGTAGTGTCAGGCCAATGCGTTCTGCCGCGCCGGACACCTCCATCATTTTGCCGAGAATGGTACCAAGACCGATAACGGCAGCGAGAAAGCCCAGCGTACCGCCGATGCCACTCTCAATGGCGTTGACCATATCCAGCGGCCCCATGCCCATCATGGTACCCACGAAGAAGCTGGCTAACAGCAGCGCCAGAAACGGGTGAAATTTAAACTTCACGATGGTCAAAACGATTAACACGATACTTATCAGCAGCGTGCTCACAACCCAGATTTGAGAGTGCATAACTCACCTTGCCCTGTGATTAACCTGACGTTATAGCCTGGGTCTATTGGACAAAAATAAGGCACAGTCTGACAAACGATAAAAATCCCCTTTCACATGAGCCAGATTGAATCAAAAGAGTGATTTACATCTAATAATGGCCTGATAATGCGATATGGTTCACTCTGATTCATCTTTACGCTGATTTTTACAGCGGATTTTTTTACACTTCGGCGAAAGAATCAGGATGAAAGAGGTGAATATGGACCCCCTTCGCGAAGTCAGAAATCGGCTGCTCAATGGTTGGCAACTCTCAAAACTGTATACCTTTGAAGTGGCGGCCAGGCATCAGTCATTTGCGCTGGCAGCAGACGAACTGTCGTTAAGTCCTAGCGCCGTCAGCCACCGCATTAATCAACTGGAAGAGGAACTGGGCATCCAGCTGTTTGTCCGCTCACATCGCAAAGTCGAACTCACGCACGAAGGTAAACGGGTGTTCTGGGCGCTGAAATCGTCGCTGGATACGCTGAATCAGGAAATCCTCGATATCAAAAACCAGGAGCTGTCCGGGACGCTCACTGTGTACTCACGCCCCTCTATTGCCCAGTGCTGGCTGGTTCCGGCGCTTGGTGACTTTACCCGCCGTTACCCGTCGATTTCCCTGACCATGCTGACCGGGAACGACAACGTCAATTTGCAACGTGCCGGGGTTGATCTGGCCATTTATTTTGACGATGCCCCCTCTGCACAGCTCACGCACCATTTCCTGATGGATGAAGAGATCCTGCCGGTATGCAGCCCGGACTATGCCCGTCGTTATGATCTTACGGGGGCGTTAGTGAATCTGTCGCACTGCACGTTGCTGCACGATAGACAGGCATGGAGCAACGACTCCGGGACCGATGAATGGCACAGTTGGGCGCAACATTATGAAGTGAATTTGCCGACATCGTCGGGTATTGGCTTCGATCGTTCAGATTTAGCGGTGATTGCGGCAATGAACCATATCGGCGTAGCGATGGGACGAAAGAGACTGGTACAAAAGCGCCTCGACAGCGGGGAACTGGTCGCGCCTTTCGGTGATATGGCGCTGAAATGCCATCAACACTATTACATCACCACGTTACCCGGCAGGCAGTGGCCAAAAATCGAGGCATTTATTGGCTGGCTGCAGGAGCAGGTTAAATAAGCGGGCCGCGAATATTTTTTACGCTTTCTCTCTACACCAGGTATCAAAAATCATGCTAAATACGTGATATCACACCTGATGATTTGCGTAAGGACGACCGTGTTAAAGCCGATTGTTTCCCTCTTACTGTTAGCCAGTGCTACCGTGTATGCCGCGCCCCCTGCGCTGACGGCGGGGCTGTATGCGCAGCAGCTTGGGGTTGGAATGGACGTAGACTGGGCGCGCACCGATCGCGGTATCCGCGAGTTCGATCCGCTGGTGGTACGGGATTTCAAGGCGAAGGGGATCTCTCATGTGCGTATTCGTGTGGCGGGTGAGCCAACAGAAGCCAGGCTTATCCATTTGCGCAAGCTGGTAGAGGCTTGCGAGCAATACGGCGTGATCCCGATTATTGCTTATCAGGCCGATGAATATAAAAAAGACCCCAATAGCGGTAACGAAAAAGAGGTGGTTAACTGGTGGGTCGCAGTGGCGCATTATTTTGGGCAAAGCTCGCCGTTGCTGGGTTTTGACCTGATTTATGAGCCTGCCGATAAGCTTAATCACAATCAGACTTCGCTCAATCGGGTGTATGACAAAACCATTCGCACAATCCACGCCATTGCGCCGCAGCGGATGATTTTCATTGCGCCGCGACTGCGCGCGGCACCGGAAGATTTGCCTAATCTGAAATTACCGCCGCAAAGCCAGAATACCGTTCTGGCCGAATGGCATATCTTCCCGTGGGGGCCGCTAAAAAATAACGGTAAGTATCCCTGGACGTCGGGGACTGCGGCAGAAAAAGCCGCCATTCGCGCCCGTATTAATACGGCCATTCACTGGCAACAGAAAACGGGGCACGTCAGTTGGGTGGGGGGCTGGTCACCGGGAGAAACCATCAAAAACACGCCTTCTGCCGCGCAAACTGCGTTTGCACGGTTTATGGCATGTGAGCTGCGCAAGGCGAAGATTCCCTATGCAATCAATGCTGATACGCAGTTTTATGATGGAGAAGAAGGCGCCTGGCGTCCGGCACTGGAGCCGTTGATTAATACGATGATTGCGCCTGAATGTGAAAAGCCCGGCGATAAGCCGGGCCATCATGCGCTTAAACCGCCTGTCCCTGATGCGACACGCGTGACGCCAGCGGCAGCCAACACACAAAAATCAGCAGCCCCATAAGGGTCATCAGCAGCCCGAGGCTGGCTTGTCCGGTCTGCGGTAGCATCGCGGAGAGCCACGCCAGCACGCCAGAGCCAATGTTCTGTAAGCCACCAACCAGCGCGCCGGCAGTACCTGCCAGGAACGGGAAAGGCTCCATTGCGCCGCTGGTTGCCAGTGGGAACAACATCCCCGCACCGAAGAAGAACAACGCGGCAGGAACCAGCAGTGTCCAGACGTTCATCACATCAAACAAACCTGGGATCCACATCATCAACCCGGCAACCAGGCAGCAGGTAACCGACTGCCACATGAGAGTCGAGAAACGCTTGTTCGGGCGACCGGCGAACCAGGCGCCGAAAAACGCCGCCGGGATGGGCAGAATAAACAGGATACTGACCACCATGCTGCTTAAACCGAGCCGTGCGCCCAACAATACCCCGGAGCAGGCTTCGAAGACCGCAACGCCTGCCAGGCCGCCGATCAACATCAGCACGTAACAGGTAAATGTGCCGTTGCCAAACAGGGTTTTGTAGCTGGCAATCAGCCGTGGACGTGGCGCGCCAGCAGGCCGTGTTTCCGGCATCCAGCGCGCCATGCTAAACGTGACACCCGCGCACAGAATCAGCAGAAAAATATAGCAGGCGCGCCAGTTCCACAGCGTATCCAGCATACCGCCAATCAGCGGTGCCAGCAGCGGACTGACCAGGATACCCATGTTTAACAAACTATTCGCGTGGCGCAGCTGAGTACCCTCATACAGGTCTCGCGGTAGGGTTCGCGCCATCACACCGCCGACGCCTGTCCCCATACCCTGGATGGCACTGGCGATAATCAATACCGTCAGACTATGGGTAGTAATGGCGACCAGCGTAGCCAGCATAAAAATAGACATCCCGGCGAGGATCACCGGGCGACGACCTACGCGGTCGGAAAGCGGGCCGTAAAACAGTTGTGACACGCCGTAGGTCAGCAGGTAGGCAGCCATTACGCTTTGCACCGCGCCTTCGCGAACGTTCAGTTCACGCGCCATATCAGCAATCGCGGGGATATAAATGGTTTGCGCCATCTGACCCACCGCCACCAGTAATACCAACATCAACAACAAATTGACGCTTCTATGCCTTTTCATTTCGCTGATTACTTTTCAAATGAAGAAAAAATAAGAATAAGGTGCTGCACTTTCCCATAAATGCGCGTGGAATCTACCACAACAGAAAAAGAAGGCCAGATAGTGGACTGGAATGTTTAAACGATGAACGGCAGGAAATGTAAACAAATAGCGGCAACAAATGTTGCCGGATTGCATCGGGTTAAAGCACGATCAAGACAAACGTAGCAATACTGCGCCGGCGGCAATACCTGCGGCCGCGATAAGGCGGACTCCGGCGACTTTCTCTTTTAGCAGCAACCAGGCGAGCAGTGCGCCAAACAGAATGGATGTTTCACGCAGTGCGGCTACCACCGCCAGCGGGGCCTGAGTCATCGCCCACAGTGCCAGCCCGTAAGAGCCCATGGTGCCAATACCGCCAAGAATACCTTTCTTCCACTGGTGCGCCAGATAGCGGGAGGCTTCGCGGCGTCGGGCAATCATCGCCCAGCTCAACAAGCAGGAGCCGTTCAGGAAGAAGGTCCACAGCGTGTAGCCCAGAGCAGTCTCTGAAAGCCGAACACCGGTGCCATCAACCAGCGTATAGCCGGCAATAAAGCAGGCATTAATGAGCGCCAGAACGATCCCTCGTTGCGAGCTACTGCGACCGTTAAATGCCATGCCGAGGATTGCCAGGCAGATTGTGGCAATCCCCACCCAGGCCAGCATTGACAGACTATCGCCGAGAAACAGGACGCTGATGATAGCGACCAACAATGGGGCGGTGCCGCGCATGATGGGATAGGTCTGACTCATGTCTGAAACCTGATAGGTTTTGGCAACCAGTACGGTGTACACCACCTGTAATGCGGTTGAAATCGCCAAAAACGGCAGGCTGGCGGCAGAGGGTTGGGGGGCGAAGGGCAAGAGAATCAGCGCCATCATCGCGGCCGAGCCACTCACGCTGATAGCAGAGTACAGCTTGTCATTTCCTGCTTTAACAATGGCGTTCCAGCTGGCATGAAGCAGCGCGGCGAACAGTAAAATGCAGAAAACAGAAAGGGTCATAGCGGTATTCTTCCCTGAGAATGTCATAAAAACGTAACATATTGGCGCGACACAAGCACCTGGGAGAAGGTGAAAGGGGAGCAGGTGATAACCCGCTCCCCTTAAGTGCGACTTGAATCTGAACTATTTTATATACTTCAGAACAGCATCAAGCAGTTGCAGTGCTGCAACGATGAGTTTGAGGATAAGAATAGCGATATCCACGAGGCTCATACGCTCTCCTTTTGGTACAAGGAGCACGGTGCTGGCGTACCTCGCCGCTGCCTGTTGCCAGCACCTTTGTTGACGTAACACAGTGTGCTCACTTCGGGGGTTAAGGCGCTGACGGCACCACCCGTTTCAGCCAGGACTTTGATGCGCCGGTAAAACAGCGGCCCCCTCGCGCACTGCGGACATTCACAGTATAGATAAATACTGTATGTATGAACAGTATTTTATGGACAATATCCGCAAAGCGATCCATACTCAGAAACGTCAAAATCCGTGCCTTAAATTGCGCGTTCGTTGCCGATCGCGTATACTTCTTGCGTTGACGTAACACAGTGCGTTCTGCGGTTACCAGCCGCAAACCCTGAAAAAAAACCTCGCCCCGGCGGGGTTTTTTGTTTTTACATTGCGTACAGCTAAACGTGATCTTTGACGCATTTTTGCGCAGATGAAAAATTTTCCATTGTCACGCTGAAAAACCTGTGTTTGTATAAATCCTGTTAACCAACAAACAGACAAGGTCCCTAATGAACCCTTCCATGCTGACTGCGACCCTACTAAAAACTGCGCCATCTCGCGCAGCGGTCGTCGTGCGTGTGGTGGTGGTCGTCGGCAATGCGCCGTAGGGTCCGGAACAACACACGATTCCAAAACCCCGCCGGCGCAAACCGGGCGGGGTTTTTCGTTTAAGAGACCTGCCCGGAGCAAAGGCCCAGAATAAAAGGACTGGAGCATGGCAAGTTCGGGCATCACATCCAAGCGTACGCGCTTTACGGGCGCTGAATTCATCGTTCATTTCCTGGAACGTCAGGGAATTAAAGTGGTCACCGGTATTCCTGGCGGCTCAATTCTCCCGGTCTACGACGCCTTGAGCCAAAGCACGCAAATCCGTCATATCCTGGCGCGCCACGAGCAGGGTGCGGGGTTTATCGCCCAGGGGATGGCACGTACTGAAGGTAAACCGGCGGTGTGTATGGCCTGTAGCGGGCCGGGGGCAACTAACCTGGTTACTGCTATCGCCGATGCGCGCCTGGACTCTATTCCGTTGGTGTGTATCACCGGGCAGGTTCCAGCCTCTATGATCGGCACCGACGCCTTCCAGGAAGTTGACACCTACGGCATCTCTATCCCCATCACCAAACACAATTATCTGGTTCGCCATATCAATGAATTACCGCAGGTCATGAGCGATGCCTTCCGCATTGCGCAGTCAGGACGCCCAGGCCCGGTGTGGATAGACATACCTAAGGACATTCAAACAGCCGTATTTGAAATTGAAGAGATGCCGGAGCCAGCAGAAAAAGCCCCTGCGCCAACTTTTAGCGCGGACAGCGTTCGCGATGCTGCCGCTATGATTAATGCGGCACAACGTCCGGTGTTGTATCTCGGCGGCGGCGTGATTAACGCACCTGAGCGCGTACGTGAGCTGGCGGAAAAAGCGATGCTGCCCACCACCATGACCTTAATGGCGCTGGGTATGTTGCCAAAAGCGCATCCGCTGTCGTTAGGTATGCTGGGCATGCACGGCGCACGCAGTACCAACTTTATACTGCAAGAGGCTGATTTATTAATTGTTCTTGGCGCACGTTTTGATGACCGGGCGATTGGTAAAACCGAGCAGTTCTGCCCGAATGCAAAGATTATTCATGTGGATATCGATCGTGCCGAGCTGGGTAAAATCAAACAGCCGCACGTGGCCATTCAGGCGGATGTGAATGAGGTGCTGGAACAGCTGATCCCATTGATTGAGGTGCAGTCGCGCGACGCATGGCATCACATGGTGGCGGATTTGCAGCGTGAATTCCCGTGTACCATTCCACAGGAAAGCGATCCGCTCAGCCATTATGGGCTGATTAACGCCGTTGCGGCTTGCGTAGACGATAGCGCCATTATCACCACCGACGTAGGCCAGCATCAGATGTGGGCGGCACAGGCCTACCCGCTGAATCGCCCACGTCAGTGGCTGACTTCTGGTGGTCTGGGGACCATGGGCTTCGGTCTGCCTGCAGCGATTGGCGCGGCGCTGGCGAACCCGGACAAGAAAGTGCTGTGCTTCTCCGGCGACGGCAGCCTGATGATGAATATTCAGGAGATGGCGACTGCCAGCGAAAATCAGCTGGATATTAAAATCATCCTGATGAATAACGAAGCGCTGGGTCTGGTGTATCAGCAGCAGAGCCTGTTCTATAAACAAGGCGTATTTGCTGCGACCTATCCGGGGATGATTAACTTTATGCAGATTGCCGCCGGTTTTGGTCTCGAAACCTGCGATTTAAATCATGAAGCGGATCCACAGGCGGCGCTGCAGGAGATAATTAATCGTCCAGGACCTGCGCTGATCCACGTACGTATTGATGCAGAAGAAAAAGTGTACCCGATGGTACCGCCGGGTGCGGCAAACACTGAAATGGTGGGGGAATAAGCCATGCAACAGCAGACTCATGACAACGTAATCCTGGAACTCACCGTACGCAATCACCCGGGTGTAATGACCCACGTTTGTGGACTGTTTGCCCGCCGTGCGTTCAACGTGGAAGGTATCCTCTGTCTACCGATTCAGGACAGTGATAAGAGCCGTATCTGGCTATTGGTGAATGACGACCAGCGTCTGGAGCAGATGATAAGCCAGATCGACAAACTGGAAGATGTGGTGAAAGTGGCGCGCAACCAGTCTGATCCCTCGATGTTTAACAAAATCACTGTGTTCTTTGAGTGATTCGCTCAAGGCTTGAACAGTCACGCGCTTATCGTTAAGGTAAGCGCGTTTTTTTATCCACCAGGACAAACCCATGATCACCATCGCCCTTATCGACGACCATACTATCGTCCGCTCCGGCTTTGCCCAACTGCTGGGGCTGGAACCTGATTTGCAGGTGGTGGCTGAGTTTGGCTCAGGTAGCGAGGCGCTGGCAGGATTGCCGGGGCGCGGCGTGCAGGTCTGTATCTGCGACATCTCGATGCCTGATATCTCTGGTCTTGAACTGTTAAGCCAGTTGCCAAAAGGCATGGCGATTATCATGCTCTCCGTCCACGACAGCCCGGCGCTGGTGGAGCAGGCGTTGAACGCAGGGGCGCGAGGCTTTCTTTCAAAACGCTGTAGCCCCGATGAGCTGATAGCCGCGGTGCGTACCGTGGCGACCGGCGGCTGCTATTTAACGCCGGATATCGCCGTCAAACTGGCGGCCGGGCGTCAGGACCCGCTCACCAAACGCGAACGTCAGGTGGCAGAAAAACTGGCGCAAGGGATGGCAGTCAAAGAGATAGCGGCTGAACTGGGCTTGTCACCAAAAACGGTACACGTGCACCGCGCCAACCTGATGGAAAAGCTGGGCGTAAGCAACGATGTTGAGTTGGCACGGCGGATGTTTGACGGCTGGCAATGAACACGTTCTTTTCCCGGTTGGTCACCATCGTTGCCTGCTTTTTTATCTTCTCTGCCGCATGGTTTTGCCTGTGGAGTATCAGTCTGCATCTGGTTGAACGCCCGGAGCTGGCAGTGCTGCTGTTTCCATTCGGCCTGCGCCTGGGCTTGATGCTGCAATGCCCGCGCGGCTACTGGCCGGTACTGTTGTGTGCGGAATGGCTGCTTCTGTTTTGGCTGGCGCAGGAAGTGGCGCTGGCCCATCTGCCACTTTTGATGATCGGAAGCGCCCTCTCGCTATTCCCGGTGATGCTGATTTCGCGATACCGCCATCAGCGCGACTGGCGCACGTTGCTGTTACAGGGCGCGGCTCTTACGGCGGCGGCACTGCTGCAATCGTTGCCCTGGATTGGGCAAGGTGAAGCGGCGTGGACCGTGCTGCTGCTGACACTCACCGGTGGGCTGACGCTGGCGCCGATCTGCCTGGTATTCTGGCACTATCTGACCAGCACCACCTGGCTGCCGCTGGGACCGGCGGTGGTTTCTCAACCCGTGAACTGGCGCGGGCGGCATCTGGTCTGGTATCTGCTGTTGTTCAGTGTCAGCCTGTGGTTGCAGTTGGGTCTGCCGAATGAGCTGTCACGTTTTACGCCGTTTTGCCTGGCGCTGCCGATTATTGCACTTGCCTGGCACTATGGCTGGCAGGGGGCGCTGATTGCCACGCTAATGAATGCCATTGCGCTGATTGCCAGCCAGACCTGGCACGACCATCCCGTCGACTTGCTGCTCTCCTTGCTGGCGCAGAGCCTGACCGGGCTGCTGCTCGGCGCGGGTATTCAGCGCCTGCGTGAACTCAACCAGTCGTTGCAAAACGAGCTGGCGCGTAATCATCGTTTGGCGGAACGTTTGTTGGAAACCGAGGAAAGCGTGCGCCGCGACGTGGCGCGTGAGCTGCATGATGATATTGGGCAGACCATCACCGCGATTCGTACTCAGGCCGGTATCGTTCAGCGGCTGGCTCCGGAGAACGTGGGCGTGAAGCGCAGTGGGGCGCATATCGAGCAGCTTTCACTCGGGGTATACGATTCGGTACGCCGCCTGTTGGGGCGTTTACGCCCGCGCCAGTTAGATGATTTAACGCTGGAGCAGGCTATCCGTTCGTTGATGCGGGAAATGGAGCTGGAAAGTCGCGGTATCGTCAGCCATCTCGACTGGCATATTGATGAATCAGAACTCAGCGAAAGTCAGCGGGTGACGCTGTTTCGCGTCTGCCAGGAAGGACTGAACAATATTGTTAAGCATGCCAATGCCAGCGCGGTGACGTTGCAGGGCTGGCTACAGGATGAGCGGTTAATGCTGGTGATTGAGGACGATGGCAGCGGCCTGCCGCCGGGTTCGAATCAGCAAGGATTTGGCCTCACCGGGATGCGTGAGCGCATTACGGCCCTCGGCGGTAAGCTTTCGATATCCTGTACGCACGGTACGCGGGTCAGCGTCTCTTTGCCTCAGCGTTATGTGTAAGGAATGGCAATGTTTCAGTTTCTAAAAGCCCCGGCTAATGCGCCACTCATTACTAATAAGAGTGAAGTAGATGCCCGTTATCGCTACTGGCGGCGGCATATTCTGACCACCATCTGGCTTGGCTACGCGCTGTTTTATTTCACGCGCAAAAGCTTCAACGCGGCGGTGCCGGATATCCTGACCAGCGGTGTACTGACCCGCAGCGATATTGGCCTGCTGGCTACGCTGTTTTACATCACTTACGGCCTGTCGAAGTTTGTCTCCGGTATCGTCAGCGATCGTTCCAACGCTCGCTATTTTATGGGCATTGGTTTGATTGCAACCGGTGTGGTAAACATCCTGTTCGGTTTCTCGACCTCGCTTTGGGCCTTTGCGCTACTGTGGGCACTGAATGCGTTCTTCCAGGGCTGGGGATCACCGGTATGCGCCCGTTTGCTGACTGCCTGGTATTCGCGTACCGAGCGCGGTGGCTGGTGGGCGCTATGGAACACCGCGCATAACGTCGGCGGGGCACTGATCCCGATGGTGATGGCGGCGACGGCGCTGCATTATGGCTGGCGTGCAGGAATGATGATTGCCGGAATACTGGCGATTGTGGTGGGATTTTTCCTGTGCTGGCGGTTGCGCGACAGGCCGCAGGCGATTGGCTTACCCCCGGTTGGCGACTGGCGACACGATGAGTTAGAAATTGCCCAGCAGCAGGAGGGCGCAGGCTTAACCCGCAAAGAAATTCTCACCCGCTATGTGTTGCTGAATCCCTACATCTGGCTGCTGTCGTTGTGTTATGTGCTGGTGTACGTGGTACGTGCGGCGATCAACGACTGGGGTAATCTGTACATGTCAGAAACGCTGGGGGTTGATCTGGTGACCGCCAACACCGCGATGACCATGTTTGAACTGGGCGGGTTTATTGGGGCTCTGGTGGCGGGGTGGGGATCAGATAAGCTGTTCAACGGCAATCGTGGGCCAATGAACCTGATTTTTGCCGCCGGGATTTTGCTCTCCGTCGGTTCGCTGTGGCTGATGCCGTTCGCCAGCTACATGATGCAGGCGGCGTGCTTTTTCACCACCGGATTCTTCGTCTTTGGCCCACAAATGCTGATTGGTATGGCGGCGGCGGAGTGCTCGCACAAAGAGGCGGCAGGGGCGGCGACCGGGTTTGTCGGACTGTTCGCTTATCTGGGGGCCTCGCTCTCCGGCTGGCCGCTGGCGAAGGTGATGGAGGTTTGGCACTGGACCGGATTCTTTGTGGTGATCGCTATTGCGGCGGGGATTTCCGCGCTATTGCTGCTGCCGTTTTTAAACGCCCAGGCCCCGCGCGATCTCAACGAAGCGTGATGCACCTCACCTTTTTGCCCTGAGTGGGGCAAAACTAAGAAATTTTCCCGGTTTCACCTGGACGCTGTCTCAGGCGCGTCCCCCGGCTGATTTTTACAATGCCTGCTATTCGCAGGTATAAAAATTAGCTCGGGAGTGTCAAATGCTGGCCTTTCTCAACCAGGTGCGCAAGCCGACCCTGGATCTGCCGCTCGATGTGCGGCGCAAAATGTGGTTCAAACCGTTCATGCAGTCCTATCTGGTGGTCTTTATCGGCTATCTGACCATGTACCTGATCCGCAAAAACTTCAACATCGCGCAGAACGACATGATCTCCACCTACGGGCTGAGCATGACGCAACTGGGGATGATTGGCCTAGGCTTCTCTATCACCTACGGCGTGGGTAAAACCCTGGTTTCCTACTACGCGGACGGCAAAAACACCAAGCAGTTCCTGCCGTTTATGCTGATCCTCTCGGCTATCTGTATGCTCGGCTTCAGCGCCAGCATGGGCGCAGGCTCAACCAGCCTGTTCCTGATGATTACCTTCTACGCGCTGAGCGGTTTTTTCCAGAGTACTGGCGGTTCGTGTAGTTATTCCACCATCACCAAATGGACGCCGCGTCGCAAGCGGGGTTCTTACCTCGGTATGTGGAACATTTCCCACAACCTCGGTGGTGCCGGTGCGGCGGGTGTGGCGTTGTTTGGTGCCAACTACCTGTTCGACGGTCACGTCATTGGTATGTTTATCTTCCCGTCGATTATCGCCCTGATTGTTGGCTTTATCGGCCTGCGCTATGGCAGCGACTCCCCGGAATCTTATGGTCTGGGGAAAGCTGAAGAGCTGTTCGGTGAAGAGATCAGCGAAGAAGACAAAGAGACCGAAGAAAATGACATGACCAAGTGGCAGATCTTTGTTGAGTACGTGCTGAAAAACAAAGTGATCTGGCTGCTGTGTTTCTCCAACATCTTCCTGTACGTGGTGCGTATTGGTATCGACCAGTGGTCTACCGTGTACGCGTTCCAGGAACTGAAGCTCTCCAAAGAAGTGGCGATTCAGGGCTTTACCCTGTTTGAAGTGGGGGCGCTGGTCGGTACGTTGCTGTGGGGCTGGCTCTCTGACCTGGCAAACGGTCGCCGGGCGCTGGTGGCCTGTGTGGCACTGGCATTAATCATTGCGACACTGGGTGTTTACCAGCATGCCAGCAACCAGTATGTCTATCTGGCTTCGCTGTTTGCCCTCGGCTTCCTGGTGTTTGGTCCGCAGCTGTTAATCGGTGTCGCAGCCGTTGGTTTCGTACCGAAAAAAGCGATCGGCGCTGCCGATGGGATTAAAGGGACATTTGCCTATCTGATTGGTGACAGCTTCGCCAAGCTGGGTCTGGGGATGATTGCTGATGGTACACCGGTATTCGGTCTGACTGGCTGGGCAGGTACCTTCGCCGCGCTGGATGCTGCCGCTATCGGTTGTATCTGCCTGATGGCTATCGTGGCCGTGTTTGAAGAACGTAAAATTCGCCGCGAGAAAAAGATCCAGCAATTGAAAGTCGCTTAAGTGTGTAGTGGTAACTTTTACCCGCCTTTATGGCGGGTTTTTTTATGGTTTAGACTGACTGGTTTCATGCACCAGATTGCGTAGCCACTGATGCGCCGCATCGCGGTGCGTGCGTTCGTGCCAGGCCATACTTTTAGTAAAACCAGTAATGGGCAGCGGCGGCGACACAACGTGCATCCGGGGATCGGTATAGGCCAGCCGGGCAGGGACGACGGCAATCATCTCGCTAATCGCGAGGATATCCGGCAGAACCAGAAAACTGCTGACTGACAAACCAATCTGTCGTTTTCGTCCAACCTCTGCCAGCGCATCATCGGTGACCCCCCAGAAACTTTCTCCCTTATAAGAAACCAGCACATGCTCCAGCGCGCAGAAGCGATCGAGTGTTAGCGCCTGGTGGGCATCGGGATGATCATGACGCATGAGACAGACATACTCTTCATTATATAGCGAGCGGTTGTGCAGATTATCCGGTGTTGAATCCGGCGTCAGCAGCGCCAGGTCAATTTTACCCTGCTCAAACTGTGTTGTTAGCTGCTCTGGCTCAACGGGAACGACCCGCACACGAATACCTGGCGCACGTGCGCGAAGCGCGGCGATAAACGGCACGATCACCGCTTTAAGGGCGTAATCGGTAGCGGCGACGGTAAAGGTGAGCGTTTCGGTGAGTGGGTCGAACTGCGCGGGCTTAAGCAGGATATCAATGTCGCTGAGGATCTGTTTGATGGGCGCCGCCATTTCGCGAGCCCGGAGCGTCGGGACAATACCGTGCGGCGTGCGGACAAACAGCGGATCGTCAAAATAATCACGCAGACGGTTTAGCATGCCGCTGACCGCTGGTTGGGTGAGCGACAGCCGCTGCGCCGCCCGGGTGACGTTGCGTTCATCCAGCAGGGCATCCAGCGTTTTCAACAGATTAAGATCGAGGGTTCTGATATCAGATTTCATGATGTCTGCTCATGGGTTCGATAAGTCACATTATGACACGTTCAGTCGTCGACACAGGTGAATTTGCCGCTATGATGGGCGTCCTGTCGGGTAATGGATGTGCGCATGATTTGGATAATGCTGGCCACGCTGGTCGTTGTTTTTGTTGTGGGTTTTCGGGTACTGACGTCCGGGTCACGGCGCGCGATTCGCCGTCTGAGCGAACGTCTGAGTATTGATGTCGTGCCGGTAGAATCGATGATCGATCAGATGGGGAAAGTGCAGGGAGAGGCGTTTTTACAGTACCTCCATCGACCTGATGAATCGCATCTGCAAAATGCTGCCCAGGTGCTGCTAATCTGGCAAATCGTCATTGTTGACGGTAATGAACAGAATCTGCTGCAGTGGCACAGGGTGTTGCAAAAAGCCCGGCTGGCCGCGCCGATTACCGACGCACAGGTACGCCTGGCGCTGGGTTTCCTGCGCGAAATGGAGCCGGATATGCAGGAGATAAATGCGTTTCAAATGCGCTATAACGCCTTTTTTCAACCTGAAGGTGGGGTGCACTGGTTGCACTGATATCAAAATATGTGATGACGGTTATTTTTAATCGTCATTATATTTATATCTCTCTCCCGCGCATGATGATCCTCGTTAACTTACACGACGAGGAACATTATGAAACAAGCGACTCAACAAAGTGCGGTTATCTGGCCGCAAGCGTATTTGCCAGGGACGACCGATAACTTTGCCTCCAATGAAATCATTGTTGCCGGACTGAGCGCCCGCGCCGTTTGGGCGCAGCTCAACGACACAACGCGCTGGCCGACTTATTACAGCAATGTGGCGGATATCCGGTTTCACGATGGCTCCGGACCGTTACTGAGCATGAACGCTCGTTTCCGTTTCACAACCTTTGGCTTCCCGATTGAAGCGCAAATCATCGAATATGCGCCACCGGTCGATGGTCAGGCTGCACGTATTGCCTGGCACGGCTGGGCGGAAGGGGATGCTGATTCGCGTCTGGATGTTGTCCATGCCTGGCTGTTTGAAGATTTACCCGGCGGGCGCGTACGTATTCTGACCCAGGAGTCGCAGCGTGGTGTTCCGGCACAGGAGCTGGCGCGTACGCTACCCAATCCGATGATTAACGGTCACCAGGAGTGGATAACCGGACTGGCAAGGGCTGCGTCAGTTAGCGAATAATGAGTGCGTGATAAGCATTGATTTAATAGCTAATAGGCTATAATTTACCTATAGCTTATTAGCTATGAGGGATCGCTGATGTGGGATGTGGAAACAACGGATGCTTTCGACAAGTGGTTTGATGTACAAACCGAAGTGCTCAAGGAGGATATGCTCGCAGCGATGATGATTTTGTCCGAATATGGACCCCAGTTAGGCAGGCCGTTTGCAGATACGGTGAATGATTCTGCTTTTTCAAATATGAAAGAGTTACGGGTACAACATCAGGGCAATCCCATTCGGGCGTTCTTTGCGTTTGATCCTTCCCGTCATGGCATCGTGTTATGTGCCGGGGATAAAACAGGGATAAACGAGAAGAAATTCTATAAAGATATGATCAAGTTTGCAGATATTGAGTACCGAAAGCACCTTAATAAGTAAGGAAAAATTATGGCTACCCTTAAAGAATTGATGGCTAAACAAAGCCCCGAAAGCCAGGAGCGCATTGCTGAAAAAGTAGAAGTGCTACGTCAGGCAGTTGCGTTAAATATGTTAAGGGAAGAACTAAATCTCTCTCAGGCTGAACTTGCCTCAGCAATGGGCGTCAAGCAGCCAACAATTGCAAAAATGGAACAGGCTGATAACGATCCACGCCTGTCGACTCTAAAGCGTTATGTCGCTGCGCTGGGTGGTGAGTTGAGCATTGATGTTAAGCTGCCAACAGGGAAAAGAGTCGCGTTCCATCTTTAGGAATCCGATAATCTGGCGTCTGCAACAAATGAAAAACAGTTGCTGAAACGTTAAATACGTCACAAATTTAATGTTACACTGCGTAACTTTTCTACAATAACCCCACGCAGGTAACAAAATG
Source organism: Citrobacter sp. HN-141 (assembly GCF_033341895.1). Lineage (NCBI taxonomy): Bacteria > Pseudomonadati > Pseudomonadota > Gammaproteobacteria > Enterobacterales > Enterobacteriaceae > Citrobacter > Citrobacter sp. HN-141. Next base: position 59,260 of record NZ_JAWPBF010000015.1, on the reverse strand, counting down.
AGTGACGCTGTTGAACAAAAATCCCGCGCTGAGGCAAATGCCCGACCGAACTGGTCGGCGGTATTCGCCGTGGCGTTCTGTGTTGCCTGCCTGATAACCGTTGAATTTCTGCCCGTCAGTTTGTTGACGCCAATGGCGCAGGACCTCGGTATTTCGGAAGGTGTTGCTGGGCAATCGGTGACCGTAACGGCGTTTGTCGCCATGTTTGCCAGCCTGTTTGTGACGCAAATTATTCAGGCGACCGATCGTCGTTATGTGGTGATCCTCTTTTCGGTGCTGCTGACGCTTTCCTGTCTGCTGGTTTCCTTTGCCAATTCTTTTTCGCTGCTGCTCGTTGGCCGCGCCTGCCTCGGTCTGGCTCTTGGCGGCTTCTGGGCGATGTCGGCATCGCTGACCATGCGTCTGGTCCCTGCACGTACGGTGCCGAAAGCGCTGTCGGTGATTTTTGGCGCGGTCTCCATCGCGCTGGTCATTGCCGCGCCGCTGGGGAGCTTTTTGGGCGGCATTATCGGCTGGCGTAACGTGTTTAATGCGGCGGCGGTAATGGGCGTGCTGTGCACGATTTGGGTGGTGAGAGCGTTGCCTTCGCTGCCTGGCGAACCTTCGCATCAGAAACAAAACATGTTCAGCCTGTTGCAGCGTCCAGGGGTGATGGCCGGGATGATTGCCATCTTCATGTCCTTTGCCGGGCAGTTCGCCTTCTTTACCTATATTCGCCCGATCTATATGAATCTGGCGGGCTTTGACGTTGATGGCCTGACGCTGGTGCTGCTGAGCTTCGGTATTGCCAGCTTTGTTGGTACGTCGTTCTCATCGATGATTTTGAAGCGTTCGGTCAAACTGGCGTTAGCCGGTGCGCCACTGGTGCTGGCGCTCAGTGCGCTGGTCCTGATCCTGTGGGGCAGCGACAAAGTGGTGGCGGCGGGTATTGCGATTATCTGGGGACTGTTGTTTGCGCTGGTACCGGTGGGCTGGTCGACGTGGATCACCCGTTCTTTGGCCGATCAGGCAGAGAAAGCCGGGTCTGTTCAGGTCGCCGTGATCCAGCTGGCTAACACCTGTGGCGCTGCGATTGGCGGGTATGCGCTCGATACCCTCGGACTGCTGTCACCCCTGATGATTTCCGGCAGCCTGATGCTGCTGACGGCGCTTCTGGTGGCAGCAAAAGTTCGCATAAAAGATATGCAATAAACTAAAACACGGTATGCCGGATTGCTATCCGGCATCCTGGTTGGTTTTAATTAAAACCATTGTGCTCGGCGGTATGAGCAAACCATTCGCCACTCTTTTTCACCGTGCGTTTTTGCGTTTCCAGATCGAGCTGGACAAAACCGTAGCGGTTTTTGTATCCGTTCAGCCATGACCAGTTATCAATAAAGGTCCACATATGGTAGCCAAGACAATTGCAGCCTTCGCTAATGCCTTTGTGTAGCCATTTCAGATGTTCAGATACAAATTCAATACGATAGCTGTCGTTTATCTGGTCCTGCTCGATGAAACGCTGCTCATTTTCGACACCCATACCGTTTTCAGAAATAAAACAGCGCGGGTTGCCATAATTATCACGCAGGTTGGTAATAATATCGTAAATACCCGGCTCATAGATTTCCCAGCCACGGTAGGGGTTCATTTTACGTCCCGGCATTTCGTAGTAATCAAACAGCCACTCCGGCATAAACGGAGCATCCGGGTTGACGGCGCTATCGCGACATTTAACGCGACGCGGCTGATAGTAGTTGATGCCAAGCAGGTCGATTTTACCCTCGGCGATCAACTGCGCGTCGTCGGGCTGGCAGGCTGGTAGCTGATCGTATTCTTTCAGCAATGCCACCAGATCCGCCGGGTATTCACCCTTCAGCACCGGGTCGAGGAAACTACGGTTAAAGAGCAGGTCTGCGTAGTGTGCGGCTTTCACATCGGCCGGGTTTTGCGAGCGCGGGTAGGAAGGCGTTAAATTCAGCACCACGCCGATTTCACCGTCAAGGTTTGCAGCGCGATATGCCCGAACCGCCGTCGAATGCGCCAGAATGGTGTGGTACGCCACAGTCGCGGCGCGTTTGAAATCCACCACGTTAGGGTAGTGGAAATCATACAGATAACCGCCTTCTACCGGGACAATCGGTTCGTTAAAGGTGAACCAGTGCTTCACCCGATTGCCGAACAAGTTAAAGCAGGTCTGTGCATAGTGGCCAAATGCCTCGACCACTTCACGGTTTTCCCAGCCGCCTTTCTCCTGCATCACCATCGGCATGTCAAAATGGAACAGGGTGATAAAGGGCGTAATACCTTGTGCCAGCAGCTCGTCGATGACGTTGTTATAAAAATCAACGGCCTCTGGATTCACCTCACCCGTGCCGTTTGGGATCAGGCGTGACCAGCTCAGCGATGTACGAAAGCTGTTATGTTTCAGCTGGTTGAGTAGGGCGATGTCCTGTTTCCAATGCTGATAAAACGTGGATGTGTTCGCCGGACCAATTCCCTGATGGAACCGACCCGGTTGGCGGTCGAACCACACATCCCATGTGGTCTGGCTTTTGCCGCCGTTGAGGCTATCACCTTCCGTTTGCAGCGCGGAGCAGGCACTGCCCCACCAGAAGTTCGCAGGAAAACGGTATCGCATTATTGTTGCTCCCTTACTCTTTATTCGTTGTGGCAACAATACGTGTTTTTGCGATACAGAAACCGGTTACAGTGCTCATTTTCCAACATAATGGCTATAAATCAGGGCACTCAACTTTGCCAAGCGCTTCCCAGTAGTTGTTCTGATTATTTCTTTCTATTGCCACAATGGCTTCGCGAATATGCTGCTGATTGCGCGTATCAGACATAATCGTTTTTTCCCACACTTCATCCGATGGCGACCCCTGTGGGGTGCAAAGTTTGCGCAAATCCTTGAGTACGGTGTTCTTTTCGTGAACCGACTGTAACCCGCCGTAAGCCGAGTCAGCCTGCGCCAGGCCCGGTAGCGTGAAAAGGACGGCAATAATCGGAAAAACGGCTAATTTCATGATAATAATCCTTGTTGTCTATGCGCATCATCTCAAGGGTAAGTGTAGACGGCATACGGCTCACTCATCAGCCTGTGTTAACGTTTAAAAATAAATCAGCCAGAAGTTGTAGTGTTTCAGGAGGATAGGATGCAGATACAGATTACTGATACCGTTACAGAAGACGATCAAAATGCCCTGCTTGCCGGATTGCGCGCTTACAATCGCCAGTTCCTGAGAACCACCAATTTTGGTGACCTGGCGGTGTATTGGCGTGATGATCGCAATGAAATTCTGGGCGGGCTGATCGGCAAAATCAAAGGTGAATGGCTGTGTATCGATTTTCTGTGGATGCATGACTCGCTGCGTAAAGGCGGTTATGGCACACAATTGATGCAGGCCGCCGAACAGACGGCGCGTGAGAGAGGATGCCTGCATGCGCTGGTGGATACCATGAGTTTCCAGGCGCTGCCGTTTTATCAGAAAAACGGCTATCAGCTGCAAATGACCCTCGATAACTTCCCGGAAACCGGTTCCGCACGCCATTATTTGTCGAAAACGTTTTGATGACCGGAAGGTCTGGATGCCGCCTCACTTTCTTGCGTAGCAGAATAGTGTATGTTCTGAACAATCATTTATTTCTTAAGCGGTAAAGAGATGAGACGGATTGAGATAATACTGGGAGAGCTGGAACGGCTGACGCGAGGAGTGAATCTTGCCCATCTGGCGCAGGAAACGGCGTTCACAGCGGAGGCCATCGGCTTTAACCTCGGGCTGGCGCGCAACTCAGTCAGTAAAGATCTCAATCAGCTCTGGAACGACGGCCTGGTGATTAAAAGCCGCGGGCGTCCGGTATTCTTTCTGCATCGTCAGGCAATTGAAACGCTGTTGGGGCGCAAACTGGATGAGTCCGAGCGTGAAGTGCAAACCGTTGCTGACCTGTTGCCTGTTCAGGAAAACCAGGCAACAGACGATCCCTTTTCCGGCCTGATTGGTTACGATCGCAGCCTGCGTGATGCGGTGGAAAAAGGCCGCGCGGCGGTGCTGTATCCCCATGGGCTGCATGTTCTGCTGACCGGTCCCTCCGGCGTGGGTAAAACCTTTTTTGCCGAACTGATGCACCGTTTCGCTTGTGAACGTGCAGCGGGAACGCCCCCGCCGCTGGTTTATTTCAACTGCGCGGAATACGCCCATAACCCGGAACTGCTCTCTTCGCACCTGTTTGGTCATCGACAGGGGGCGTTTACCGGCGCAAACGAGAATAAACCCGGTTTGGTCGAACAGGCTGATGGCGGCTATCTGCTGCTTGATGAAGTGCATCGCCTGCCGTATGAAGGTCAGGAAAAGCTGTTTTCTATTCTCGACAAAGGTGAATACCGGCCGCTGGGTTCGAGCGCCGTGGCGCGGTCTATTTCAGTTCGCCTGATATGTGCGACCACCGAACCGGTAAGCTCGGCTTTGCTGCGTACCTTCCAGCGACGTATTCAGGTATGTATCGATCTCCCCGGTATCCGCCAGCGTTCGGTGGAAGAGCAGGTTGAACTGATTGTTGGTTTCTTACAGCGTGAGAGCCGCAAAATCGAGCGTACGATAAGCATCGACCGTACCCTGCTGCTCTGGCTGCTGAATAAGCCGCTGGAAGGCAATATTGGTCAGCTCAAGAGCGACATTCAGTTTCTCTGCGCCCAGGCCTGGGCCTCGGGAATGACGGAGCACAGCGATACGCTACAGCTGGATAAACGTCTGACCGAGATCCCCTTTAACGCCACGCCGGAACAACGTCTGCTGGTTGGGGCGCTGTTCGAAGGCAAAGAGCACCTGAGCATCGATGCCCGCACGCTGCCCGCACTGAAAAATTCGCTGGCCACCGGAGCCGAAATTGAGGAGAGCGATCTCTTTTACAGCTTCCTGACCCGGGAATATATCAACCTGCGTAACAGCAACGTACCGCCAGCCGAAACGCTGGCAATCCTCAAAAACAAACTCAGCTCGATTTTTGAATATGGTCTCTATAGCCGCGACAGCGTGGCGCACCCCCCGCGCTATGGCGATCAGATCGAAGAGCGAGTCACGCTGCTGATTGGCTGCGTTGAGCAGGTGCTTGGCTTCACGCTGCCGGAAAATCTGGTTAACCCGCTGCGCAAACACTTCCTGGCGCTGATTGGCTACGTGCAGCGCGGGCTTATTCCACAACTTTATTCTTCCAGCCTGATCCTCGACCGCTGTAAAGATGAATACGAAAACGCCACGCTGTTATGCCGAAAAATCAATGAACTGCTGCATATTCAATGCCCGGCGACGGAAGTGGTCTGGCTGTGCCTGTTCCTCAAGGAGTGCCGCCATTACCGCCAACGGATTGACGCCAGCCCGGACTGCGGGGTGATTTTGATTGCCCACGGCGCGACGACCGCCACAAGCCAGGCGCAGTACGTGAATCGTGTGCTGGAACGCGAGGTGTTCAGCGCTATCGATATGCCTTTTGAGCAGTCGGTGCACGACACGCTGGAAGCCCTGACGCAGATGATTCAGACCCGGCAATATCGCCGATTGATCCTGATGGTGGATATTGGCTCATTGGTCCATTTTGGTAGCACGATCAGCAAATTATTCCAGATAGACGTTCTGCTGATGCCCAACATTACGCTCACCAGCCTGCTGGAGATAGGGCTGGATTTAAGCTATGAAACCAGTGAGTTACCGCAGCTGGCGGCACTGATGCAGAGTAAAAATATACCCTGCCAGCTCTGTACGCCACAGCAGGAAAATAACGGCAAAGTACTGGTTATCTCCTGCATCACCGGGATGGGAACGGCAGAAAAAATCAAAAAGGTTCTGGAAGAGAGCTTCGGCGAACTGATGTCGCAGGACACACGGATGGTGATCCTCGATTACAACGAAGTTCGCAGCCTCGAGCGCGTTCAGCAGGCGATTAACGCCAGTGAACGACTGGCAGGCATCGTGGGTACTTTCCAGCCGGGACTGCCGGATATTCCGTTTATCTCGCTCGAAGAATTGTTCTCTGAGCAAGGCCCTGAGCTGGTGCTCAGCCTGCTGACGCCGGATCTCTCCAGCAGCGAACGCCGACTGCAGATGGAGCGCAGCGCGATGCGCTTTATCAGTGCGTTGACCATGGAAAGTATCATTAACCATATTTCAGTGCTTAACCCACAGCGGATTCTGAAGGAAATGGAAGGTGTACTTAACCATCTGACCACCACGCTTTCGCTAAAACCGAGTCGCCAGGTGACACTGCGTTTCCTGATCCACTGCTGTTGTATGGTCGAGCGTATCGTGATTAACCGCAAACCGTTACAGATGGCGCTGGAGAACAAGCCGGATCTGGATGTTCGTGCGTTTAGTGTCATTAAATCCGCCTTCCTGCCGATTGAAGAGGCCTATGCCATTCGCTTATCGGATGCGGAATATATTTATATCTACGAACTGTTATATAGCTAATCCCTTGCCTGATGGGGCTTTGCGCCCCGTCGGCACCCACAACTCCCCCGCGTGACACAAATTCTGGCACAGCCTTTGCTCTGTTTACCTATGTCTATGTAATCGAGCCAGGAGGCCATTTTGACTACCACTGAATCCTTGCCCCAGATCCTGCTGCTGACCCATGGCGGCTGGGGGCAACAGCTTTGCAACAGCCTGCGCATGGTAATGGGCGAAATTAAAGGCGTAACGGAAATTGCGCTGATGCCTGTTGATACGCTTGGCGAGTTTTATCAGCGCGTCGAAGCCGTAGTGAAAATCATGCCAGAAGGCTCACTGATCCTGACCGATTTTATTGGCGGCACCACCTCTAACGTGGCGGCACGGCTGAGCGCCGATTACCCGGTGGCAGTGATTTCCGGACTCAACGCCTCTTTGTTACTGGAGGCGCTCGACAAACGCGAGCATGGCCAACTGACCACCTGCGTGGCCGAACTGGTCGAGGCCGGGCGTAGCAGCTGCCTGGACGTTGTGGCCCACGTACGTCAATTACAACAATCACAATAAGGAATAAACATCATGGCAAACATCGTTTTATGTCGTATCGATAGCCGTCTGATTCATGGACAAGTGGTGACCAAATGGGTTGGGCAATCTCAGGCAAACCGGATTGCGGTGGTCAGCGATGAGCTGGATGCCGATCCGTTTATGAAAAATATCTACCTGATGGCCGCGCCGCCGAACATCAAAGTGGATTGCTTCGGTAATCAAAGTTTTGCCGCTGCCTGGAAAGAGAATCAACTGGGTGACGGCAAAGTGCTGGTGCTGTTCCCCTCCCTGGCGGCGGTTCAGGAAGCGGTCCAGTTGGGCTTTGATGTCACCACTATTCAAGTGGGCGGACTGGGCGGTGGACCAAACCGCAAAGCGGTGTTCCAGAACATTACGCTGGATGAAAAAGACGTCGGCATTCTGAGCGACCTGAAAAATCGTGGGATTCAGGTGTTCTTCCAGACCATCCCGGAAGATAAGCCGCAGTCGCTGGACGATATCCTGAAAAAATTCTAATTCTTTGATAACAGGGTACTTAATTATGGATACTTTAGTCTTTGCAAGCCTGATGGGGTTGTATTACTGGTTTGCCCGATTACGCCTTGGCTACACCTTCTCCGCCATGCTGCTACAGCCAGTGGTGATTGCCGTATTCGTTGGCCTGCTGTTAGGCAACATGGAAACGGCGATGATCATCGGCGCAGGTATGCAGCTGGTTTATCTCGGCGTGACCTCCACGCCAGGCGGCAACGTCCCGTCGGATCCGGCGCTGGCTGCCTGTATTTCAATTCCTATCGCCGTGAAGGCCGGAATGGACCCGAACCTGGCTATCGCACTGGCGATCCCGTTCGGTGTTATCGGCGTGTTCCTCGACCAGTTGCGCCGTACGTTAAACGCGGCGTGGGTACATATGGCCGACAAGCATGCGGAAACGGCAAACATGGCAGGCATTATGCGCTGTGCGTTCCTCTACCCGGCGTTACTCGGACTGGTGCTGCGTTTCCCGGTGGTGTTTGCCGCCAACTATTTTGGTCAGGACGTTGTGGAAAGCTTCCTGAAGCTGATGCCGCACTGGTTGACGCACTCCTTTGAAATTATGGGCGGCATTCTGCCGGCGCTGGGCTTCGCCATCACCATTATGGTGATCGGTAAAAAGAGCCTGCTGCCGTGGTTTATCGGCGGTTTCTTTGCGGTGCTGTACCTGAAGGTAGACATCATGGCGATGGCAATCTTTGGTACCTGCGTGGCCTTCCTGATTAAAGGTCTGGCGAAAAATGAAGGAGCAGCATGATGAGCAGCGACGTAATGCAGCATGAACTGGTAGAGCGCGCGCGTGAAAGCGGCACGCTGACCAAAGCCGACATCACCAAAGCCTGGTTTATTTATTGGCTGGGTGCGGAAGTGTCCAGCTCCTATGAGCGTTTGCAAAGCCTGATTTTCTGCGCCTCGATGACGCCGATCATCAAAAAACTCTACCCGCAAAAAGAGGAGCAGGTGGAAGCGCTGAAACGCCATTTGAACTTCTTCAACTCAGAGCAGACGTTCGGGGCGGTGATTCAGGGGATCTCCATTGCGATGGAGGAGCAGAAAACCCGCGGCGAGCCGATCAGCGATGCCTCAATTACCGGGATTAAAACCGGGCTGATGGGGCCGCTGGCTGGGATGGGGGACTCCATCATCTGGGCCGCCGTCATGCCGCTGTTAATTGCGATTTTCATCCCGTTTGCCGCCAATGGCAGTGCGATGGGCGGTATTGTGCCGCTCATTCTCTATCCCGCTATCACGTTGGCAATCAGCTACGGCATGGTTCACAAAGGCTATACGCTGGGACGTGATTCGATTATCGGTCTGCTGCAAGGGGGGCGAATTAAAGAACTGATCTACGGCGCGAACGTGTTGGGTCTGATCATGATGGGGGCGCTTTCTGCAAGCTACGTCAAGATCACCACGCCGCTAAAACTCAGTGCCCTGAAAGGCTCTGAAGTGGTGGTTCAACAGATCCTCGACTCTATTGCACCCGGCCTGTTACCACTGGCGGCGGTGTTCGCCATCTACTTCTATCTGGTGAAGAAAGGGCCGCGTTACACCACGATTTTGCTGTCGATTGTTGCGCTCAGCGTGGTCTGTTCGCTGCTGGGAGTACTGTAAGCCATGACACAGAATATCTATCAACAACTCGGCCTAAAACAGGTCATTAACGCCTGCGGCAAGATGACCATTTTGGGTGTTTCCAGCGTGGCGCCGGAAGTGATGCAAGCCACCGCACGAGCGGCCTCAGCCTTTGTTGAAATTGATCGGCTGGTGGACCGTACCGGCGAGCTGGTTTCCCGCTACACCGGGGCTGAAGACAGCTATGTCACCTCCTGTGCATCGGCGGGTATTGCTATCGCTGTTGCCGCCGCCATTACCCGTGGTGACCAGGCGCGAGTCACGCTGATGCCGGACAGCGCAGGTATGGCCAATGAAGTGGTCATGCTGCGCGGGCATAACGTTGACTACGGTGCGCCCATCACCAGCGCCATCCGCTTAGGCGGCGGACGGGTGGTGGAAGTCGGTTCAAGTAATCTGGCGGCCCGCTGGCAGCTGGAGAGCGCGATTAACGACAATACCGCCGCGCTGCTGTACGTGAAATCGCACCACTGCGTGCAGAAAGGGATGTTGAGCATCGCCGATTTTGTGCAGGTTGCGCAGGTTCACAACCTGCCGCTGATTGTCGATGCCGCCGCCGAGGAAGATTTACACGCCTGGGTAGCAAGCGGGGCGGATATGGTGGTCTACAGCGGGGCAAAAGCCTTTAACGCGCCGACGTCCGGGTTTATCACCGGGAAGAAACAGTGGATTGCGGCCTGTAAGGCTCAGCATCACGGAATTGCCCGGGCGATGAAAATCGGCAAAGAGAATATGGTTGGGCTGGTGTATGCCCTGGAAAACTACCATCAGGGACAAACCGTGGTCACTGCCGAAGCGCTCCACCCCGTAGTGCAGGCGATTTCAGAGATTCGCGGACTGGATGCGGATATTGAGCAGGACGAAGCCGGGCGCGCCATCTGGCGGATTCGTATTCGGGTGAATGCGCAGGTGCTGGGAATGGATGCTTACGCCGTAGAAGCGCAGCTGCGAGAGGGCGATATCGCGATCTACGCTCGCCGTTACAACCTTCATCAGGACATATTTAGTCTTGACCCGCGTACGGTCGCAGAAGGGGAAATGGCGCTGATCGTGGCCCGACTAAAGGAGATTGCAGAACATGCAGCAGATTAATTTTTATCGTAATAAAGTGGCCATTAACGTGCTGGCGAAGGATATCGCCAATGCGCGGGAAATCTATGATGCTGCCGAAGGCCACGCGGTGATCGGCATTCTTTCGGCGCAGTTTTCTTCGGTTGAGGAAGGCGTTCGGGAAGTTAAACGCTGGATGACGGATGTGCCGTCAATCTCCGTCGGATTGGGGGCTGGCGACCCGGCACAGTATTACAAAGCGGCGATGATTGCCTCACAGGTCTATCCGGCGCACGTCAACCAGACCTTTACCGGCTGCGGGTTTGCGGCAGGCGCCCTGGCGGCAACGGGCGGTGAACAAACCCATATCAATGCGCTAGTCAGCCCGACGGGCACACCCGGGGAAGTGCTGATCTCGACGGGTGTCAGCAGCAGTCAGGGCACGCCAGCCCGCGTTTCCTGCGATGCAGCGGTCCGTATGATGTTGGATTCAGGAGCCCATGCGGCGAAGTTCTTCCCGATGGGCGGTGAGCAGTCGCTGCCTGAGCTGTACGTGCTGGCGACGGCTGCAGTACAAAACGGCATGACGTTGATTGAGCCGACCGGCGGTATCGATCTTGATAACTTCGGCGTTATCCTGCAAACCTGTCTGGAGGCGGGAGTACCCCGCGTGATGCCGCATGTTTACAGCTCGATTATCGATCCACATAGCGGTAATACCCGACCTGAAGATGTTGTCAGGTTGATGGAAATAGTGAAAGACCTGGTGTGATGTCGCCATTGCCGGATGGCTCATAAAAAATGCCCGGAGGTGCTCACGCTTACCGGGCATTTTTGCGAACGCTATTCCCTGAAAATGAATACATTGCAAAAGCATGTATTTATCCGCCAGGCCGCCTCGCAGATAGAAAAGTTCCCAGATGTTGTGTGTGCGAGTGGCGCTCCTGGAACTTGTCCAGAAGCATATACGCGAGCGCGATTTGATGGTGCTGGTCGATAAACTGGTTGCTCTGTTGATTAAGGGACACGCTAATGACAGTCAGGTAGAAACGCTATTTAATTACCTAGTGCAGTCTGGCAGTGCACCGCGTTTTGAGGCGTTTATTCGAGAAGTTGCCCTGCGCGTTCCTCAACATAAGGAGAGATTAATGACAATTGCAGAATGCTTACGTGAGTCGGGGCGAAGGACAGGGGTGCTAGAAGGCAAACGCGAGGGCAAACAGGACGAAGCATTGCGGATAGCCCATGCCATGCTTGAGAAGGGAATCGATCGTGAACTGGTGCTAATTATCACCGGGCTTTCAAGTGATGAACTAACGGCATCTTCCGACTAATTTATCTTTTTCCCGTTATGCTTTTTTCTTCTTGCTGATGCTTTTTCGTTTTTTAAACCGCAGCGGCCTTCCCGTTATAGTCATTTCATTACTCATCAGGCGGTTATTGCAAAAGGATAAAACGTGAAGCTGAAGATACCTTATTTCGGGGCCGGGGCGGCAGTATTGCTGGCGGGATTATTGCTGGCTGGTTGTGATCAGCAGAGCAGTGATGCAAAGCATATCAAAGTGGGTGTGATTAACGGCGCAGAGCAGGATGTGGCGGAGGTCGCGAAGAAAGTCGCTAAAGAAAAATATGGCCTTGAGGTGGAGCTGGTGGGTTTTAGCGGTTCTCTGCTGCCCAACGATGCCACCAATCACGGGGAACTGGACGCCAACGTCTTCCAGCATCGTCCGTTCCTTGAACAAGATAATAAAGCGCACGGCTATAAGCTGGTGGCGGTGGGTAATACCTTTGTTTTCCCAATGGCCGGCTATTCGAAAAAAATCAAAACCCTTGCTGAGCTGAAAGACGGTGCGACGATTGCCATTCCTAACGATCCGACTAACCTCGGACGGGCGTTGTTACTGCTGCAAAAAGAGAAATTAATCACTCTGAAAGCGGATACTGGCCTGCTGCCAACGGCGCTGGATATCACCGATAATCCACGGCATCTGAATATTATGGAGCTGGAAGGTGCGCAGTTACCGCGTGTGCTGGACGATCAAAAAGTGGATGTGGCGATTATCAGTACCACTTATATTCAGCAAACCGGGCTTTCCCCGGTACATGACAGCGTATTTATTGAAGACAAAAACTCACCGTACGTGAACATTCTGGTGGCGCGAGAAGACAATAAAGATGCCGAGAATGTGAAAGAATTCCTGCAATCTTATCAGTCACCTGAAGTGGCGAAGGCGGCGGAAACCATCTTTAACGGCGGCGCGGTCCCGGGCTGGTAATCATGACCCTTTGCCGCGCCGGTTGGCGCTAAACCGCTCTGGCGCGGCGACGTGAGTCCATTGAGATAAGTATTACCGAAGAGAGGATCAGCAGTGTGCCCAGCCAGTCAGGTAGGGTGAATGTAATGCCCAGCAACAACAGAGACAGCAACGCGCTACTCAGCGGTTCCGCGCAGCTCAAAATGCTCGCTTTCGGTCCGCCAATCATCTGCGCACCTTTCAGGTACAGACTGAACGTCAGCGACGTGCCGATAACCACCAGATAGAAAAACGCCAGAATCAAACTGCCATTCACCAAAAAGTTTGTTCCTTGCCCGGCATAGAACGGGAGCAGGATCAGACCGCCGATTAACATGCTCCAGCCGACGACCGGCAGCGTACCGTACCGTGCAATTAGTGTGGAAGGATAGGTGGTATAAAAAGCCGCGGCGAATGCAGAAGCGATACCCCAGAACAGTGCGGCAGGTGAAATGGACAGCGACGTCGGGTTACCGTGGGTGACCAGCAAGAAGGTGCCGATAAGCGAGGTGAAGATAGCGGTCAGCACTAAAATCCCCGGTCGCGCTTTGCGCACCACGGAGAACCACGCCACGATAATGGTCGGTGACAAAAATTGCAGCACCGTCGCGGTGGCGGCGTTGGATTTTTCAATGGTCAGCAGAAAGGTTAGCTGGACAGTGAGTGCGCCAACCACCGAAAAAATCAGCAGGCTGATGGCATCTTTGCGGTTTTTGATAATGGAGAAGACTTTGTCGCCGTGCACAAAAGAGAGCATCAGCAGAATGAGTCCGGCGAAAATCAGGCGCGTCATGGTCAGAAACTGTGACGACATCTGGCTTTGCTCCATGATGTACTGTGCACAAACGCCTGAACTTCCCCACAATACGGCGGCAATCAGGACGTTCATCATCCCTCTTCTGGTGGAACTCATCTTTCCCTCGGCATGTTGTTTTGTTTTATTTGTGTGCGGGCATCATAGCAGAGATGGTTGTGATTTCTGCCAGCACATCTGCAATCAGCCAGTCATTAAAGACTTTGACTTCCGGGCGCATTACCGCGTGCTGTGGCGTAACAATGTAGTAAGACCATGCCAGAGGCCAGCGGATGTTGGGATGGAGTTGAACCAGTTGTCCGTCTGTCAGTAGCTGCTGCACCAATGCCCTGCGCACAATGGCGACACCTTGACCACTGAGCGCCGCCAGAATCACCGCGGAGGTAGAGTTGATGTGCAATCCACTGTCGCGAACAACAGGTGCCTGGGTGGCGGTCAGGACATCATTCAAGTCCGGGAGATTGGCGCCGGGGTGGGGGGTGTCATCATGGATAAGCTTCTGTGCCGCCAGCCATTCACCACAGGATATTTTGTCTACTGGCACAATGCGTGGGCTACAGACCAGAACCGCTTCTTCATCCATCAGCCAGGTTTTATTTACCCCAGGCCAGTCGCCTTTGCCGCAACGTACGCCCAAATCCGCTTCGCCATGAGCAACATCCATCAGCTTTTCCGTCACGTTCAGGCGTAATTCTATGTTTTCATGCGCTTGTGAGAAACGGTTGAGGCGGCTCATCAGCCAGTTCATCACTAGTACCTGAGAGGCCGTGATGATCACCACCGAGCGCGCCCGCCGACCGCGTAACTTGTTCAGCCCGGATTCCAGACTATCCAGTCCCTGGGTTATCTCACGTAACGCGTCCTGTGCTTCGCTGACCAGCGTGAGACGCTCTTTGCCTGAACGGGTACGATGCAGCAGCGGGTGGCCAACCCAGTCTTCCAGCGCACGAACCAGTTGCCCAACGGCAGCCGGAGTGACCCCCAGCTCCTGTGCCGCCCCGGTAAAACTGCCGTGGCGGGCAGTGGCCTCAAAAGCGTGTAACCATTTAAGCCGGTTGAGTGAACGCATCTGCCATTTTCCCTTCTCGTTGAGTGTTCTGAGTATACGCCAGCAAGATAGATTTTCTTTCTTGCTACGCTATTTCTTCTCATTCGTCAGTACCGCCGCCAACTGGCATCTTTAGTGCATCAACACATTCTTTAAATGAGGTTTGCGATGAACGCATTATTTGCCGGAAAAAAACTGTTAGTGGTGGGCGGCACCAGTGGTATCGGATTTGAAACCGCGAAGCTGATCCTTCAGGGTGGTGGCCGCGTGGTGCTGATTGGCAATCGTGCCGAGAAAGCGGAACAGGCCCGTCAGGCTCTGGCGGCGCTGGGTGATGTGGCGGTCATTGTGGCGGATCTGATGTCAGACGCCGGAATGAAGCAGGTGATGGCAACGGTGAACGCCGGGCACAAAGATATAAACCTGCTGGTGAATGCGGCCGGGGTCTTCTTCCCAAAACCTTTCACTGATCATGAAGTTGAAGATTATGAACTGTATATGAGCCTCAACCGCGCGACGTTTTTTATCACCCGCGATGTCGTGCGAAATATGGTAGCGGCTAACATCCCGGGGGCTATTGTGAATATTGGTTCGATGTGGGCACAACTGGCGATTGGCGCAACGCCTTCTTCAGCGTACTCAATGGCAAAAGCGGGCCTGCATGCCATGACCAAAAATCTGGCTATCGAACTGGGCTCTCACGGTATTCGCGTCAACGCCGTTTCGCCAGCCGTCGTGCATACACCTATCTACGAAGGATTTATCCCGAAAGAAGACGTACAAGGTGTGATGAGCAGCTTTGACAGCTTCCATCCGATTGGGCGGGTCGGTACGCCGCGTGATGTGGCTGAATCCGTCGCGTTCCTGTTGTCAGACAAAGCGCAATGGGTGACTGGCGCCATCTGGGATGTCGATGGGGGAGTTATGGCTGGACGTAATGGCTGACAGGGGCTGATGCCGCGTATGACAAAACGCCTGCTTATACTAAACAGGCGTTTGTGAAAGAAGGAAAAAGTTAAGCGCGCTGAGAGTCCAGCAGTTCGTTATTTTTCACGACATCCTGGGCTTTGGTATAGCTTTCAATCAGCAACTGATAAGCCGGGAAGATTTTGGTATAGACTTCAGCCCATTCCGCTGCGTCCTCCCGATTCCAGGTTTTCTGCAGTTCGGACGCAACCGCGGCAGTATCCATCGGCACGACGCCAGCCTGTACGACGCGGGCCATGGTGATCTCCTGCGCCATTTTGCTGTAAGTACCGGAAGCATCGATGACCGCAAAGACTTTAAAGCCTTCAGCTACCGCGCTAATGGCCGGGAATGCCATGCATACGCTGGTGATGGTACCAGCAATAATCAGCGTCTTACGCCCTGTCGCTTTTACCGCCGCAACAAACTCTTTGTTATCCCAGGCGTTAATTTCACCTTTGCGTGCGACATAATGTGCATGAGGTGCGTTTTCATGAATTTCCGGGATAAGTGGACCGTTTGGCCCCTGCGGTACAGAAGCGGTGGTGATCACCGGCATTTTGCATAAGGTGGCGATTTTTGCCAGAGCCGTTGCTCTTGCACGCAGTTCAGTCATTGGCATATCGCCAACGGTCTGGAACAGGCCGCTTTGATGATCGATAAGCAACATCACTGCGTCATTGACATCAATCACTGGGCGTTGGCCATTAAAATTAGCAGGTGTAGACATGATTCATTCCTTGTTGTTGCTTTTTGCGGGTTATCTAACCCGCAGTAAAGTCTATAATCGCCTGGGCGATATCCATTTTTGCTCTACAGCTAATTAACCATTATTGACATCATCATGGTTAATTTCAGAGGGGCTAAAGTTATCTTTTTCAGAATTTCCTTAGTGAACTTAATTTCCTCCCACCCCATTAAAATAACAATGCCTGTTATTATGAAATTATATTTCTTTATTCATCTTATTTTATGGTGTGCACTGGAATTAAAGGGTGAAGATCTGGTGGATGTTTCTGGTCTATATATCTTTATATGGTTATTATTATTGTGATACAGGATGAATATTAACGATATATATTAAATGTTAACTTTGTGACGAAAGCTACTGTTTTTTAGAGGCTAATGAGCATATCTATTTTTTGTCCAGTTATTCTTGAGTTAAGCAAATCCTCCAGCTGATATTTATTATGCTCCCCGAACAACAGGGGAGCACGGTATCAATATTACGGCTCAATCGGGGTCAGATAATCCAGCCGTAACGGCTCAGCCAGAAGGTCATTCATTTGCAGAATGAATGATTGAAAATGTGGCAGGGCGATATGGTCGTCCAGACCGGCCTGACCGCGCCAGGACTCACGCACGTAAAAAACATCCGGTGTGTCGCGTAACTGGAACAGGTCATACTCAATATTTCCCGGCTCCCGACGAGTGGGGAGTAACAGCGCTTTTAACGCCTGTTTTAGTGCGTTGGTTTTCCCTGGTTTGGCTTTCAGTACCGCAATAATTGAAATCACGTCAGAATCAGACATGTTAAAACCCCTCCAGCACAATCTTGCCAACTGAACGACCGGTTTCAATTTGCGCGTGGGCTTTTTGCAGATTCGCCGCAGTGATAGCACCAAAATACTCGCCCAGTGTGGTGCGAAGAGTGTTGTTATCGATCAGCTGCGCCACGCGGGTCAGTAACTGATGCTGCGCAATGATGTCGTGGGTGGTGAACATCGAACGGGTAAACATAAATTCCCAGTGCAGTGAAATACTTTTGGCTTTTAGCGGACGTGCATCCAGCGTTTGCGGATCATCGATCAGCGCCAGTTTTCCCTGCGGAGCCAGTGCTGCAATGATTTGCTGGTAGTGCTGCTCGGTATTGTTCAGGCTGGCAACGTGTGTTACTTCCTTGATTCCTACCCGCGCCAGCTCATCCGTTAACGGTTTGCTGTGATCAATCACATGGTGCGCACCCGCTTCACGGACCCATTTCTGGCTTTCCGCGCGTGATGCTGTGCCGATCACGGTCATTTTCGTCAGTTTACTGGCCAGTTGAGTCAGAATGGAGCCGACGCCGCCAGCCGCGCCAACAATCAATAAAACATCATTTTCATTGCCGCCTTCCTCTACGCCGAGGCGATCGAACAGCATTTCCCATGCGGTAATCGCGGTCAGCGGCAGGGCTGCAGCAGATGCGTTATCTAGTGATTGCGGCTTCAGCGCGGTAATGCGCTCATCAACCAGTTGAAATTCGCTGTTGCTCCCGGCGCGACCCAGCGCACCGGCATACCAGACTTCATCACCGGGTGAGAACAATGTCACCGCTTCACCGATGGATTTCACGACACCCACAGCGTCCCAGCCCAGCACGCGCGGCACGTCTGCATTGAAACCTTCGCGAACTTTGGTATCGACTGGATTGACGGAAATCGCTTTCACTTCAACCAGCAGGTCATGCCCAGTGGCGACCGGAACAGGCAGATCTATCTCGTGTAAAAACTCAATGTTGTTGCCGTGGGTTGCGGCGCGGGTAATGGCGATGGCTTTCATGGTCTCTCCGGTTACAGGAATCAGTTGAATAATTCGATGGTAAACCGGCAACAGAACGGGAAAAATAGCCCTACGGCGACAGGACTTATACTCGGGGAGTGAAAATGTTCCGGCTTGAAGATCTCACGTTGTTTGTCCGCTCCGCGGCGCTGAATAGCTTTAGCGATGCCGCACGCGAAGCTGGCGTCCAGCCCGCTCAGGTCAGTTCTGCCATCAAGCGTCTGGAATCCACGCTGGCCATCCGCTTGTTTGCCCGCTCCACACGCAGTCTGCGGCTGACGCCGGAAGGCGAGGTTTGGTTGCCCTATGCCCGCCAGATGCTGGATGTGATGCATGCCGGGTTACAAAAAATCCAGACGCCGGAAGATGAAATTTCAGGCACGCTGCAAATTGCCGTTCCTTCCGATCTCGGGCGGAATTTGTTGCTGCCGGTTTTTCAGTCGTTTCGACGCCGTTATCCTGCGCTGCGTCTGCGGATCTTTTTCTCCGATCAGGTCACGGATGTCTTTAAAGACCCCGTCGATGTCGCGTTTCGCTACGGCAATACAGAAGATGCGTCTTATATCGCGCTACCCGTTGCATCGGGTAACCGACGTGTGCTGGTGGCTTCTCCGGAGTGGGTTTTGCAAAACGGTGAGCCACAATGTCCGGATGATTTAGCACAGCTTAATGCCATGACCTTTGTATTGCGTGGGCGCCTGCACGATCGCTGGACGTTTACGCGTAACGGCGAGGTCAGCAGTGTGCAAGTCAACAGCACCATTATGAGCGACGATGCGGAAGTGATCCGCCGACTGGCGATTGCCGGTGAGGGGATAGCGTACAAGTCGTGGCTGGATGTCAGTGAAGATGTGCGTGACGGTCGATTACAACTGCTGATGACGGATTATCAGGGAGAGAAAGTCCCGCTGAATATGATTTGCCCGCATCGGAAGCAGCTTTCAACGGCGGTACGCCTGTTGCACGAGGCGGTGAAGGCGCGGTGTGAAATGCTGGCGCAAAGCTAATACGCGCTTTACGCCAGAATATTATCGCGTCGTTACTCAGTCTTTCTTCGCGGCGTTAGCAAAGAATATATCAGACTGAATGTCTTTGGTGCGGAGGGTGAACAGCTGATTGGTCAGGTCTTCCGTCAGCTTCTCAGCATCGGCCATGATGCGCAAGTTGAAGTCATTCAGCATCTTATCCGCGGCGGGCTTATCCGTTTTCGCCATCTTCAAATATTCTGCTTCGACCTCTTTTTGCTCCTTCGCAACTTTATCTTCCCACGCTTTGTAGGCTTTTTTAACAATTGGGGCGAGTTTCGGATAATCGGTCATCGTCAGCGTCTGCAATTTGCGATATTTCCAGTAGATAGACTGATCGTCCGCCTTATCTGTACCCATCGTATAGTTGGCCGGGTAGGCTTTCAGGCCGCTGTAGTACGGAACGAAAGCGGTGAGATCGGCCATACCCAAACCGATATAAGTCGTTTCACCAATCTCTTTTGGCAACCACGGACGGACCTGCATGACGTGTGCCTCGTAGGTACGGAACACGCTGACAGGGCGCCATGGCTCTTTACCGTTCAGGCCGTTGGTGTAGGGGTCATGGCTGGTACCTTCATAGTGATTGCGCAGTACCGCCTTCACATCATCCAGCGTCATTTTCTTCTCTGGCGTCATGAAGACCGGGAATTCACGACCGTTAGCCATATCCTGTTTTACAGAAGGGTTGAACTCTTTCTGGATGGTCCATACCCGAGGGTCGTTATACGTGCGGTCGCGTTCATCATCACGGGTATAGACTTTGGAGAAGTTGAATTTGCCATCTTTTGCCCGATCGTAAAGACCTTTTTCAGTGGCGAACTCAACCAGATTTTTCGATGCCATCATGTTCGGGTTTTTAGGATCGTAATCCTGTAAACGCCCCTGATTGCCGGTAGCAAAGTACTGATTGTTGGGCAGACGCTGCGCCATCCACTGGTGGCCGCTACCGGTCTCCAGATACCAGATTTCGTTATCATCCACGACGGCGACCCCAAAGCCTTCACCTGCACCGGCGGTTTCAACGATATGGCCGAGCAGTGCTACGGCTTCCCGCGCGGTTTTACTCTGTGACAGCAGAATGTCCGGGATATCGTCTTCGGTGATTCCTTTATCCTCAACGTACGGATCGACTGCCAGTGCTTTTGGCGAGGCAAAAATAGATTCTGTACCGCTTACGCCAACACCCAGTTCGTTAAACCCGGTTGCGCCGTGCAGTTGGGTTTTCCAGTTAGGAACGGTGGTATAACGCAGGGAGTTTTTCGGCAGAGGCCAGGTAAAATCATTTGCGCCATTATGCGCTTTGGTGCTGTAAACACCGGTCTGATTCTGTTTTGCCGGATGAATGACAAAATGTTGAGCTTTCAGGGCATCGCTGTCGGCACTACGGGCGACCAACATCGATCCGTCCGCTGATGCTTCATTGCCAACCAGCAGGGTTGTACAGGCAAAACCCGATGAAACGACGGCCAGGTTAATAGAAAGTGCAATCAGGCACTTTTTAAACGTAAACATTAAATATCCCTCAATAAGTACGCCATTAAATACATCGGAAACACATTGTTTCCTGAAATGCGAAAACGTCTGACTGGTCAGACATTGCTCGCCGGAGAGATAAACGTCCCTGCCCACGTTTTCTCCAAATATCCATTGGTCTGTTGAAGTCTTCGGGACGAAATAACGCGTCCATTTCGCTTAATTATTACGCAATGAATATCAAGGTATTCAGGAGGTTTCCTGATTCGGGGGAAAGAATAGCAATGGGTTATTGGTGTATTCAGTGACACATGTCTCGTAAGTCAATGATGACAAATATGCATCTCCACGGAAGAACGGTATTTTTTGTATCTGAATCTGATGTTACTTTTTACGGCAGTACAGTGAGGGAACACTTGAACTCGCAAAAATCCATGCGCCTTTATACTCCTCCATCACCAGGCTCAGACTCCGTCCGGTCTGGCGATAAAACCCTAGCAGAGTCGTGTTGATATCGGCCTCATCTGCTGTGTCAGCGAAGGTTTTTACGACCTGCATCGCCTGCAGTAATCGTGCATCGTGCTGCCGGGTATAGCTAAAATAAACGTTTCTGCTGATATCCGTGGTGTTATGTCCATATAACTTTCCGGTGATGGTCGCCAGCCCTTCATCATTGCGCATGCGAAACGATACTGTGCCGGTAAAACGCTTGTTGCCAATATTCCATTCAACGTTTCCCACACAATTCAGTGGCTGGTCAGCATACCGCGAATGCCATAACCAGGCACCTGAACCGAACATCACGACCAGCACGGCTACGAGCAGGGTCCGATTACGTGTTTTTTTCATTTCTTGTCTCGTGCATCCAGTAGTAATGGGTGGTACAAAATGCGCGAGCATCTACCCGCGCATCTTTATCGCATACAAATGCCACTACTCTTTCTGTTTTACGGTAACCGGTAAGAAACACATGTTTGTTTTTTTCACAGAGCTCGGGATGTAACTGCATCAGGCTGAAATAGCCCTCGTGATCTTGCTCATTTGGTGAATAATAAATTTTGCAGTTCTGACGCGATGGAATCTGCATAGAGATGGACACAAAATTGTTAAACGGCATGGTCGGGCGCGTCTGATACCACACCAGCCAGATAATCAGGATGACGATAACCGCGCTGGCGGTAAGTAAAAGGTTCCACCACGCGAGCTGCGTTGCCTGTGCCGGGGGGAGTATTACCTCATGGTCGTCATGAACTGGAATACTGGCTGACAAAGAAACATCATCATGAGAAAGCGTAATTGTCTCTACCAGCGTATTTTCATTCAATGTAAGTCCGCGGCGGGAAATAGTTTTCACCGTGTCACGGGGCAACCCGACATCCGCCAGTGCATTACGTAGCGTCAGAATAGCCTGGTAGAGGGTATTGGTCGTCGTGACATTATTTCTCTCTCCCCAGCCTACTTTTATCAGCGTGTTCTGAGAAACAATGTCACTTGCGTGAGTAATTAAATAGAGAAAACACAGTGAGGCAGGAAGTTGCAGTTGAATTGATCGCCCGGTCTGCCGGTTGACCAGGCTTTTGTTATCAGGATTGAATTCGACCAACTGATTGATAAGGTACAATTCCCGGTCCTCTGTAACGTAACGTACCATGGGGTACTGTAGTGTACCTTTTAATACTACATGCAAATTGATAGCGCGCCTCTATCTTTGTACATGTTTGAGGATAAGAATTTTTTGTCAATCATAAAACGTTTTTAAATACAATGAGTTATACGTGCTATTTCTTAGGTGAGAATTAGCTAAGGTGAAATAATAAGAATTCATTACAGTTTTATCTGAATGGCAATTATATTTATCCCCAGCAGCACAAGGGTGATTGAGTTATCAAAATTGTGTTATTAATAAGTATCGTTCATTAAGGTTATATTTTAGCAAATAGTGCTATATTCAGATTTATCCTATGGTCTGTATTTATGCATAAAAATCCTAATGAACTGGCAAATAATCCGATATAAAACGTCGAAATACTACGCTGTATCATGTTATTTATAGCTAATGTTAATTTACTTCTCAGGAGTTTATAACATTTCTAATGGCTCACTGTTATTAACTGACATGGAACTCACAATGTGTTGGATTGACACATTTATTTACCAATGAAATATTTAGGGAAAAATAGCAGGGGTCATCGTTGATGAAGATAAAGCCGCTACAGAGTGTTCGTTGCATAAGCTGTGAATTATCCTGTCAATTATTTCCGGATGCTGCGGTACGGGCACAGTACTGTCACCGTGCCGCCTTTGCAATCTGGCCAGAGGGAAATCGTTTTCTGAAAAAAGGAATTATCGAAAAACTCCTGCTTAATAATCAGAACTATTTATCTCATGGGTTTATTTTTATTGATTTTTCATTCCCGAATTTGCGCCTGTTTGCCGATCCGCACTGGGTGGATCGCCTGACGCAAAGTGGTATGCATATCGTGCTGATATCTGACAGGATCCTGACGCCGCTAGCCAATTACTGGCTTGCAAAAAGTAATAAAATACAAGGTATTATTTATTCTGACGATGATGAGGATGTCCAGCACCAGAAAATCCGCCGCCTGTTTACTGGCCATCTCGCCAATAGCAAACGCGGACGCTCACTAAACTACACGGAAATGATATTACTCAAGCGATTTGTTTCAGGAATTAGTATTCAGCAAATAACCAAGATAGACAATATAGATGTTAAGAGAATATATGTATATAAACTTCGGCTTGAAGATAAGCTGGGTTTAAGTATTCATAAAATTCTTTCTAATATTTTATAAATCTATTTTTATTTTATTATTTTCACATCATGGCGATGTGACGGACGCTCTACGCCCAAAAGCAGGAGGCTATTATGCCAAACCCCAGGAATTACTCACGTCTTGCCATATCGGTGTCAGCCGCGTTGGCCTCAATGATATTTTCAACCCATGCCGCCTGGGTTGACGTTGATAGTCTTCCTTCCAGCGGGCTGGTGAGCAGTCTGCCCCCGGAATTGCAGGCTATAATACCCGCACAGGCAGGTGCGAATTTCGCAAAAACCAGCGCCATGCCGAATTATGTTTATCAATGGAGTGCGGGCACTATTCCCGTTTATGGCAATGGATTAACGATTAATGGACCCGGTGCTGAAGCTTTTGAGCACTCTATTACCGTTATTCAGAACAGTGCTACGGGTAGCCCTGGCGTTATTTTCGGTGACGATCTGACGATTCGCACGCAGTCAAAGAATGCCGCCAATAATGGTAAAGATGTTGACGGTATCCGCACGCACGGTGCCAATATGCCGGATAACCCGGTCTTTATTATCACCGGCGACCGTACATCCATCTATGTGGATGGTCAGGATGGTGATGGTATTAACGCCGGTTATAACGCGGTAGGTCAGGGTGGGAGAGGCTCGGCAAACATCTACGTCGGCGACGATCTGTATATTCAAACCACCGGCTCTCAGGGGCGTGGTATCACCGCAAATGCGTTAAGGGATGCCACGCTTGCCAAAAATACCATTGTCGTCGGCGATCGCGCGCACATTGTGACAACCGGTGACAGCTCAGAAGGTCTTCGCACCGGACAGAGCGGCTCTTCGATCCGCCTTGGCAATGACGCCATCATTGAGACCACGGGGACCTCCTCAACGGGGATTTATGCCGCCTCATCGTCCAAAACGGAGCTGGGCAACAACGCGAAGATTACGGTTAACGGCATTAGCGCGCATGCGGTCTATTCCACTAATGCGACCGTGAATCTGGGTGATAATGCAGCGATAAGGGTTAACAGCTTCGATAAAAGTTACTCATTTAGCAAAGCCCCGCGTGGCCTGTATGCAGCTTCACGCGGCGCGATAAACCTCGCAGGCGGTGCGGCCATTACCATGGCGGGCGATCACAGCAATGAAAGCTATGCTATTAGCACCGAAACGGGTGGCATTGTGGATGGTTCTGCTGGCGGGCGCTTCCTCATCAACGGCGATCTTCACGCCGCCAGTGCGACTGCCGCAACGAGCAGCCTGCCACAGCAAAACAGCACCATTACGCTCAATATGACCGATAACTCGCTGTGGGAAGGCGCGTCATATATCACCAGCGCTACTGCCGGGACGGGCGTTATCTCGCTTAAAATGAGCGACGCGACCTGGAACATGACCAATAGCTCAACGCTGACTGACCTGACGCTGAACGGTGGAGCAGTCGTGAACTTTGGCCATGCTGACGGTGAACCGTGGCAGACGCTTACGATTAATGAAGATTTTACCGGGAACGGCGGTAAGCTGGTTTTCAACACGGTTTTGAATGACGATACCTCTGAAACTGACAAGCTGAAAGTGCTCGGCAACACCGCGGGTAATGCGTTTGTGGCGGTAAATAACATTGGCGGCACCGGGGCGCAGACCATTGAAGGTATTGAGATCATCGAAGTGGCCGGTATTTCTGACGGTACCTTTGAGAAGGCGGGCCGTATTGTTGCCGGGGCGTACGACTATAACGTGGTGCAGAAGGGTAACAACTGGTATCTGACCAGTTTTATTCAGCCGGAAGACCCGGACCCCGTCGATCCGCATGACCCTGATCCGGTTAGTCCAGACCCGGTCGATCCTGTGGACCCGATTATTCCTGAACCGGAAGAACCCGATGTGCCTCCGGTTACCGAGCAGCAGTACCGCCCGGAAGCGGGTAGCTATCTGGCGAACAACTATGCCGCTAACACGCTGTTTATGACCCGACTGCACGACCGTCTGGGTGAAACACAGTACACCGACATGCTGACTGGCGAGAAAAAAGTCACCAGTTTGTGGCTGCATAACGTTGGGGCGCATACCCGCTTCAAAGACGGTAGCGGGCAGTTGAAAACCCAAAGCAACAGCTATGTGATGCAGCTAGGCGGCGACCTGGCGCAGTGGAGTAGCGACGGTCTTGACCGCTGGCACCTCGGCGCGATGGCCGGTTATGCCAACAGCCAGAGCCGCACGCAGTCCAGCCTGACCGGCTACTATTCGCGTGGTCAGGTTACTGGCTACAGTGTGGGACTGTACGGTACCTGGTATGCCAATGAGGCTGACAAGTCAGGTGCCTATGTGGATACCTGGGCGCTGTACAACTGGTTTGATAACAAAGTGATGGGCCAGGAGCAGGCGACGGAGAAATATAAATCCAGCGGGATAACCGCTTCGGTCGAAGCCGGTTATAGCTTCAAGCTGGGTGAAAGTGAGCGCAACAGCTACTGGCTGCAACCAAAAGCGCAGGTGGTGTGGATGGACGTGCAAGCCGACAACCACCGCGAAGCGAACGGTACCCGCGTGAAGGACAACACTGATGGCAACCTGATGACCCGTCTGGGGGTAAAAGCCTTTATCAATGGTCACAACGCCATCGACGACGGTAAATCTCGCGAGTTCCAGCCGTTTGTCGAAGCCAACTGGATCCATAACACGCAGACAACCAGCGTGAAGATGGACGATGTGAGCAACGACATGCGCGGCACCAAAAACATCGGCGAGCTGAAAGTCGGTGTTGAAGGCCAAATTACCCCGCGCCTCAATGTGTGGAGCAACGTGGCCCAACAGGTTGGTGACAAAGGTTACAGCGATACCCGCGGTATGTTGGGTGTGAAATATAACTTCTGATGTAATGCAGTAATGTAAAAGCCGCTGATTAACCGATCGGCGGCTTTATTTTTTGGGAGTCGTAGGCCGGATAAGCGTTAGCGCCATCCGGCAACACAAGCAGAGTGCAGCGCTAGCTATTACTATTTTTGCTACAAGCAAGTTCTTTGCCTAAAGCGATCATGGCCAACTCAGAAGGACTGTACTTTGTTCGTTCTTTAGGATGGATCTGGAGGTAATTGCCAACAATATCAGCTTCCTGTCCAATGGTTATGCTCTCATTACAGATGATTTTTTCTTTTGACAGTGTCCCCGCTACACCGGCAACAAAAGACATATACATCACTGCTGTCTGTTCATCCCGAACGTTTAAATAATCAAAACCTTTCTCATACAACTGATAGCCGTGATAAAGCGAGTTGCCGTCGATATTCAATGTCGATTTTGCCAGCACGGGTGTTGAAAAACAGAGCAATAACAAGACAGGAATGGCAATTTTACTGATCATATGAGCACCAGCCGCCCTTATGGTGTGGGCCAGTACCGCCGTGCGGATGTTCTCCTTTCGGGCATGCAAAAACAGTGGATGATGCGGTGATAGTGACGAGAGCGATAATCATTGCCATAAATACGTTTTTCATTAGTCGTCCATTGTTGCAATTATTTATAAATAAAAATACACATATCATTTAAGCTGAGATGGTATTATGCCTATTAATTTAATTGACATTATAATGCGGGCTTCACTGTGATGTCATTTATACCTTTTGGCATAGGCTATCAGGAGAGTGTTTTGAATATGACGTTCAGTGTATAGTATGAAACAATTAAAATGAGAGTATATGAATAGTCTAACAACAGGAAAACATGCACGTGTACACGCGCTACGCCTGGGATATGAAGAATTTCCAGATGAGAATGCTTATGGCGGTGCATATTATATTAAAGATGGTCTGAAATGGATATTTACTATTGTAGGGCTAAAGAAACATTTAGGTATCTATAATGATGATGATTTACGCAATGAGAAATATGATGTAGATACCTATTATCGTCTAGAGTCAGAGCCAGAAGATAATGAAATGCAATCGCTATACGATGATTTGAAGATAAGTGACGGTGAGCCTGTTTATCTGGAAGGGGGGATGTACCTTTATCCCGATGGCTCTATTCGGTGATTCATTTGATAGCGTAGGCCGGATAAACGTTATCGCCATCCGGCACCAGGTGAACGTGTAAGTAACGCTTACAGGTTCACCTACACGTTACTGGAGAGTCGCCAGCGTGCTCTCAATTCTGTTCAGCTTCTGATGTGCCTCTTTCAGCTCATCCTGCAACCGTTGTTCCTGCTCGCCATAGACCATCAGGACGATACAACCGTTCATCACTTTTACGGTAATCTGTTGTCCGGTATCAAACCCCGCCGCACGTAGCCACTTGCCGGAAAGAATAATTTTGGGTGTGGATTTGTCGAAAACATTCGGGCGGTATCCCACAATTACCGAACGTTCGGTTCCGGATTGGTCGGTGTCTGGGGTAGAATGCGAATCAGCCATAATCAACTCCTTGATAGTTGGTGAGGTTAGCTCTCGCCAGATACAAAAAGGTACGTACATGCCAACAGCTAAACGCGACCCAAATCAGTCTAAATCTGGAAAAGCACCAACTTTCCAGATTCGTATCACGCCCGAGTTAAAGGCGCAGTTTGAGGCTGCGGCAAAAGCAGAAGGGATGAGTTTGGGGAATTGGCTCAAAACCTTGGGGAGAAAGGAACTTAAGAGGTTAGGTATTGAGCCTCAAGATAAGTAGTGACTCGATTAATTGTCCTGTCTTGCTGGAATATTTATAATTTCCATTTTTAAAGCATCTTCTCCTGAAAATATTGCAGCTAAACCTTTTCTTATTTTTACCTGATCGCTCTCGATGGCTCCATGGGCAACCGGAGAATATGTGGCTGTTTGTAATTGGACTCGCTCAAAATCATAGCCAATATCTTTTGCAATATCTGATAATAAATCCAGAAACAAATTATTACTTGTTTGATTCCATATAGCGCCCTGGGCATTATCGTTACCAGGGTATGAAGTATTCAAGTGTGCAAAATAAAGCTTCCATGAAGATAATACTCTACCCTCAGAAGCGCTCCTCTTTGTCTTTCCTTTTTTTAATTTACCATAAAATGCTAAGTCTATCATATTTAGCGCGCGAACATGCTCATTGGATAATCTGGCATTCTGAGAGCGTGTCGCCATGAGTTGTTTGAATATGTCAATTTTCAATGATTTTTTTTGTGAATATTTTTCAATGAATTTCTGAGTTTGAACCGCTAATAATGGACTAATTACAGTAGCTGTAATGGCTATAATAGTAAGCGCTGTACTCATATAAGATTACTCATAGTAAATAGATGTATTCAGAATTTTGAGCTGAGAATCATATAGGAATTTGTGAATGGAGAAGATATGGCAAATGGCGGATATAAGATAAGCAAATTGGCGGAAGATCACAGGAGTTCGATATGCAATTTAACATCATGTATTTATTGGTGTTTTAATATTTAAGTTCTCTTATTTATACACATCACTATACACATTTGCTGGACTCACAAACTATCTATTGATAAGTCACCAGTGACAAACCCCCATAAAAAAACTTTTTTTTGGAAAAACTGTTCACACTGTTCACTAAGGAGTTTTATTTATAATATTCATGAACTTACGAGGTGAATGGTTGGTGAACAGTGAATACTTTACTGTTCACTTTTGCCGTTTTTCAGGTAAAAAAAGACCGGCGATTGCCGGTCAGGTCAGGTTATTTCGCTATGGGGCCATCGCATTTCGGTAACCAGTCGGCGTTGCTTTCTTCTCTTAGCGCCAGATTGGTCTGTATGCCCTGATTTTTTCGGCGCTTCTCATAACTTAGCCCGTACTCTTTCAGCATGGCTGGCAGTCCCTTGCCGAACATGGTGAGACTGAGTGTATTTTTGTAGCCGTGGGCTTCCATATACGCCAGATAGGCATGATAGAGATACAGGCGCGGCTGACGCGGAATGATGCTGGCATTGCCGATATACATTCCCTCAGGCTCCGGCATCGTTTCAAGGTAACCACAAAAATCAAAGGTCGGGTCGGCTTCGCGCTTGATACTGAGTGCCTCATCGGAGTTCTGCTGTGACTGGAGCAGGGCGCGGGCGGTCATCGGGTCGCTGAACTTCTGCATAAGCTGGCGCACAATCACGGCCAGCTCACGGGCGATTTTGTTCTTAAGCTGCGGGTCGCGTTCTTCCGGGGCAATCTGCTCCGGGAAATGCAGTATCACCCGGCGACGCGATACACCGCCGCTGCGGTCGGTAAAGCGCATCGGGTTATTGTTCACGGCCAGAATCACCGCCGGAATGTGGGTGGAGTACGCATCCTTGTATTTCGGGTCAACGGAGACCGCATCCCCGCCGGTGATGGCCTTGAGTCCTGCCCCGTCACCGCTCCACTTTTCCTGGTCAGGCAGGCGAATCAGCGAGAAGCCAATCAGCGCCGCGCGCTCACGTGGTGATTCCAGTGTTTCGATGGTGGCCGATGTGGCGTTATCTTCCCCGGCAAGCATGGTCGCAATTTCGGCCAGAATACTTTTTCCGCTGCCACCGGGCCCGGTCACCTCAAGAAAGAGCTGCCAGTCGTAACGGTTCGCCAGCACCATAAACAGGGCGGCAAGTATCACGTCGCGCTTTTCCGGTCTGCCACCGGCGGCGCGGTCAAGCCAGCGCCAGAAATCCGGGGCGTGGGTTTCCAGCGTTTCGCCCTCCACCGGCGGGGTAAAATCGACATCACAGAGTGTGCGCAGCCAGTGCGATTTATGGTGCGGGCTGAATGTGCCGGTGGCGGTATCGAGTACGCCGTTGCGAAAGCCAATCAGACGCCGTGCCGGGGCGTCCTGCTGCGGAATAATCAGTTTCAGGGTCTCCACCACTGAGGCAATTTTCCCCGACGAGAACGGGGCACGCAGACGCTGAAATAACCCGGCCACGTCGCGGGCAAAGTCTGACGGTGGAATGATTTTCCATATCCCGGCCTCATAGCGGGACAGGAGCTGGCCGTTCGCGTCCACGGCCAGCGCTTCGCCGTAATGTTCATGCACCCGCATTGCCTTTTCACTGGTGCTCATGGCGGTAAATTCCGCCTCGCTCATGGTAGTGAAAGGACTGTCAGCCGGTGGCCGGATGGCGTCATAAATCGCTTTCCGCGTCGCCTCTTCGCCTTTCTGAACGAACGCATCATTCCAGTCACCGAACACCGGCGGCAGGGCAACAACACCCTCACAGGCGTCTGCGGCCGTAGCGGCTTTGCTCTGACCGTCGCCGTTAAGGTCACGGTCGGCGGCCAGCACAATCTGACAGGCCGGGTGTTTTTGTCTGGCAAGGCTCGCCAGAGAAAGGAGGTTCACGGAGGACAGCGCCACCATGACGGTTTCGCCGGTCAGGTGATGCACGGTGAGCGCGGTCGCATAGCCCTCCGCTATCCACAGACGTTTTCCTGCCTGTTTCTGCCCCTCGATGATATGGCATGTACCTTTTACCGCTCCGCCTTTCAGGGTACGTTTGAGACCGTCAGAATTAATAAGCTGAAGGTTAATCAGTGCGCCGGTATCGTCATACAGCGGGACAACCACATCCCCGGCGCGGAACGTCACGCAGCCGGTTTTATGCATGACGGTGAGCGTCAGACATTCCAGAGCGGGGAAACCCTTGCGGGTGAGGTAGGCGTTGCCGGTGGTCGGTCGGGTTTTCTCCATGAGCCTGACGGCCAGCGCGGCCGCCGCTTTGCGGTCAGCCACCGTTTCAGCCTCTGCGGCCACAATCACCTCCGGGGCAACCAGCGGCAGGTTGCCGGTGACAGCATTCACCTTTTGGGCGGCCTCTGAGGCAGATACATCGAATACCCTCTCAATCAGTTTAAGGCCGTCACCCGCGCCGCACTGGTTACAGAACCACGTGCCGCGCCCCTCTTTATCGTCAAAGCGAAAGCGGTCAGAGCCGCCGCATACCGGGCAGGCCTGATGGCGGTTTTTAATGACCTTCACACCCAGCGCCGGGAGAATGCGCGGCCAGTGGCCGCAGGCCTGTTTTACGGTTTCCGTTACATTCATTTTCATTGTTATTTTCTCCCTCAGTGCAGTACAGGCGATGTGATGTGACGGGCGCAAAGTTCATCCATCACGGCGAGCCCGAGAAAGGACAGTGACGGCGCGGTTTTCAGTGGTCCGGCTTCCATTAAATCTTCCAGCAGTGCACAGGCAATCTGACGGCCTTTTTCCTCGCCGTGCTGGCGCAGGTAGAATCCCTCAAGCTCGGCGGCAATGGTGCTTTCCAGCGCGTCGAGGGTGAGGTGCGGGTAGCGGTGCTGGCGTTCGCACAGGGTCAGCCATGCACAGGCCACGGCGCGGCGATAGAGCGCGGCGCGTAATACGGGCGGTAATGGCTTTTTCATACGTTGCCCTCCCCGGTCAGCCAGTGCTGATTGCAGCGTTCGACCACGCCGTCGAGCTGGGCGGTCATAAGGTAAATCACGGAGGTGAGCTGTAACTGCTGCGCCGGGTCACGGCGCACGGTCGTGCAGTCCTGCACCTGCATCAGGTCGCCGACAAGCTGGCCGACGTTACGCAGGTGTTCAAGGCTCACAAGGTCAGCGTGGGTGATGGTCAGGGTCAGCTCTTTCATGCGCGCACCTCCGCCACCGGCAGGCGAGCGGCAAACGACAGGACATAATCACGAACAAGGGCACGGCGGGCAGAGCGCTCGTCACCGGCAACGGTGCGCAGCATACGGACGCGGGGTTTACGGTCAGCGCGACGAACGGCCGCAAAGACAAAGACGAACTGCGGGTGTGACGGGGTGAGGGTCGTAGCCATAAGGGCAACCTCCAATAAGTAGCGGTAATTGCCACCACCGGAGTTCCTACGCTCATGGGTGGTGACCCGAACGGGGGTAGGAATACCGGCCTTATTGGAAACCGGCCAGCCCGAAGGCTGCCCCGCCCGGACCACCATTATCTGACAGGGGCCACGGTGTAAGCACCACAGCCCGGAAAATGGGTGTTCCTGAGCAACGACGTAAAAAAAGACGCATGGCGCGTCTGGTGTCGCCAATAAGTAACTCGGGTTCCTACGCCCGGCTGTCGATTTTGCGACAGCGGGAAAACTATACCTGGAAATGGCGAAAAGAAGCAAGCCAGAAAAAGGGGCTGTTTGCTGAACGGTCATCATCATGCGTCATAACCCCGGTTGCGTTCGGCAATGCGGTCAGTCATCCATGCCGTGATTTCTGAGTGCGCCCACGCCACGTTTTTACCGCCGAGAGAGATTTGTTTCGGGAATGCCTCCCGGCTGATGAGGTCGTAGATGGTCGACCGGGACAGGCCGCACAGATGCATCACTTCGGGCAGGCGGATAAAGCGTTCCTGAGCGGCATCAGAGACCGGCATCACCGGGGCGGCAGGAGCGGGAGACGGGGAAGAAAAAGCGGTGTGCATCGGGCTACCTCATAAAGTCCATACAGTGCCGGGCGTGTCCCTCCGGCTTCGGGTAGCTCCCTATTATGTTTATATTTTTCCGCAGGTCATGTTTGATTTTCGCGGAAATAAACATTGACTTTTCTCAGAGTAAAACAATGGCAAACGGTGGCAAACAGATGCAAATCAATGCATTACATTGCAGTAATTTTAAGCACTTTCACTTATATATTTCCTCATAATTAATCGGAAAAAAGACTAAATCCGGCAACCTAGGTAAAAAGCAAAAGGTGAACAGTAGTGAACAGTCGGTGAACAGTTATACTCTCAACTGTTCACCCTTTATCTTTCTGTATTACTTATCTTTTTCTTTTCAGTGAACAGTAGTGAATAGTTATAAGTAAAAAAACAAAAGGTGAGTAAGGTTTTCATGAGACCTTTCTCTGGCCAGCCGGGTTTTAAGGTCTGTTTGTGCCATTTTTGCCACAACGGCAATGAATCGTGTTGTTGTGTCCGGCGCGGCAGAATCTCCTCAGATTGAAACGAAGAGGAGACCCGACATGACTCAGACCGCTGTTATTCCCGACTACCTTAAACCCGCAATAGAAAGTCTTGAGACGGCCAGAGAAGCACATCTGACCAATGCCCGACGCATGGACGAAACCACGACGGCCATCAGCCAGGTGAAAACGCAAAAAACTGAACTGGAGCAGGAAAACGGCAATGATTCCGGTGCATGGCGCACCGCCTTTCGTGCCGGTGGTGCTGTCATTACCGACGAGCTGAAACAACGCCAT
This sequence comes from Citrobacter sp. HN-141, assembly GCF_033341895.1. Lineage (NCBI taxonomy): Bacteria > Pseudomonadati > Pseudomonadota > Gammaproteobacteria > Enterobacterales > Enterobacteriaceae > Citrobacter > Citrobacter sp. HN-141. The sequence goes on along the minus strand of NZ_JAWPBF010000015.1, from coordinate 25,974 downwards.
ATTGCGCGCGTGGCACGGCGGGAGCTGGCACTGGAATGTGACAACATGGCTGAGGTGCTGTCTTTCGAGCTGGACAGCCTTCGGGGAGCCTGTGACCGCACGGCCAGAACATACCGTCAGGCGCATCACGGCGTACTCAGCCAGTATGCAGAGCATGAACTCGATGCCGCCCTACGTGAAACCTGCGGCGCACTCGTTAGAGCAATGAAACTCAGCATATTGGTTAAAGAAAATCCGCTTGCCAACACCATCGGGCATCAGGGCTATGTCGAACCAGAGCATGCCGTTATGCATAAGGTGAAATCATGGCTTGAGCAGGCGGTGAATGACTGCAATATCCGTCTGACTGATGAACCAGTGCTTTTTAAAACAGGGCTGGCGGCCTCCACGCTGCCACATATGGAGCATGACGTTGCGGCCACGCCCGGTCAGCGAAAAGTCTGGCAGGAAAAAATGCAGGAACGTGAAGCCGATCTGAAAGCACGAGGGTTACTGTCATGATGCGCTGCCCTTTCTGTCGCACAGCGGCCCACGTTCGCACCAGCCGCTATATGTCTGACAGCGTCAAAGAGAGTTACCTCCAGTGCCAGAATGTGCACTGCTCGGCGACATTCAAAACGCATGAGTCCATCTTTGAGGTGATCCGTTCCCCGGTCGTCGATGAGAAACCCGCACCGGTGCCGACAGTACCCGTTACACCCCGCCGGGTAAAAAGCTGCTACAGCTCACCGTTCCACCATTAATCAGGAGAGACAACCCGTGACCACCCTGACCTTACAGCAGGCGTTCGATGCCTGTCAGACGAACAAAACGGCGTGGCTGAACTGTAAAGCCGAACTGACCGCCGCAGAACAGGAATATCAGGAATTATTGCTGGATGACAACGCATCAGGTTCCCGCAGATTACAGACGCTGCGAGATATTATTGACGTAAAAAAATGGGAGATTAATCAGGCCGCCGGTCGCTACATTTCCTCGCATGAGGAGGTGCAGCGCATCAGCATCCGTAACCGGCTGTACGATTTTATGCAGCAGAACGGCGCGGAGCTGGCCGCCGCACTGGCACCCGAGCTGATGGGAATTAAGAACCAGCCCACGATGATAAAAAACCGTGCGCTTGACCGTTCAGTAGCATACCTGCGAGAAGCTCTTTCCGTCTGGCTGGCCGCAGGAAATGAAATTAATTATTCGGCACAGGATAGCGATATTTTAATGGCCATCGGATACAGGCCTGACGCGCCTTCGCGGGATGATAATCGTGAAAAATTCACCCCTGCACAGAGCATGATTTACACCCGTCGACGCGCCGAACTGGCCGCGCCGTAACCTGTCAAAAAATCCTCGTAATTCCCGCCATTTTTCCCGAATTAAGCCATGCATCCAAAGGGTGCATGGTTTTGCATGCGTTTTCCCGCTCCTGTACTCCCGACCAGCGCCAGTCGCGGCGCGGCCTGAGCCACTTCATGCACCTGCATTAAAAGCGCCCCAAGAAGCGGGCAGGCGTGGCGGGGAGAGCATTGCGCGCTGAGTGTTGAAACGATTGTCTCTTGCAAAGAGCTGTGCTTGAAAAGTTAAAAACTGAAAGAATTGCTTCAAAGTAAAGGTTATTGTTAGTTTTGATAAAAATGGGCTATACATAACAAAAATATGATTAGATTGTAGATTTATCAGGAAATAATTATTATAGAATAATTCTGTGGCCTGAGTTTAGGAGTGAGGATTAAAAATTGAAAATTAATAAGATATCAGAGTTGCCAAAGGATTCCGCAACTATCTTGGAAGGGGGTAGTGAAAAGAGGACCACAAGACCGCTAGATGAATTGGTTATTGGTCTTGTTAGTTCGGTAGGAACAAATCTTGAGTCCATTACAATAAAAATAAAAGAGAGACTTGCATTATATAAGTTTAGATGTGCAGAAGTAAGGATTTCGAAAGATGTCATAATACCATTAACTGAGGATCGTGATTATACATCAGATTATCAAAGGATAGATGACCTGATGACTAAAGGGAATAGTTTAAGAAGGGATAGTGATTGTAATCATATATTAGCGCTTGGGGCTATAGCAAAAATAAATGAAATCAGGGAGGGTATGCAACACTCATCGTCAAATATAAAAGGAGTGGCATATATAATAAATTCGATAAAACATCCCGAAGAGGTACATAAACTAAGGGAGATATATGGAGCTGGATTCTTACTTTTCGGTGTATTTTCAGATGAGCAACGCAGATTTGATAATTTGAATAAAAATAAAGGGATTCCCGAAGAGGAAGCAAGAAAGCTAATTCAACGAGATGAGGATGAAGGTGCAGGACATGGACAGCATACACGAGATAGTTTTCATTTAGCTGATTTCTTTTTAAGTCAAGATGGTCGCGATGACAAATTAAATAATGATATCAAAAGGACTTTCGATCTTCTTTTCGGAAATCCCTTTATAACACCTACTTTCGATGAGTTTGCTATGTATATGGCTTTTTCATCAGCTTTGAGGTCAGCTGACTTGTCAAGACAAGTTGGTGCTGTATTAGCAAAGAATTATGCAATTATGTCTACAGGAGCGAATGATGTTCCGAAGTTTGGAGGTGGATTATATTGGCCAGAATTTAATGAGGCAAAAGGTTCATACGAAGATTTTCCAAATGGAAGAGATTATGTACGAGGACATGATTCCAATGCTAAACAAAAGAATCAAATAATAGAAGACATACTTGGTAAATTGCCTAAAAATTCTCAAGGAAAAGTTAAGAAGGTTCTGCAAGACAGTTTAATTCAAGATATTACTGAGTATGGGCGAGTTGTCCATGCGGAAATGGAAGCTATTTTGGCTTGTGCAAGAACTCAAACAAGTACACAGGATGCAAATATTTACTGCACAACTTTCCCCTGTCATAATTGCGCAAAACATATAATTGCTTCTGGCATAAAAAGGGTTGTCTACATTGAACCTTATCCTAAAAGTAAAGCTTATGAATTCCATTCTGAATCTATAAGCAGCGACTACAATGACTCTGGCAAGGTATTATTTGAACCATTCATTGGTATTGGACCTAGGGTCTACTTCAATTTATTTTCACTTGTTAATGGGAACGGGAATAAAATAAAAAGAAAAGATCGCAATGGTGATGTGTTAGAGTGGGATGAAGCAACCGCAAATTTAAGAAATACGCTCCTGCCAATTTCCTACTTGGAAAGAGAACAGATTTCTGTTAACTTATTTGCAAATATTATAGGGGTTTGATTATGAATAACGAAAATAAGTTTATTAAACATATAGTTGAAACTAAGAAGAATGTTAATGATTGGCCTGAATGGAAACGTAATTTACTAGGTGGTGATGAAGTATCGTCAAAATCCTTCAGGACTCTAGCTACTTCAGGATTTGTTTCGGGAAAGTTAAAGGCTAGCAAGAAATAAATAAAGCCCCATCACGGGGCTTTATTATTTAAAGTTAATGCTCACTAAATTTTTAGGCAATTGTAAATATAATTACTATACCAGTTCATCATTCCTCTACGCTTTTCAAGATACAGCGCATGATTATAAGTTCCACGAATACTGTTCTTATCCACATGCGCCAACTGCATTTCAATCCACGCACTATCAAATCCCTGTTCATGCAATATTGTTGACATGGTATGGCGAAAACCGTGACCTGTAGCGCGTCCTTTGTAACCAAGTAACTCAATCACTTGGGAAACACTTTCTTTCGAGATCGGTTTGCTGCGGTTGTTCCTGCCAATAAAGATATAAGGGTAATGGCCGGTAATAGGTTTGAGCTGCTTAAATAGATCGACTACCTGAGTAGATAAAGGAACAATGTGAGGCCTACGCATTTTCATCCGTTCTGCTGGTATTTCCCATATACCTTTCTCAAGGTCAACCTCATCCCATGTAGCAAAACGCATCTCTTGGGTTCGTACACCGGTTAACATGACGATTTTTGTCGCATTCTTAGTTATGATGCTGCCGGTATACGCTTCCAGATCTCGAATAAAATGAGGCAACTCTTCTGCGGATAAGAAAGGATGGTGTTTTTGCTTCGGAACGGCCAGAGCAATGGCTAAATCAGGCGCAGGGTTGTACTCAGCACGGCCAGTTATGATTGCATAGCGATAGACCTCGCCACATCTTTGGCGCACTTTTCTAGTCTTCTCCAGTGCTCCACGCTTCTCTATTCTTCGTAGTACCTCAAGCAGTTCCAGAGGTTTGATCTCATTTATCGGGCGTTTACCGATGAACAGGAAAACATCTTGCTCAAATGTTTTAATGATTTCTTCGCGGTAGGCCACTGTCCAGCGATCGGCTTTATTTGAGTGCCACTCCCGACATATAGCTTCGAATGAGTTTTCTGTTGAGAGCTGCTGTGCCAGCTTTTGGGCTTTGCGTTCCTCAACCGGGTCAATGCTATTGGCAACTTGCTTACGAGCGGTCTCACGCTTCTCACGTGCTTCAGCTAGGCTCACAAGGTCGTAGCTACCAAATGACATTAACCGCGCTTTTCCGGCAAAGCGGAAACGGAAACGCCAGCCCTTCGAGCCATCGGGATTGATAAGCAATGACAGGCCTTGTCCGTCGTTCAATGTGTATGGCTTGTCTTGGGGCTTTGCTCGTTTAATTTGTATGTCTGTTAGTGGCATGTGTATAAGTCAAAAATGTGTATAAAAAATCTATACACATCACTATACATATTTTTCATGGATTCAGGGAGAACTTGTCGGACGGTTACGGATGAGTGATTTACTATATGCTTTGAAAATAAAGGATTTTTAGACTTTCTCGGATGGTGGCGGAGGAATTTTGGCGGAAGATCACAGGAGTCGAACCTGCCCGGGACCGCTGGCGGCCCCAACTGGATTTGAAGTCCAGCCACCTCACCGGAGATGACGATCTTCCGCGCCTCGATTGCTACATGGAGGCGGGGCGCATTATAGCTACTTCCTACGGTTTCCACACCCCCTCACTCACTTTTTTAACTTCCCTTTCTCCTTACCATGACCAGTTTCGAATAAATCCCTACAAAATCCATCGCTTACACTTCGACGCATTTTTCGACGCTACCCCGATCGCAGAAAAAAGAATCGTAATTTGATAACGAGATATCGCAATACCCGCGCTCACAGGGATGGTTTACAAGAACTGTAACCGGTAGCAGTGCGTGTGAAAGTGCTAACAAGGATGCGTAATGAAAAGTGATATTTTGCCGTTAAAGAGAAGATTGGCTACGGTATGGGTGATGCCGCCAGCCACATCATCTTTATAACGTTATGTTATATATGATGTTCTTCTATACCGATATTTTTGGTATCCCGGCCGGTTTTGTCGGCACGATGTTCTTACTGGCTCGCGCGCTGGATGCTATCTCAGACCCTTGTATGGGACTGCTTGCCGACCGCACTCGTTCACGCTGGGGGAAATTCCGCCCGTGGGTGCTGTTTGGCGCGCTGCCGTTTGGCCTGGTCTGTGTGCAGGGCGTGGGGAACGGTGGTTATGCCAGGTGAGGAAGATAGGCTGACGATACCCCTATAAGTACATGTGAACGCGGTGCCGGATGACGACGCATTGCGTCATATCCGGCCCACGATGCGTACAGCGTTCCAGATCTGAAAAGAAAAAATATTCTGACTTAAATTTTTACCTATCCATATTTGCGAGCGCTGTCACTCTAATACCTGAAGAAAATGTGATCTGCGCTGTAAATATCTCACGATTTCCCTTTTTTGTCTTATTTCTGTCCGGAATACAGGACACGATTTAGTATTGTTGCATCACCGTAGTCCTTTTATATTTATCATCACGGATTACACGTGGAGCATAAACGCTTCTTTATAACCTAAATAATTCGAGTTGCAGGAAGGCGGTGACGCAGCAAATCCCCTGAACGTACATAAGTACGTGACTGGGGTGAGCGACATATCTGTCGGGAACAGATTTGAACGTCGCGGAGCGACGGCCCTTAAGGGCGAGTCTCATGGATGAGACGAGTAACTCAAAAGCCAACGCACATGCAGCCTGAAGTATGACGGGTATAGATATTTAATCTGGTATGTAATAAGGGTAAATAATGCAAATGATTACCTCGCGACAAAACAGATTATTAAAATTCCTTCTGTCCAGGAAGGAATATGTCACACTGCTGAAAATTGCTGAGCATTTATCTGTTTCGGAAAAGACCGTACAACGCGACCTGCGTTTACTGGAACAGTGGTTGTCGGAATGGAAAATAGCTATTGATAAGCGTGCTGGCGCAGGTGTGATATTAAGTGCCGATAATATTACCGATCTTTTATATTTAGATCAGTTATTAGGGACGGAGGGTGATGATGCTGACGGCATGATGAATAACTCACGGCGCGTCAAGATAGCGTCACAACTATTAAGCGAAACGCCACATGAAACCTCGATCAGTAAATTATCCGAACGTTATTTCATTAGTAGCACATCGATTGTTAACGATCTAAAAGTAATTGAATCCTGGATTACCCCACTGGGCCTGTCGTTGATTCGCAGTCAGAGCGGTACGCACATCGAAGGTAGCGAGAGCGGCGTGCGCCAGGCGATGGCGTCACTGATCAACGGTGTGATTAACCATAATGAACCCGGTAGTGTGGTTTATTCACGTCTTGACCCGGGGAGCTATAAAGCGCTAGTCCATTATTTTGGTGAGGAAGATGTTTTATTTGTCCAGACGCTGTTGCAGGAAATGGAGAATGATCTGTGCTGGTCGTTAGGCGAACCGTATTACGTCAATATTTTTACCCATATTCTGATCATGATGTATCGCATCACGCGTGGAAATGCCTTACCGAGAAAAGATGAAAATATCACTTCATGTGATGAGAGCATTTTCTCGATTGCCAGCCGCATGATTCAACGTATCGAAAAACGTATAGCCCATTCACTGCCGGAAGACGAAGTCTGGTTTATTTATCAATATATTATCTCGTCTGGCGTTGTGATTGAAGAGCATAACGATGTAAGCGTCATTGGCCATATGCACTCCAGCGATGAAGCGCGGTTGATTACCCATCGACTGATTGCCACCTTCGCCGAGATGGTCGACAGCGATCTCAGTCAGGATAGTGCGCTATATGACGGATTACTGATTCATATTAAGCCGCTGATTAACCGGCTTAACTACCAGATCCGCATTCGCAATCCGCTGCTGGAGGATATCAAAGGCGAGCTGCAGGACGTGTGGCGGTTGACCCAATGCGCGGTGAATCGGGTGTTTAGCGGTTGGGGCGAGCGGGCGGTATCGGAAGATGAGGTGGGATATCTTACCGTCCACTTTCAGGCGGCAATGGAGCGCCAGATGGCGCGTAAGCGTGTGCTGTTGGTCTGCTCGACCGGTATTGGCACCTCCCATTTACTCAAGAGCCGCATTCTGCGTGCCTTTCCGGACTGGACCATTGTTGGCGTGGTGTCGGCAGGTAGTTTGCCCTCTGTACTGACGGACGATATTGAACTGGTGGTATCGACGATTAATTTACCCGCAGTTGCCATGCCGGTCGTGTATGTCACTGCCTTCTTCAATGATGCGGATATTAAGCGGGTAACAGAAACGGTTATTACGGAAAAATTACATCGGGCGACGTCGCTGGTCGTTGAAAATTAATGTCTGAACTCCATGAGGTATGATTGATGGACATCACGAAAATACTCAATACAAATCGCGTTATTTTGGACATGAAGGCCACAAGCAAAACGGAGGCTATTGAGGAACTGACAGATATTCTGCAAAAAGATGGAGCAATTAGCTGTCGCGAAACGTTTATTCAGGATGTCTGGCAGCGTGAGTCAGAAGGCTCGACCGGCTTCGAAAATCATATTGCGATCCCGCACGGAAAATCATCAGCGGTGATCAATACGACGCTGGCTATTGGGCGTACCCGGCAGGATATTCCCTGGGAAACGCTGGATGGCAGCAATGTGCGGTGCATTATTTTGTTTGCCGTCCGTCTTGAAGATCAGAACACCACGCATATTCGTCTGCTCTCGCAGGTTGCCGGAGCACTGGCTGACGAAGACATTATTGAACAATTACTGGTCGAAAGCAGTCCACAAAAAATTATTGAGCTATTTAGCCAATATGCTGAATCCAATGTTTGCTAAATAAAAAGTGGAGCATGTTATGAATATTGTTTGTGTTGCCGCCTGTACGGCGGGTATTGCGCACACCTATATTGCCCGTGAAAAGCTAATTAAAGGTGCTAAAGCGCTTGGCCATAATATAAAAGTTGAAACCCAGGGCACCATTGGCACAGAAAACGAACTGCTGACAGAAGATATTTCTGCGGCTGATGTCGTGATTCTTGCCGTAGATGTCAAAATAAAAGGGGAGGAACGATTTTCAAATAAGCGCATTGTGCGAGTGAAAACGGAGATAGTCATAAAATCGCCGATTCAGTTTCTTGAAAAGGTCGAAAAATCATTAGTTAACACAAACCAGTAGCGATCCTCATTCTGGAGGGATTTCACATGAGTGAAAATAAAATTCCGCTATCTCAGGAAATTAAAAAGCATTTGTTAACGGGGATTTCGTGGATGATCCCGTTAATTGTTGCCGCTGGGATCTGTATTGCCCTGGGGCAAATACTTGGCGGTACTAACGTGGGTGAAAAAACAGGGACAATACCCTGGATGCTCAACCAGATAGGCGGTTGGGGGATGGGGCTGATTGTACCGCTGATTAGCGCGGCGATTGCCTACTCCATTGCCGATCGCCCCGGATTTGCGCCGGGTCTGATTGTCGGTTTTGTCTGTGGCGAAATTCATACCGGTTTTATTGGCGGAATGCTTGGCGGGTTTCTGGTTGGCTACACCGTTCTGCTGTTGAAACGTTATATCCGTTTACCACAGTCAATGCAGGGTCTGATGCCCATCATGGTGCTACCGGTGTTGAGTACCGTGATTGGCGGCCTGTTGATGATGACGCTGATCGGCAAGCCGATTGCCTGGCTGCAGGATGCGTTGATTCATCTGTTGGAGTCCATGCAGGGTGGGTCCCGTTTTCTGATGGGGGCGATCCTCGGCGCAATGGCGACATTCGATTTCGGCGGACCGGTAAATAAAACCATGTCGCTGTTTGCGGATGGCATGCTGGTTAGCGGCGTGTATGGTCCTGAAGCGGTCAAGTTTGTCGGGTCAATGATTCCACCGTTCGGCATTACGCTCTCCTTCCTGCTGACGCGCCACAAGTACACCCGTGCGGAGCGCGAGGCGCTGAAGGCGGCATTCCCGATGGGGATCTGCATGATTACCGAAGGCGTTATACCGATTGCGGCGCGTGACCTGTTGCGCGTGGTCGGGTCCTGTGTGGTGGCATCAGCGGTGGCGGGCGGCTTGATTATGGTATGGGGTGTCGAAAGTCCGGTTCCGCACGGCGGCATGTTCGTGGTCCCACTCTTCACGCACCCGCTGCTGTTTTGTCTGGCATTGGGGATCGGTACGGTGATTTGCGGTGTGATGCTCTCACTGTGGAAGAAACCGGTGACTGAGCGTGACGAGGAGTTTGACGAACTCAGCGATCAGAAGCTGAAAGACGAAGAAATCACCTTCACCCTGGAATAACCGGAGGCCGTATGTTTGCCGATATGAAAAGCATGGTGACCAAAGCCTGGCGCGAGCAGTACGCGCTGCTGGCCATCAACTGTATGAACCTGGAAAGCGCCCGTGCGGCGGTACGGGTGGCAGAGAAACACCGTGCGCCCATTATTCTGAATCTGTATCAGGGGCATCTGGACCATTTTCCGGCCCCGATAGCCGCTGCGGTCGTCAAAACGCTGGCGGATGAAGCCTCGGTGCCGGTCGTGCTGGCACTGGACCACGGCAAAGATCCTGTACGCATCCGCCAGGCTTTTCGCGCCGGGTTTAGTGGCTTGATGATCGACGCTTCGGCGTTTGCGCTGGAAGAAAACATTCGTCAGACCCGTGCGGTTGTGGATCTGGCTGCCAGCGTCTCGCTGTGTGTGGAAGGTGAGTTGGGCCATCTTGCCGATGCTCCACGCTACGACCACGCGACGAACGTTGATTTGATGACCCAGACTGCTGACGTTGGGCCGTTTATCCAGCAGACCGGGATCGACGTGCTGGCGGTGTCGGTCGGTACGGCGCACGGTATGTACGCGCCGGGTGTGACACCGGCGATTGATTTCCAGCGCCTTGAAGAGATTGCCCGTTCATCGACGGTGCCACTGGCGCTACATGGCGGCAGCGGTACGCCGTTTGACCAGCTACAGCGTTGTCCGATGTTTGGCGTCGCCAAAATTAACGTTGGCGCGGCGGTTTTTGAAGCTGGAAAAGCCGCATTGCTACATACCCTGTGTCGCGACAAATCCTGTGAACTTGTTGATGCCCTGGCCCTGATGGAACAGGCCTGCGAAGAAGCCATTATTCCGTACCTGCAGGCCAGCGGCGCTATCGGCAAAGCCTGATTCATTTTCTGTAACGCCTTCTATGCCTCTGCGATGACGCACTGGCAGGGCTTTCTACACCCTGAAACTGGAGAATTAACATGTTAGTTTCGATGAAAGAATTACTGCAGCCTACTCGTCAGCACGGTTTTGCTATTGGCGCCTTCAACGTGGCGGATAGCTGCTTTGTGCGTGCAGTGGTCGAAGAGGCGGAAGCAACCAACACGCCGGCAATTATCTCCATTCACCCCAGCGAACATGATTTCGTCGGTGATGCGTTTTTTAGTTATGTCCGCGATATCACGATGCGCAGCCCGGTTCCCTTTACTCTGCATCTGGACCATGGGGCATCGGTGGAACATGTCCTGCGGGCGATTCAGTGTGGGTTTACCTCGGTGATGATCGACGGTTCGCTGCTGCCCTATGAGGAAAACGTGGCCCTGACCCGCGAAGTAGTCAAGCTGGCGCATGCGGTAGGTGTCTCGGTTGAGGGGGAGTTGGGAACGATCGGCCAGACCGGAACGTCAGTGGAAGGCGGCGTATCAAAAGTCACTTACACCGATCCTGCTCAGGCGCAGGATTTTATCGCCCGTACCGGAGCCGACACTCTGGCGGTAGCGATTGGTACCGCCCACGGGATCTACCCGAAAGGAATGCAGCCAGAGCTGCAAATGAACATTCTGCGTGATATCGCCGGGCGGCTGGATATTCCGCTGGTGCTGCACGGCGGCTCGGCGAACCCGGATGCGGAGATTGCCGAATCCGTCACGCTGGGCGTGGGAAAAATCAATATTTCCAGCGATATGAAGTATGCCTACTTCCAGAAGGTGCGTGAAATTCTGGCGAAAGAAACCTGGTGGGACCCGAACGTGATTTACCCGGAAGCGATTAGCGCCGCACGGGATGTGATCCGCCATAAAATGAAGCTGTTTGGATCTACTGGCAAAGCATCACTTTACTAACGGCATGCAGGCGGGGAAACCCGCCTCTTTCGCGACAAGGAAAAGTGGAATGAAGCGTTCACAAATTAATTATGCCGTTGATAAAGCGCATGCCATCGCCGAGACTTTTCGAATCTGTCTGCCTGACTTTGCGTATTTTACCGTCGACGCCTGGCGGCAACAGGATCAAACTCTGTGGCGTGAAGTGCGCGATCTCCAGCTGGGCTGGGATGTCACCGATTTTGGTCGTGGTGATTTTGCGCAAAGCGGGCTCACGCTGCTGACGTTGCGCAATGGCGTGTTGGGTTCGGCAAACTACCCCAAACCGTATGCCGAAAAGATGCTGCAAATTCAGCAGGATCAACAAACGCCATGGCATTTTCACACCCATAAAATGGAAGATATTGTCAATCGCGGCGGCGGTGATTTATGTATGCAGCTGGCATGGGCCACGCCCGATGCGCAGTATGACGCGCAGCGTATTGTTGAGGTAAGTGTGGATGGTCAGCGGCGAACCGTTAAGCCCGGCGAAACGCTGGTGTTGAAACCAGGGCAAGGCATCTGTCTACCACCCCGTTTGTATCATCGTTTCTGGGCTGAGAAAGCGTTTGTATTGGGCTGGGAAATCTCGATGGTCAATGACGACCAGCATGACAACCACTTTCTGGAACCTGGCGGTCGCTTCCCGGCGATTGAAGAGGACGAGCCGGTGAAATGGCTGTTGTGCAGTGAATATATTCGTTTATGAGCGTGAGTAGGCCCGGTAAGCGAAGCGCCACCGGGCAATAAATCATTGTGCAGGTGGTGGTGCAGTGACTTCACTCCCCGAAACCACGCCCGCCTGCATGGTTTGCGTTACCTGCTGTTTCTCCACGTTTACCGCATGCAACTGACCGTTGACCGTTGGCTTGAGCGGCGCATCGGCCTGAATATTGCCGCTGGCGGTAAGCTGGATGTTGCCATCGCCGGAAAGCGGCAGTGCGGGCCAGCCCCACTGCTGCAGGATCGTTATTGGCACGCCGCGCCCGTTCAGGCTGACCTGCGTCTGGCGCTGAGGCAGTTGCGAAATGCTGGCGGTGGCCTCCAGCAGTCCTTTTTCCGTATAGGCACTTAGCTCGCTGATATTGATCGTGCTGCTGTTCGCGGCGAGGGCCAGAGAAGGTCGGCGCACGTCGGTACGGTTAAACGTCGCAGCTGCGGCATTGAGCGTGGCGCTACCACTCCAGATCCCCCACTGATTGTTCTGTACCAACCCGAGGCTAGCACCGTAGCCGTCCAGCGCGGTGAGCTGCCATGGGAAACTCGGGTCGATATCAATCACCAGATTGCGGCTGGCGCTGAATTTTTTGAGCGTCAGGCTGTTTAGCCACGCTGGCAGGGGTTTCATCCACAGCTGCTTCCAGTTTTCCGGCAGCGTGTATTCCAGACCGGCAATGGCAGCATCATCGAGGACTAGCGCTTTGTTGCTGCGCATCCAGTTTCCGGATGTTCTGACCATACCGCCTTCCCAGCGGGTGGTGAACTGGCGCAGCGCAATGCCCTGCGGTGAGAACTCGGCGTTCAGAATCGGATCGAAAAAGTGCAGTGAACCGTAGATAAACTCACTGGCGTTCATCGACAGCTTCCCTTCCTGAGTTTGCCAGTCGTCCTTGCTGAAGGTCATATTGCGCAAACTCAGATCGAGGTCTGTTACTGCCCAGTCAGGACCTTGCAGACGGGCATCCGTCACCTCAAGACGACCAATTTGTAGGGACGGAATCGTGGTTAGCGGTGCGAAAAAATCGACCAGTGATTTATCACTTTGTAGCCGGATATCATTTAACCGCAGATTCTCCACTACCCAACTGCCATCAGCATTGCGCTGCGCCACGCCGGTTAATGCCCCACGCGCCACGTCTGCGCCAATATTGCTAAGCGTCACGCGGTCATGGTCAATGCTGCCTTCAATTAGCACGTTAGTGGTTGGAACGTCGTTAAGCGTTAATGAACTGGCGCTGAGCTGAATTTGCGCTTTGTTGCCGAGAATTTTACCCGCTTCAGGGTTCCAGGGAATAACGCCGCCGTTCACGCGTTGCGCGCTCAGGTTCCACTCACTGCCGGGGCTGTTTAGTGCCATATCCTGTAACTGCAGGCGATCGGCCTGGAACGGAAGCGGCGCAGTGTGTTGAGAAAGATTGAGCGTACCGTTTTGCAACAAGATGGTGTCAACGTGCAACGGGTCGGTGATCTGACGACTGCTCAGGCCAATATCAACCGTTTTAGCGACCAGCGTTGCGGGCTGACCATCCCGGCCAAAGGTGACGTTTTCCAGCAGAATATGGGAAGGGGAAGAAAACCGGTGATCGATGGTATCAAATGCCAGATGGTAGCTGCTGTTCTCTGACACCCAGGCGCTGACATGCTCCGCACCCCAACGGGTTTGCAGTAGAAAATAAAGGCCGAGGATCGCCACTGCACAGGCGATCAGCACGTAAATAAGCAGCTTTCCAATAAATTTCATGGTCTTCCATCCCGCGAAGTGCACATAGTCAAGTTATGCACGATTTACGCGCAATCCTCAAGGCGGGAATGGTGAAAGAGCGTTACAGCGGCGTTGATTCAGAATCAACGCCGCATTTCGCTTACGCTTTCTCTGGCGGGAAAATCAGGTTCAGAACAATAGCGGTAATACCGCCAGCAGCAATGCCGGAAGAGAGCAGGTTTTTTACCCAGTCAGGCGCAAACTGCAGGATCAGCGGTTGCTGGGAGACGCCGAGACCAACAGCCAGCGACAGTGCGATAATCAGGATGGCGCGGCGGTTCAGCGGTTCACGTGACACGATGCGTACCCCGGAGGCGGCGATAGTCCCGAACATTACCAGCGTTGCCCCGCCCAGAACAGGTTCAGGGATATGTTGTACAAAGCCACTGACTGCCGGGAACAGACCCAGCGCGATCAGCATCAGCGCCACTACAAAACCAACATAGCGGCTGGCAACGCCGGTTAACTGGATGACCCCATTATTCTGACCGAAGCAGGAGTTCGGGAAGGTGTTGAATACGGCGGAAACAAACGAGTTCAGACCGTTCGCCAGCACGCCGCCTTTCAGGCGTTTCATATACAGCGGACCAGAAACCGGCTGTTCGGAGACATCGGAGGTGGCCGTAATATCACCGATGGTCTCCAGCGAGGTGATCATAAAGACCAGCATCAGCGGTAGCAGTAAGCTCCAGTCAATGCCCAGACCGTAGTACAGCGGCGTTGGTACCATGATCAGATCCTGACTTACCGGCGCGGTATTTTGTGGCAACATGCCCATAAACCAGGCCAGCAGGTAGCCCGCCGCCATGGCAATCACCAGTGACGCAACGCGCAGGTATGGGTTGCGCTGGCGATTAAGAATGATAATCAGCGCCAGCACGACACCAGCTAGCATCAAATTCTTCGGTGCGCCAAAGGTGTTGTCGCTCATTGCCGCGTAACCGCCGCCAATCGATGTCAGGCCCACCTGAATCAGTGACAGACCAATGATCATCACTACCACCCCTGAGACCAGCGGAGTAATAATACGACGTGCCAGATGCAATACACGCGAGATAACCATCTCGGTGCAGCTTGCCAGCATCAGTGTGCCAAACAACGCCGCCATCATGGTTGGGATATCGGCGCCACCGGTTTTTAGCGCCGTACCGCCCATAATCAGCGGCGCAACAAAGTTAAAGCTGGTGCCCTGAATGGATAACAGCCCTGAACCTACCGGTCCCCAGGCTTTGATCTGAATGATAGAAGCCACGCCGGAGGCGAACAGCGACATACTGATAATGTGTTGAGTATCCTGAGCCGGTAAACCAAGCGCCTGGCAAATTAACAGAGCAGGGGTGATCACCGCGACGAACATGGCCAGCAGATGCTGACAGGCGGCAAACAGGGTCTGGGCTAACGGGGGGCGATCTTCAAGACGGTAAATCAGTTCACTGTTGTGAGTCTGCGCAACCGGTTGCGCATTTGTCGACTCTACGGCGTTAACGGACATCAGAGGCAATCCCATGGTGGAAAAGCGGTGATTTTATCTGACCAGGACAGAAAAGCAAACGTTTGCGAGTAACTATTCTTAATATTTAAAACGGATAAACAAACATTTTTATATAACTTTTCATCATTTTCTGCTTAAAATCCACCCCGATAACTCATTAAGAGCTAAAAATCGACCTGGAATGAATCGTGCGTAGCAGAACTGCAAAGCGCACTAATGGAGCTGTATATGTTTTACCTCGATACATTATCAACACTGGTTGCTGCAACCCTGGTGTTGCTGCTGGGGCGTAAGCTCGTCCAGTCTGTCTCTTTCCTGAAAAAATATACGATTCCCGAACCTGTAGCAGGTGGATTGCTGGTGGCGATCGCGTTGCTGGTGCTGAAAAAAAGCATGGGCTGGGAGGTCAATTTTGATATGACGTTGCGCGATCCGCTGATGCTGGCGTTCTTCGCAACTATCGGCCTGAACGCCAATATTGCCAGCCTGCGCGCGGGTGGCCGCGTGGTGGGCATCTTTCTGATTGTGGTTGTTGGGCTGCTATTAATGCAGAACGCTATTGGTATCGGTATGGCGAGCCTGCTGGGTCTCGACCCGCTGATGGGCCTGATTGCCGGTTCGATAACGCTCTCTGGTGGGCACGGAACTGGAGCGGCGTGGAGCAAGCTGTTTATTGAACGCTATGGTTTCGCTAATGCAACTGAAGTGGCAATGGCATGCGCAACGTTCGGCCTGGTGCTGGGCGGCTTGATCGGTGGGCCTGTTGCGCGCTATCTGGTAAAACACTCCACGACTCCGGATGGTATGCCGGACGATCAGGCAGTACCGACTGCGTTTGAAAAGCCGGATGTTGGGCGCATCATCACTTCGCTGGTGCTGATTGAAACCATCGCGCTGATTGCTATCTGCCTGACGGTGGGCAAAATCGTTGCGCAAATGTTGGTGGGAACGGTGCTGGAACTGCCGACCTTCGTCTGCGTACTGTTTGTCGGTGTGATCCTGAGTAATGGTCTGGCGCTACTGGGCTTTTATCGGGTGTTTGAGCGTGCGGTTTCGGTACTTGGTAACGTCAGCCTGTCGCTGTTCCTGGCAATGGCGTTAATGAGCCTCAAGCTGTGGGAACTGGCCTCGCTGGCGCTGCCAATGTTGGCAATCCTTGTCGTACAGACCGTTTTCATGGCGCTGTATGCGATTTTTGTCACCTGGCGCCTGATGGGTAAGAACTACGATGCGGCGGTGCTGGCTGCCGGGCACTGTGGCTTTGGCCTCGGCGCAACGCCGACAGCGATAGCCAACATGCAGGCGATTACCGAACGTTTTGGTCCATCACATATGGCGTTTCTGGTGGTGCCGATGGTGGGGGCGTTCTTTATCGATATCGTCAACGCGCTGGTGATTAAGCTGTATCTGCTGTTGCCGATTTTTGCGCAATAAAGGCCGTGCGGCGGTGTGATAACCGCCGCGATGAAGAGGGTTATGCGTTGGAGTAGCGTTCAGTTTCTGGCATCCAGCGCTCTATCAGCGCCACTGCCTGCTGTGGATAACGTTCGTGAATATGGCGGGCAATGCGCTGAACTTCCGGAATAATTGCCTGATCGCGCAGTAAATCCGCCACCTTAAATTCCGCCGTTCCGGTCTGGCGTGTACCCAGCAGCTCACCGGGGCCGCGGATCTCCAGATCTTTTTGCGCAATAACGAATCCGTCGTTGCTGTCTCGCAGCACCTGCAGACGCTTTTGCGCTGTTTTTGACAGCGGTGATTTGTACAGCAGGACGCAGTGAGAAGCGACTGCACCGCGACCGACGCGGCCGCGCAGCTGGTGTAACTGCGCTAAACCCAGACGCTCCGGGTTTTCAATAATCATCAGGCTGGCGTTAGGTACGTCTACGCCAACTTCAATCACTGTAGTGGCGACCAGCAGATGCATTTCGCCCTGTTTAAACGCAGCCATGACAGACAGCTTCTCTGCAGGTTTCATGCGCCCGTGCACCAGACCAATATTAAGCTCCGGCAGAGCGAGTTTAAGTTCTTCCCACGTGGCCTCTGCTGCCTGGGCCTCCAGTAAATCAGACTCTTCGATCAACGTGCAGACCCAGTACGCCTGACGTCCTTCGTGCGTGCAGGCGTTACGCACACGGTCAATGATGTCGCTGCGGCGGGTATCCGGAATCGCGACGGTGGTGACCGGTGTACGTCCCGGAGGCAGTTCATCAATCACTGATGTGTCGAGATCGGCATAGGCGGTCATCGCCAGCGTGCGTGGGATTGGCGTGGCGGTCATGATCAATTGATGCGGGTGGAAACCCTGCTGCTGACCTTTTTCCCATAGTGCCAGGCGTTGATGCACGCCGAAGCGGTGTTGTTCGTCGATGATAACCAGAGCCAGACCATTGAACTGAACCTGTTCCTGGAAAATAGCGTGAGTGCCGACAATCATCTGTACCTGGCCGCTGGCAATAGCTTCCTGCTGTGCCTGACGCGCTTTACCCTTTTGCTTGCCGGCCAGCCAGCCCACTTCAACTCCCAGCGGTGCAAACCAGTTGCGGAAGTTATTTGCGTGCTGCTCAGCCAGGAGTTCGGTGGGGGCCATCAGCGCAACTTGCTTGCCATGTGCAATTGCCCGTAGAGCAGCAAGTGCCGCAACCAGCGTTTTTCCGGAACCAACATCACCCTGTACCAGTCGCATCATCGGGACATCCAGCGCCATGTCGCGTTCAATCTCGGCGGTTACCCGCGCCTGTGCGCCGGTTGGCTTAAAGGGGAGGGCTGCCAGTAGCTTATTTTTCAGCGTATCGTTCGCGCTCAGCGGCTGGGCGTGAAAACGCTGGGCTCCGGCGCGTAACGCCAACATGCTGAGGTTGTGGGCCAGCAGTTCTTCCAGAATCAAACGTCGCTGTGCCGGATGTTGTCCGGTTTCCAGATCGCTTAGCTGGAGTGACGGCGGTGGACGGTGCAGCGTGCGCAGAGCTTCTGGCAGGCTCATCATCCCTTGTAGTAATTCCGGTGGTAGCAGTTCGGCAATGGCGCAGGTATCAAGCAAATCCAGCGCCTGATCGGTCAGTTTACGCAGCGTTGCCTGCTTCACGCCTTCGGTTGTCGGGTAAACCGGCGTGAGCGTTTCCTGGAGTTCCGGCGTGCTGAGATCGCCCTGTACGCGATATTCCGGATGGATCATCTCGGCGCCATATTTCCCTCGTTTGGCTTCGCCGTAGGCCAGCACCCGTCTTCCGGTCGCGAGGCTATTTTTCATCGCGGCGCTGAAATTGAAGAAGCGCATCGTCAGAATACCCGAGCCATCGCTTATCTGGCAGGTCATCATCCGGCGGCCACCGAAGGTGATATTGCAGTTCAACACTTCGCCTTCAACGGTGGC
Source organism: Citrobacter sp. HN-141 (assembly GCF_033341895.1). Taxonomy (NCBI): domain Bacteria; kingdom Pseudomonadati; phylum Pseudomonadota; class Gammaproteobacteria; order Enterobacterales; family Enterobacteriaceae; genus Citrobacter; species Citrobacter sp. HN-141. The sequence goes on along the minus strand of NZ_JAWPBF010000015.1, from coordinate 7,228 downwards.
GTAGACGCCAGGCAAGAGTTCGCCAATTGGGTAAAGATGAGTACGATCTTCGTAGCGCAGAGGAAGGTGGAGCAGGAGGTCCTGCACGGTGTGCAGGCCAATTTTCGCCAGTTTACTGCTTTGCGCTGCGCCAACGCCGGTCAGAGAGTTGAGTGGGATGGCATCCAGTAAACGGCCTTTCATCGCGTTTATCTCGCAGATTGCATAGTGGCCCACCACGTTGCATCGGCTTCAATTTCGCCCTGCGTGTTTACGTGAGGGTAGGGAAGACCTTTGCGCTTAGCGACATTCGCCAGCACCGGATAACCGCCTTCAAACAGTAAACGCTGCTGCTCATCTTGTGGCAGCATGCTGTTTTCTCGTCGGTACATCCCCGTGTTTTGCCGCTGGCGCTGTGCTTCGTACAGAATCAGCGCGGAGGCGACAGAAACGTTCAGCGACTGCACCATGCCAGTCATGGGAATGATGATGTCCTGATCAGCCAGATCCAACGCTTCCTGAGTGATGCCAGTTTTCTCCTGGCCCATCAGGATGCAGGTGGGGCGTGTGTAATCAATCTCGCGAAAATCCACGGCGTTATCTGACAGATGGGTTGCCAGAACCTGCATACCCTGGCTTTTTAAATGTGTGACAGCATCGCCAATAGTCGGGTGGGTCTTGACTTGCACCCAACTGTTACTGCCTGCGGCAGAAGAGAGCATAGTGCGCATGCGGCTACCCGGCCAGACGGCGTGGACTTCATGCACGCCGACCGCATCTGCAGTACGAATAATCGCAGAAACGTTATGAGGTTTGTGAACCTGCTCCATGCAGACGGTCAGATCGGGCTGACGACGTGCGAGCATCTCGCGGATACGTGCATAGCGCTGTTCATTCATAAGACTAGTTTCGGTTACGGGTGACTTTTATCACGTCCGGCATGACGCGGATTTTGCGCATGATATTCGCCAGGTGCACACGATCTCGTGCTGTCAGGCGAATAAAGGCACTATACACGCGGCCATCTTTCTCTTCCGTATTCAGACTCTGAATATTGGAGGTGGTCGTGTTGATTGCCGCCGTCAGGTTCGCCAGAGCACCCTGGTGGTTAAACATATCCACCTTAATCTCGGTGATGAATTCCTGCTCTGTTTCTTTATCCCATTCCACTGCCATAAACTTCTCTGGCTCTTTCTGGTAGCCACGGATGTTACGGCAGGACTCATGGTGGATCACCAGACCTTTACCCGGGCTGACGTGGGCAATGATTGGATCGCCAGGAATTGGACGGCAGCATTTTGCGAAGGTGATCAGCACGCCGTCTGCGCCTTTAATCGGCAGATGGCCATGACCAGATTGTGCTGGCGCATTTGCCGGCACTTCACCCTGCTGGAGGTTTTTCGCAACGACCACGCTCATGGCGTTACCCAGGCCGATTTCAGCTAACAGATCGTCAAGCGTGGCGAGCTTCATGCGCTCAAGCTCACGCTGGATGCTCTCTTGCGGGATCTCTGCCAGTTTACGGCTACCGCCTAAGGCATGGTTGAGCAGACGACGGCCCAGACTGACGGAATCATCGCGCTTAAGGTTTTTCAGCAGTTGGCGAATTTTGGCGCGAGCTTTTGAACTGACCACAAAGTTGAGCCATGCCGCATTGGGGCGAGCGCCTGGCGCGGTAATGATTTCAACGGTCTGGCCACTGGAGAGCGGCTGCGAAAGTGGGTAAGGCTGCCTGTCGACGCGGGCGCCAACGCAGGCGTGACCGATATCGGTATGCACGGCGTAGGCGAAGTCGACAGGCGTTGCACCGGCGGGCAGTTCGACAATGCGCCCTTCCGGTGTGAAAACATAAATCTCATCCGGGAAGAGATCAGATTTGACGCTTTCAATAAATTCAAACGAGCTACCGGCGCTCTGCTGCAGTTCCAGCAGACTTTGCATCCAGCGCTGAGCGCGGATTTGCGCAGTGGTGCTGCTTTCGCCGCCGTGCTCTTTGTAAGCCCAGTGCGCTGCAACACCCATCTCCGCCATCTGGTCCATGTCTTCAGTACGAATCTGTACTTCAACCGGGACGCCATGAGGGCCGATCATTGAGGTGTGCAAAGACTGATATCCGTTCGCTTTCGGAATGGCGATATAGTCTTTCACGCGACCAGGACGTGGTTTGTACAGGCTGTGCATCTGGCCGAGTACGCGATAGCAGGTATCGGAATCATGAACGATGACGCGAAATGCGTAGATATCCATGATGGAGTGAAAACGCTGCTCTTTGAGCACCATTTTGCAGTAAATCGAGTACAGATGCTTCTCACGCCCGCTTACGCGACACGGAATGCCTGCCTCTTGCAAACGCCCTTCGATTTCCGAGAGGATTTTTTGGATCATCTCTTTGCGGTTGCCGCGAGCGGCTTTAACCACTTCTTTAATCACGCGATAGCGGTTCGGGTACAGCGCTTCAAAACCCAGCTCTTCTAGCTCGGTTTTTATATGATGAATACCTAAACGGTGTGCCAGCGGACTGTAGATTTCGAGGGTTTCACGAGCGATGCGGCGGCGCTTATCCGGGCGTAATGAGCCCAGCGTGCGCATGTTGTGGGTTCGGTCGGCAAGTTTGATGAGAATGACGCGGATATCCTGCACCATCGCCATAATCATCTTGCGAAAGTTTTCGGCCTGCGCCTCTTTCTTATCGCGAAACTTAAGCTTATCAAGCTTTGATACCCCTTCTACCAGTTCAGCAACGCTTTTACCAAAAAGCTGTTCCATATCCTGGTAGGTGGCAGGGGTATCTTCAATCACGTCATGCAGCAGCGCAGCCATTAGCGTTTCATAGTCGAGTTTCATCTCGGCCAGAATGCAGGCTACCGCTACCGGGTGCGTGATATAGGGTTCACCGCTTGAACGTGTTTGGCCCTCGTGAGCGTCACGTGCAACGAGATACGCCTGCCGAAGACGCTTAATCTGGTCTTCCGGCAGGTAGTTTTGAATCAGTTGATTCAGGCTTTCAAACAGATACAAGGGCGACCCGCTTTGTGATTAACGACGACCTTCAGCAATAGCGGTAACGGCTTGTAATTCAGCGGCTTCCTGCTCTTGCTGTTCCTGGCGCTCACGTACGTCGAGGATCTGGTTGTTGATCAGACCTTCTTCGATTTCGCGCAGCGCGATAACGGTAGTTTTATCGTTTTCTTCCGGTACGAGCGGATCCTTTCCGCCTACCTGCATCTGACGAGCGCGACGCGCGGCGACCAGTACCAGGTCAAAACGGTTACCAATTTTCTCTACAGCGTCCTGAACAGTTACGCGTGCCATACTTAAAATGCTCCACAGGTGAAGAAATGACTGGGCATGATACTGAATGTGGGTTCAGTCTGCCAACAGTTTGCTGATTAAAGCGTCATGACGCTGCTTTTGGCGGCTCATGCGCAGACGTTCGGCGCGAATGATGGTTTTCAAATCGCCCAGGGCGGTATCGAAATCATCATTCACAATAAGATAATCATATTCGGCGTAATGGCTCATTTCTGCAACAGCTTGCGCCATACGTTTTGCGATCACTTCTTCGCTATCCTGCCCGCGGCCGCGGAGACGGCGGTCCAGTTCAATCTTAGAAGGTGGCAAAATAAAAATGCTGCGTGCATGCGGCATTTTTTCACGAATTTGCTGTGCACCTTGCCAGTCGATATCTAAAAAGACATCTACGCCGGATGCTAATACTTGCTCAATCGTCTCACGCGAAGTGCCGTAATAATTGCCGAATACCTCAGCGTGTTCCAGGAACGCATCTCTGCCAATCATGGTTCTGAATTCGTCATGGTTCACAAAGAAATAGTGTTCACCATGCACTTCCCCCGGGCGCGGTGCGCGCGTGGTGTGTGAAACAGAAACCTGGGTGTCATACAACGGTTGGGTCTTTAATAAAGCCTGAATCAGGCTGGATTTACCCGCGCCACTGGGGGCAGAAACAATATAAAGCGTGCCTTGAGCCATGAGTATCTTAATGTATGTGATTGTCGAAAGAGAGCCTACATACGAGCTTATTATACACGTAGCCGCTTTGTGACGTAGCCCTTGTCACACTTTTTGCGCATGTTTATTGCGTTTTGCGTACCAGTTTCCTGTTTTATCGGTGATTTGCAGCAATACATGCAAATGTCCGGAAAGCTGTTCGCAGGATGAGTTTTTGCCGCTCTGTTTCGATGAGGCTTTGCGCTATACCTGCCGGGAAACGCATTTTCAGGCGGAGGCGGTATGGGGTTATGGAAAAGCATTGTGCTGGCGTTGCTGTTCTGCCATTTGCGGGCCGGGGCCGCGTGTCCCGCCTGGTCTGCAGATCGGGCAAACGAGGAAATGTCGCGACTACAACAGCAGATAACGCAATGGAATGATAGTTATTGGCAGCAGGGTGTGAGTGCCGTAGATGACGGTATTTATGATCAGTTGAATGCGCAACTACGCCAATGGCAGCGCTGTTTCGGAGGTGATTCACAGACAGACCTGTCTGCGCCACCGATAAGCGGCTCAATATTGCACCCTGTTCCTCATACGGGTGTTCGTAAGCTGGCGGATAAACAAGCGGTGCAGCAATGGATGCAGACGCGTAGCGATCTCTGGGTGCAACCAAAGGTAGACGGTGTTGCGGTAACGCTGGTTTATCGGGATGGCAATCTGATTAAGGCGATTAGCCGTGGTAACGGCCTCAAAGGTGAGGACTGGACGCAAAAGGTTCTCCAGATGCCTTCAATACCGCGGACCGTCAGAGGACTGCTTGCTAACAGCACGCTGCAGGGGGAGATTTTTTTGCAGCAGGATGGGCATATCCAGCAAAAGAAAGGCGGTATGAATGCCCGTTCTAAGGTTGCCGGAATGATGATGCGGCAGAACACGCCGGAGTTATTACGCTCTCTGAACATATTTATCTGGGCCTGGCCTGATGGTCCGGCGGTCATGTCGGAAAGGCTGGAGCAACTCACCGCTGCCGGGTTCAGTTTTGCGCAGCGCTATACTCAGGCTGTGAAGAATGCGGACGATGTAGAGCATACCCGCGCCAGGTGGTGGACTTCGGCGCTCCCTTTTGTGACGGATGGTGTCGTGGTGCGAGCGGGGAAAGAACCGCAGGCGCGATACTGGGTACCCGGGCAGGGCGACTGGCTGGCAGCGTGGAAATATCCCCCGGTGGCTCAGGTATCAGAGGTTACAGATATTCAGTTTTCAGTTGGTAAAAGTGGGAAAATTGCCGTTGTTGCTATGTTGGAGCCCGTCATGCTGGACGATAAACGAGTGCAACGTGTCAATATTGGCTCTGTACGTCGCTGGAATGAATGGGATATCGCACCTGGAGATCATATTCTGATAAGTCTGGCAGGTCAGGGGATCCCCCGAATCGACGAAGTGGTCTGGCGTAGCACTCAACGCACTAAGCCAAAGCCGCCTGAGGGTCGCTTCAATTCAATGACCTGTTTTTATGCCACGCCGGGGTGTTACGAGCAGTTTATTGCCAGACTGGTTTGGCTGGGCGCAAAAGAGGTGCTGGAATTAGAAGGTATTGGTGAAGCGGGGTGGCGGGAACTGCATCAGGCGTATCGTTTTGAGCATATCTTTTTCTGGCTCGGATTAACTCAGGAGCAGATCCAGTCCACATTAGGCGTGAGCAAAGGGGAGAAGATATGGCATCAGTTTAATCTGTCGCGCCATCTCCCGTTCACGCGCTGGGTTATCGCCATGGGAATACCGTTAACACAGGCAACGCTGAATGCCAGTCGGGATGATTCGTGGCAACAATTGCAGGACCGCGATGAACAAAGCTGGCGGCAGCTTCCTTCCATGGGGGGGCAGAGGACACGACGGGTTATTCAGTGGCTGGAGGATCGAGAAATCACTGCGCTGAGCAACTGGTTAGCTGCTCAGCGTATCGCGGGTTTTATGCCTTAATGGCCTTCATGGCGATAATAAAATACCGGTAGTCCCAACTTCAGGCGCAGTGCCAGTAAACGTGCTGTAAAGCCGAACAGTAGGGTAGATATCACCACCACATCGTGGCTGGAGACATAATGTTGCAGCACGATGTACAGCACGGCAGCGGCAAATGACACGCCGGCATAAAGTTCTTTCTGAAATACGAGCGGGATGCGTTTGCAGAACATGTCGCGTAATACGCCGCCGAAGACGCCGGTGGTAACCGCAGCGACCACGGCGATAATCGGCCCGTGACCCATATCCAGCGCCACCTGTGCGCCAATAATAGAGAAGACCACCAGGCCCAGCGCATCCAGTACGAGGAATATTTTACGCAGGTAGGGCATCACGGGAGCAATAATCGTTGTCAGTACCGCAGCGGCTGCCACGATAATGACGTATTCAGGATGCTTTACCCAGCCAAGCGGATAGTGGCCGAGAAGAATGTCGCGTACCGAACCACCGCCAATGGCGGTCGCAGTGGCAATAATAATGACGCCAAATGTATCCATACGACGACGACCTGCCGCAAGCGCCCCCGTCATGGCTTCAGCTGTGATACCAATTAAATATAAAACGTGTAACAGCATGTCTTCCCCCTGATTTGCTGGGGGCTAAGGTTAACGATTTGTGCGCACTGTCACGATTGAGATTTTCTAAGGTGAAACGATTTTAATAACTACAGCTAATGCTGATTTGATGAAAATGCCATATTGCATGCGCTTCATGGTATTGGCGATACTGATAAATGATGAGAAAATATAATGCGTAGTGAGAGGTTATAAACATGCTCATCGAAAAAAACACGTAGCGCCGCCGTTTACTGGCGGGCTACGTATGATATTTCATCAAGCTATCACTCCCCGACCATAGAACAAGTTGACACGCCAGAAGCCATTAGGGAAGTCATCATGAGTAAACTCTGATATTCAGCGACCTCTATTCTGAAAAATGGTCCCCCTCAGCTATCGCTTCTATGTGTGTAGGGGCATTTACAGCAAAATCTTCAGCATTTAGTCAGTCGGAGTGATAGACATGAGCGTAAGAGAAGAAATTCAGGATGGCAGAGAGGCTGGAATTTTAAGAAGTGGGATAATCTACACCGAAGTTTTGGGCTGGATAGATATGGGACATGCTCGAGGAGATGATGTCAGAAAGTTACTCTCGGATATACACCAGGGTGAGCATTCAGGAAAGGATTATTACGATGTAAAATAGGTAATGACTCCAACTTATTGGTAGTGTTTTATGTTCAGATAATGCCCGATGACTTTGTCATGCAGCTCCACCGATT
>NZ_JAWPBF010000014.1:0-154461 GCF_033341895.1 Citrobacter sp. HN-141 | reverse complement strand
CGGGAGCGGATTTGAACGTTGCGCAGCAACGGCCCGGAGGGTGGCGGGCAGGACGCCCGCCATAAACTGCCAGGCATCAAATAAAGTGAAGAAGCCCATCCTGACGGATGGGCTTTTTTGCGTCTGTGCGGGATAAAAACCGCCGGATGCGGCGTGCCGCCTTATCCGGCCTACAACTGTCTACATCATTACCCGAGCACCAGTTTCAGTAGCGGATACGGTCGTCCGAGATCGTCTACTTCCGTGCGTCCCGTCACTTTAAAGCCCATCTTCTTATAAAACCCCACCGCTTGATCATTTTGTTCGTTAACGTCAGTCGTCAGTGTCGATGTTAACGATAAAGCATGTTCAATCAGCAGCTTACCGACACCGCTACCGCGCATATCTGGATCAACAAACAGAGCATCTATATGCTGTTCGGTCAGCAGCATAAATGCGACTGGCTCATCATTTTCCGTTACCGCAACCCAGAGCGGAGCTTCTGGCAAAAACGAACGTACCAGCTCTTCCAGCTCAATTCGGTAATCAGGTGAGAGAAAATGGTGCGTGGCATCGACTGAACGACACCAGATAGAAACTAACTTCTCGCCTTCGTCCCGGCGTGAACGACGAATGGTCAGGGCCATAGCATTCTCCTTTTATGTTAACTGCACTATTCTACAGCAAGGAACCGTGAAACTTTCTCAACTTGAACATGCAAGCTCGACATTCATATGATTCCTGGGTATCTTCAGCTATCTGGATGTCTAAACGTTTAAACGTATGTAGTGAGGTTATCAGGTTATGCCAATTCGCGTGCAGGACGAGCTACCCGCCGTCAATTTCTTGCGTGAGGAAAACGTCTTTGTCATGACGACATCCCGCGCTTCCGGCCAGGAAATTCGTCCACTGAAGGTACTTATCCTCAACCTGATGCCAAAGAAGATTGAAACGGAAAACCAGTTCCTGCGTTTACTGTCGAACTCCCCCCTGCAGGTGGATGTTCAGCTGTTACGCATTGATGCCCGCGAGTCACGCAATACGCCAACGGAACATCTGAATAATTTCTACTGTAATTTCGAGGATATCTGCGATCAGAACTTTGACGGACTGATCGTGACCGGTGCGCCACTGGGCCTGGTTGAGTTTAATGATGTGGCATACTGGCCGCAGATTAAACAGGTGCTTGAGTGGGCCAAAGATCACGTCACATCGACGCTATTTGTCTGTTGGGCGGTACAAGCCGCACTGAATATTCTTTATGGCATTCCAAAGCAAACCCGCACAGACAAACTCTCTGGCGTTTATGAGCACCATATTCTGCATCCTCATGCGCTGCTGACGCGTGGTTTTGATGATGCGTTTCTGGCCCCGCACTCTCGCTATGCCGATTTCCCTGCTGCACTGATCAGAGACTACACCGATCTTGAGATCTTTGCGGAAACAGAGGAAGGGGATGCCTACCTGTTTGCCAGCAAAGATAAGCGTATTGCCTTCGTGACGGGTCATCCGGAATATGATGCCCACACATTGGGTAGCGAGTATTTTCGTGACGTCGAAGCAGGCTTAACGCCGGAAGTACCGTATAACTACTTCCCCAAAAATGATCCGCAAAACAAACCGCGAGCGACCTGGCGTAGTCATGGCAATTTGCTGTTTACCAACTGGCTCAACTATTACGTCTACCAGATCACGCCATATGATCTGCGTCACATGAATCCAACGCTGGATTAATCTTCTGCGGTAAACGATCCTTAAGCGTTTCAGCATGTTGAATCAGGCACCTTCGGGTGCCTTTTTTATTTCCGAAATGCACCTCACTGTGTAATTAATTTTTATTGTTATTGTTATCAATAAGTTAATTGATAATTAAATTAAAAATGGAAATTGTTTTTGATTTTGAAATTTAAATGAGTAGTCTTAGTTGTGCTGAACGAAAAGCGCACAACGATCCTTCGTTCGCATTGGGGATGTGTTTGGATCAATGACGAGGAACTACGCAATGAATCAACAGGCAACGACAACCGATGAACTGGTCTTCACCAGGCCGCGTGGCGAACAGGAAAAGCAAATTCTGACCGCTGAAGCGGTGGAGTTTCTGACTGAACTGGTGACAAGATTTACGCCAAAGCGGAATAAACTTCTGGCTGCACGTATCCAGCAACAGCAGGATATTGATGACGGTAAGTTGCCTGATTTTATTTCGGAAACAGCTTCCATTCGAGAAGGTAGCTGGAAAATTCGCGGAATTCCTGATGATTTATTGGATCGCCGCGTAGAGATCACCGGACCCGTTGAGCGCAAGATGGTCATCAACGCGCTGAACGCGAACGTCAAAGTCTTTATGGCTGACTTCGAAGATTCACTGGCTCCTGAGTGGAGCAAAGTTATCGACGGGCAGATCAACTTGCGCGATGCGGTCAATGGCACCATTAGCTACACCAACGAAGCGGGTAAAATTTATCAGCTCAAACCTAATCCGGCTCTGTTAGTGTGTCGCGTTCGTGGTCTGCACCTGCCGGAAAAACACGTCACCTGGCGTGGTGAATCTATCCCGGGCAGCTTGTTCGACTTTGCCCTCTATTTCTTCCACAACTACAAAGCGTTGCTGGCAAAAGGTAGTGGTCCCTATTTCTATCTGCCGAAAACACAGGCCTGGCAAGAAGCCGCCTGGTGGAGCGAAGTATTCAGTTATGCAGAAGACCGCTTTAACCTGCCGCGCGGTACCATTAAAGCGACCCTGCTGATTGAAACGCTGCCGGCGGTCTTCCAGATGGACGAAATTCTGCACGCCCTGCGTGACCACATTGTGGGTCTGAACTGCGGTCGTTGGGACTACATTTTTAGCTATATCAAAACGCTGAAGAACCACCCGGATCGCGTGCTGCCGGACCGTCAGGTGGTGACGATGGATAAGTTATTCCTCAGCGCCTATTCGCGTCTGCTGATTAAAACCTGTCATAAACGTGGCGCGTTCGCGATGGGCGGCATGGCGGCGTTCATTCCCAGCAAAGATGCGGAACGTAACAACCAGGTTCTGACCAAGGTAAAAGCGGACAAAGCACTGGAAGCAAATAACGGTCATGACGGCACATGGATTGCCCATCCGGGACTGGCCGATACCGCTATGGCGGTGTTCAACGACGTACTCGGTGAAAACAAAAATCAGCTGTTCGTGACCCGTGAAGAAGATGCCCCGATTACCGCAGAGCAACTGCTGGCACCTTGTGAAGGTGAGCGTACTGAAGAAGGCATGCGCGCTAACATCCGTGTTGCGGTGCAGTACATCGAAGCGTGGATCTCCGGTAACGGCTGCGTACCGATTTACGGTCTGATGGAAGATGCGGCTACCGCCGAAATCTCCCGTACCTCCATCTGGCAGTGGATCCACCATCAGAAGACGCTCAGTAACGGCAAGCCGGTTACCAAACCGCTGTTCCGTCAGATGCTGGCCGAAGAGATGCTGGTGATTCAGGACGAGCTGGGCGAACACCGCTACAGCAGCGGGCGTTTTGACGATGCCGCACGCCTGATGGAGCAAATCACTACCTCTGATGAATTGATCGATTTCTTGACCCTGCCAGGCTACCGCCTGCTGGCGTAATCCACCACATAACAATATGGAGCATCTGCACATGAAAACCCGTACTCAACAAATCGAAGAATTACAGAAAGAATGGACTCAACCGCGCTGGGAAGGCATCACCCGTCCATATAGCGCGGAGGAAGTGGTGAAATTACGTGGCTCGGTCAACCCGGAATGTACGCTGGCGCAGCTTGGCGCGGCGAAAATGTGGCGTCTGCTGCACGGTGAATCGAAGAAAGGTTATATCAACAGCCTCGGTGCGCTGACCGGCGGTCAGGCGCTGCAGCAGGCGAAAGCCGGTATTGAAGCGGTCTACCTTTCAGGCTGGCAGGTGGCGGCAGATGCCAACCTGGCATCCAGCATGTACCCGGACCAGTCGCTGTATCCGGCGAACTCGGTCCCTGCGGTGGTGGATCGGATCAACAACACATTCCGTCGCGCCGATCAGATCCAATGGTCAACCGGTATTGAGCCGAACGATCCGCGCTATGTAGATTACTTCCTGCCGATCGTTGCCGATGCGGAAGCGGGTTTTGGCGGTGTACTGAACGCGTTCGAACTGATGAAATCGATGATTGAGGCTGGTGCAGCGGCCGTTCACTTCGAAGATCAGCTCGCATCGGTGAAAAAATGTGGTCACATGGGCGGCAAAGTGCTGGTGCCGACGCAGGAAGCTATCCAGAAACTGGTGGCAGCCCGTCTGGCGGCTGATGTGATGGGCGTGCCGACGCTGGTGATTGCACGTACCGATGCTGACGCAGCCGATCTGATTACGTCTGATTGTGACCCATACGACAGCGAGTTCATCACCGGCGAACGTACCAGCGAAGGGTTCTACCGTACGCATGCGGGTATTGAGCAGGCGATCAGTCGTGGCCTGGCCTATGCACCGTATGCGGATCTGGTGTGGTGTGAAACCTCCACGCCGGATCTCGAACTGGCGAAGCGTTTTGCCGATGCAATCCACGCTAAATACCCTGGCAAACTGCTGGCCTACAACTGTTCGCCGTCGTTTAACTGGCAGAAAAACCTGGACGATAAAACCATCGCCAGCTTCCAGCAGCAGCTGTCGGATATGGGTTACAAATACCAGTTCATTACCCTGGCGGGTATCCACAGCATGTGGTTCAACATGTTCGACCTCGCGCACTCCTATGCGCAGGGTGAAGGCATGCGCCACTATGTTGAGAAGGTTCAGCAGCCAGAATTTGCGGCGGCTAAAGACGGTTACACCTTCGTCTCCCATCAGCAGGAAGTGGGTACAGGCTACTTCGACAAAGTCACCACCATCATTCAGGGCGGCGCCTCCTCGGTGACCGCGCTGACCGGCTCGACCGAAGAATCGCAGTTTTGATGAATGCCCGGTGGCGCTACGCTTACCGGGCCTACGAAGGGATGAATGCCCGGTAAGCGAACACGCCATCCGGTATGACGTTGTGCCGGATGGGAGAAATTGATGACGCGTGGCCTGGAATTACTGATTGCTCAGACTATCTTGCAAGGTTTCGACGCCCAGTACGGGCGTTTTCTGGAAGTCACCTCCGGCGCGCAGCAGCGTTTTGAACATGCCGACTGGCATGCGGTTCAGCAGGCGATGAAAAGCCGTATTCACCTCTACGACCATCACGTGGGTCTGGTGGTGGAGCAGTTGCGCTGTATTACTGACGGCAAAAGTACCGACGCGGATTTTTTACTTCGCGTGAAAGAGCATTACACCCGGCTACTGCCGGATTACCCGCGCTTCGAGATTGCGGAGAGCTTTTTTAACTCCGTTTACTGTCGGTTATTTGACCACCGCTCGCTGACTCCCGAGCGGCTGTTTATTTTCAGTTCTCAGCCAGAGCGCCGTTTTCGCACGATCCCACGCCCGTTGGCGAAAGATTTTTTCCCCGATACCGGCTGGGAATGGCTGCTAACGCGCGTCCTTAGCGATCTGCCCCTGCGTCTGCCGTGGCAGAACAAACATCGTGATATCCACTACATCATCGAACACCTGACCGAAACCCTGGGGGCAGATGTGCTGCCAGGCTGCCATTTACAGGTGGCGAACGAACTGTTTTATCGCAACAAGGCCGCCTGGCTGGTCGGGAAGTTGATTACCCCTTCCGGGACGCTGCCGTTTTTACTGCCAATCCACCGGACTGACGAAGGCGAATTGTTTGTCGATACCTGTCTGACCACGACAGCAGAGGCGAGCATTGTGTTTGGCTTTGCCCGCTCCTACTTTATGGTGTATGCCCCTTTGCCCGCGGCGCTGGTAGAGTGGCTGCGCGAAATCCTGCCCGGGAAAACCACCGCCGAACTGTATATGGCGATTGGCTGCCAGAAACACGCCAAGACCGAAAGCTACCGTGAATATCTGCTCTATCTTGCCCATTGCGATGAGCAATTTATTGAAGCGCCAGGGATCCGCGGCATGGTGATGCTGGTGTTTACCCTGCCGGGCTTCGACCGGGTGTTTAAAATCATCAAAGACAAATTCGCCCCGCAAAAAGAGATGTCTGCCGCCCACGTTCGCGCCTGCTATCAACTAGTCAAAGAGCACGATCGTGTTGGGCGGATGGCTGACACCCAGGAGTTCGAGAATTTTGTGCTGGATAAACGGCAAATCGATCCGGCGCTGATGGCGCTGTTATTGCAGGAAGCTCCGGAAAAAATTACCGATCTTGGCGATCAGATTGTTATTCGTCATCTATATATCGAAAGACGGATGGTGCCGCTGAATATCTGGCTGGAGCAGGTCGAAGGTCAGCAACTGCGCGATGCTATTGAAGAGTACGGCAACGCGATTCGTCAGCTGGCCGCCGCCAATATTTTCCCCGGCGATATGCTGTTTAAGAACTTCGGCGTGACCCGTCACGGGCGCGTGGTGTTCTACGACTACGATGAAATCTGCTACATGACGGAGGTGAATTTCCGCCATATCCCGCCGTCACGCTACCCGGAAGATGAGATGAGCGCTGAGCCGTGGTACAGCGTATCGCCTGGAGATGTCTTCCCGGAAGAGTTTCGCCATTGGCTATGTGCCGACCCGCGTATCGGGCCGCTATTTGAAGAGATGCACGCTGACCTGTTCAGCGCTGACTACTGGCGTGGTCTGCAAACGCGGATTAAAAACGGGCATGTGGAAGATGTTTACGCCTATCGGCGTCGGCAGCGCTTTAGCGTACGTTATGAAACCGACCGCAGGCCGGGTAAGGCGTAGCCGCCACCCGGCAACCCCATCTTAGCGAAATCCGCCGTACGCCAGCGTCACTTCTTTCGCCGCTTTGATCGCCATGGCGCCGAACTCGGTCACGCGATCGTCGGTAATACGCGAAATGGGTCCGGAGATGGAAATCGCGGCGAACGGCTCGCGGTGCTCGTCATAAATGCACGACGCCACGCAGCGCAGACCCAGCGCATGTTCCTCATCATCAAAGGAATAGCCGCGCTTGCGCGTCTGGGCCAAATCCTCTTTCAGATGCACTGGCGACACCAGCGTGGCGTGGGTGTATGCGTGCAGGCCTTTGCGGTGCAGCAGGCCAGTCACTTGTTCTTCGCTCAGTTGGGATAAAAATGCCTTACCTGCGCCGGAGGCGTGCATCGGCAGTTTGCCGCCGATAGGCGCGGACATGCGCATCAGCTGGGTGCACTGCACCTGGTCGATAATAATGGCCTGATGGTCGCTTTGATCCAGCACGGCCAGGTTTACCGTCTCACCGGAGTCTTCCATCAGCTTGCGCAGGATCGGATGCACAATCGCCAGCAAATTACGGCTTTGTAAAAAGCTGCTGCCGACGATAAACGCATGTGCGCCGACGGCCCAGTGGCCTAATTCACCCACCTGACGGACAAAACCCTGCTGCTGCATGGTGGTCAATAAACGGTGAGTCGTGGAATTTGGCAAGCCGGCCTGCTGTGCCAGTTCGGTTAGCGCCACGCTGCCGTTGGATTCCGCAATCCACTCCAGCAGCTTCAGGCCGCGGGTCAGAGACTGAACCTGCCCGGTTGCAGGCGCAGTAGCAGCGGCGGGTTTTCTACCGCGTTTCGCGGGGATTGTGGCAACCATGGCGGACTCCTTTTCTGTATCGTGGAAATCATTTTCGTTTTATTAAATTATAATGCAAGAATTCCTGTACTGATCGGATGAGTGAAGCTGAACATGTCTCATGTTGGCCGTTGTTCCCTTTTCCACCTCTCAGGTTTGTGCCAGTATGGCCTGTTGAGTTTTTTTCGGTCTGGTTGAGCGTTGTCGGGAGCGAGTGTGAGCAGCAAAGTAGAACAATTACGTCAGCAGTTAAATGAACGTATTCTGGTGCTGGACGGCGGTATGGGCACCATGATCCAGGGATATCGTCTGAGCGAAGAGGATTTCCGCGGCGAACGCTTTGCCGACTGGCCGTGCGATCTGAAAGGCAACAACGACCTGTTGGTGCTCAGCAAACCGGAGGTCATCGCCGCCATCCATAACGCCTACTTTGAGGCGGGCGCGGATATCATCGAAACCAACACCTTTAACTCCACGACTATCGCCATGGCGGATTACCAGATGGAATCCCTGTCGGCGGAAATCAACTTTGCGGCAGCTAAACTGGCGCGTGCGGCGGCTGACGAATGGACAGCGCGTACACCGGAAAAACCGCGCTATGTTGCGGGCGTGCTCGGCCCAACTAACCGTACGGCGTCTATCTCGCCTGATGTTAACGACCCGGCTTATCGCAACATTACCTTTGATCAGCTGGTGGCCGCCTACCGTGAATCCACCAAAGCGCTGGTGGAAGGCGGCAGTGACCTGATCCTGATTGAAACCGTCTTCGATACCCTGAACGCCAAAGCTGCTATTTTCGCGGTTAAAACCGAATTCGAAGCGCTGGGCGTTGAGCTGCCGATTATGCTCTCCGGCACCATCACCGACGCTTCAGGCCGTACGCTCTCCGGCCAGACTACCGAAGCATTCTACAACTCCCTGCGCCACGCCGATGCGCTGACCTTTGGTCTGAACTGTGCCTTAGGTCCGGACGAGCTGCGCCAGTACGTGCAGGAACTGTCGCGTATTGCCGAATGCTACGTGACTGCGCACCCGAACGCCGGTTTACCAAACGCCTTTGGTGAATACGATCTCGACGCCGATACCATGGCGACGCAGATTCGCGAGTGGGCTGAGGCCGGTTTCCTGAATATCGTCGGCGGTTGCTGCGGCACCACGCCGGAACATATCGCCGCCATGAGCCGCGCGGTGGATGGCTTACCGCCGCGCCGCTTGCCGGAAATCCCGGTTGCCTGCCGCCTGTCCGGCCTTGAGCCGCTGAACATCGGTGACGACAGCCTGTTTGTGAACGTCGGCGAGCGTACCAACGTCACCGGTTCGGCGAAATTTAAGCGCTTGATCAAAGAAGAGAAATACAGCGAAGCGCTGGACGTCGCCCGTCAGCAGGTGGAAAGCGGCGCGCAGATCATCGATATCAACATGGATGAGGGGATGCTCGATGCCGAAGCGGCAATGGTGCGTTTTCTCAACCTGATCGCCGGTGAGCCGGATATCGCCCGCGTGCCGATTATGATCGACTCCTCGAAATGGGACGTCATCGAGAAAGGCCTGAAGTGCATTCAGGGTAAAGGCATCGTTAACTCCATCTCGATGAAAGAGGGGGTTGAGACCTTTATCCATCACGCGAAGCTGCTGCGTCGCTACGGTGCTGCGGTGGTGGTGATGGCCTTTGACGAGCAAGGGCAGGCCGACACCCGCGCACGTAAAATCGAAATCTGCCGTCGGGCGTACAAAATTCTTACCGAAGAGGTGGGCTTCCCACCGGAAGACATCATCTTCGACCCGAACATCTTTGCCGTCGCAACCGGGATTGATGAGCACAACAACTACGCGCAGGACTTCATCGGTGCCTGTGAAGACATCAAACGCGAACTGCCACACGCGCTAATCTCCGGCGGCGTTTCTAACGTTTCATTCTCGTTTCGTGGCAACGACCCGGTACGTGAAGCCATTCACGCGGTATTCCTCTACTACGCTATTCGCAACGGTATGGATATGGGGATCGTCAACGCCGGACAACTGGCAATTTACGAC
Organism: Citrobacter sp. HN-141; assembly: GCF_033341895.1. Taxonomy (NCBI): domain Bacteria; kingdom Pseudomonadati; phylum Pseudomonadota; class Gammaproteobacteria; order Enterobacterales; family Enterobacteriaceae; genus Citrobacter; species Citrobacter sp. HN-141. Next base: position 144,832 of record NZ_JAWPBF010000014.1, on the reverse strand, counting down.
GACCTGCCCGCCGAGCTGCGCGATGCGGTTGAGGACGTGATCCTTAACCGCCGTGACGATGGCACCGAACGACTGCTGGAGCTTGCTGAGAAGTATCGCGGCAGTAAAACCGACGACACGGCGAACGCCCAGATGGCGGAGTGGCGCACCTGGGACGTGAAAAAGCGCCTCGAATACTCGCTGGTGAAAGGCATTACCGAGTTTATTGAGCTGGATACCGAAGAAGCGCGCCAGCAGGCTGCGCGTCCGATCGAAGTTATTGAAGGACCGCTGATGGACGGCATGAACGTCGTTGGCGATCTGTTCGGCGAAGGCAAAATGTTCCTGCCGCAGGTGGTGAAATCCGCCCGCGTGATGAAACAGGCGGTGGCGTACCTCGAACCGTACATTGAGGCCAGCAAAGAGAAAGGCTCCAGCAACGGCAAGATGGTCATTGCGACCGTGAAAGGCGACGTACACGACATTGGCAAAAACATTGTCGGCGTGGTGCTGCAATGTAACAACTACGAAATCGTCGATCTTGGCGTGATGGTGCCCGCGGAGAAAATCCTCAGAACGGCGCGTGAAGTGAATGCCGATCTGATTGGCCTGTCTGGGCTGATTACCCCGTCGCTGGACGAAATGGTCAACGTGGCGAAAGAGATGGAGCGTCAGGGTTTCACTATTCCGCTGCTGATTGGTGGCGCGACCACCTCAAAAGCGCACACCGCGGTGAAAATTGAGCAGAACTACAGCGGCCCGACGGTGTACGTGCAGAACGCCTCGCGTACCGTTGGCGTCGTGGCCGCGCTGCTCTCAGACACCCAGCGCGATGACTTTGTCGCCCGTACGCGTAAAGAGTATGAAACCGTCCGTATCCAGCATGCACGTAAGAAACCGCGTACCCCGCCGGTAACGTTGCAGGCTGCCCGCGATAACGATCTGGCCTTCGACTGGGAAAACTACACACCGCCGGTGGCGCACCGCCTGGGCGTGCAGGAAGTGGAAGCCAGCATCGAAACGCTACGTAACTACATCGACTGGACGCCGTTCTTTATGACCTGGTCGCTGGCCGGGAAATATCCGCGCATTCTTGAAGATGAGGTGGTAGGAGAAGAGGCGAAGCGCCTGTTCAAAGACGCTAACGACATGCTGGATAAACTCAGCGCTGAGAAGACCCTGAATCCGCGTGGCGTGGTGGGTTTATTCCCGGCCAACCGCGTGGGTGACGACATCGAGATTTATCGTGACGAGACGCGTACGCACGTGATCAACGTGAGTCATCACCTGCGCCAGCAGACGGAAAAAGTCGGTTTCGCCAACTACTGCTTGTCTGACTTTGTTGCGCCGAAATTGAGCGGCAAAGCGGATTACATCGGTGCTTTCGCGGTGACCGGTGGTCTGGAGGAAGATGCGCTGGCGGACGCCTTTGAAGCGCAGCACGACGACTACAACAAGATCATGGTGAAAGCGATCGCTGACCGTCTGGCGGAAGCGTTCGCAGAATATCTGCATGAGCGCGTGCGTAAAGTCTACTGGGGCTATGCGGCGAATGAGAATCTCAGTAACGAGGAGCTGATCCGCGAAAACTACCAGGGGATTCGCCCGGCACCGGGTTATCCGGCGTGTCCGGAACACACTGAAAAAGCCACCATCTGGGAATTGCTGGATGTGGAAGCGCACACCGGGATGAAACTCACGGAATCCTTCGCCATGTGGCCAGGGGCATCGGTCTCTGGCTGGTATTTCAGTCATCCGGACAGCAAGTACTACGCCGTGGCGCAAATCCAGCGCGATCAGGTTGAAGATTATGCCTTCCGTAAAGGCATGAGTGTGGCGGAAGTCGAACGCTGGTTAGCGCCGAACCTCGGCTACGACGCCGACTGATTCACAAAACTGTCATCTTTCTTTACAACAAACAGGGCGCTCAATGAGTGCCCTGTCTCTTTATTACGTTTAAACCCTTATACTGAAAGGGGGCCGTTGCCGGATGGCGGCGTAAACGCCTTATCCGGCCTACATAGGGATGATTTGTAGGCCTGATAAGCGCAGCGCCATCAGGCAAATGAGCCTCAAAAAACCATAAAAATAAGGAGAACCTGATTCCGTGTTAACTCTGTTACACCTGCTTTCTGCTGTTTCTATGCTGGTTTGGGGTACGCATATTGTGCGTACCGGCGTGATGCGCGTCTTCGGCGCCCGCTTGCGTACCGTGCTCAGCCGTAGCGTTGAAAAGAAGCCGCTCGCCTTTTGTGCGGGTATCGGCGTGACGGCGCTGGTGCAAAGCAGCAACGCCACCACCATGCTGGTCACTTCTTTTGTTGCACAAGATCTTGTGGCGCTCACTCCTGCGCTGGTAATAGTGCTCGGTGCCGACGTGGGGACCGCGCTGATGGCGCGAATCCTGACCTTCGATCTCTCCTGGCTGTCGCCACTGCTGATTTTTATCGGCGTGATCTTCTTTCTCGGACGTAAGCAGTCCCGCGTGGGGCAACTGGGGCGGGTCGGTATTGGGCTGGGGTTGATTTTACTGGCGCTGGAGCTGATTGTGCAGGCGGTAACGCCGATCACCCAGGCTAATGGCGTACAGGTTATTTTCGCCTCGCTCACCGGCGATATCATGCTCGATGCGCTGATTGGCGCCATGTTTGCGATTATCAGTTACTCCAGCCTGGCGGCAGTTTTGCTGACGGCAACACTAACCGCGGCAGGCATTATCTCGTTCCCGGTGGCGTTGTGTCTGGTGATTGGCGCCAACCTCGGCTCCGGTCTGTTGGCGATGTTGAATAACAGTGCCGCTAACGCCGCAGCCCGTCGCGTGGCGCTCGGCAGCCTGTTGTTTAAGCTGGTGGGGAGCCTGATTATCCTGCCATTTGTTCATCCGCTGGCCAATCTGATGGATGAACTGCCGTTACCGAAATCTGAACTGGTTATCTACTTCCACGTCTTTTACAACCTGGTGCGCTGCGTGGCGATGGTGCCGTTCGCCGAACCGATGGCACGTTTTTGTAAGCGCATCATCCACGATGAGCCGGAGCTGGATGCACATCTGAAGCCCAAACATCTGGACGTCAGCGCGCTGGATACGCCGACGCTTGCTCTGGCCAATACCGCCCGTGAAGCCCTGCGTATCGGCGATGCGATGGAGCAGATGATGGACGGGTTGAAGAAAGTAATGCACGGCGAACCGCGGGAAGAGAAAGAGCTGCGCAGGATGGCCGATGACATCAACGTATTGTATACGGCCATCAAGCTCTATCTGGCACGGATGCCAAAGGATGAGCTGGCGGAAGAAGAGTCGCGTCGCTGGGCGGAGATTATTGAAATGTCGCTCAACCTCGAGCAGGCTTCCGATATCGTTGAACGTATGGGCAGTGAGATAGCTGATAAGTCGCTGGCCGCACGTCGGGCATTCTCTGTCGAAGGGCTGAAAGAGCTGGATGCGCTCTACGATCTGCTGCTCAGCAATCTGCAACTGGCGATGTCGGTGTTCTTCTCAGGGGACGTGACCAGTGCCCGTCGTCTGCGCCGCAGCAAGCACCGCTTCCGTATTCTCAACCGTCGTTATTCGCATGCGCACGTTGACCGTCTGCATCAGCAGAACGTGCAGAGCATCGAGACCAGCTCCTTGCACCTGGCGCTGTTGGGCGATATGCAGCGTCTGAACTCGCTGTTTTGCTCCGTAGCCTATAGCGTGCTGGAACAGCCGGATGAAGACGATGAGCGTGAGTACTAACGAGGACAGGTGAAATGTTGCCCGGTGGCGCAGTCCGGTAGGCCGGATAAGGCGAAGCCGCATCCGGCATCAGACAACCCATCAACTAAAAGCAGTGACCTGCTTCAACGGCAACCGCCTCTTCACCCGCTTTAAAGATATAGGTAGTGTTCGGGCCGCCAAGCACCGCCTGACCGTTACTCACTTTGATCCAGTTACCTTCCGGCAAACCAATCACCGTCAGCTCTGGTGCCACAACCAGCAGCTCGCGGATACGCTGTTCACGCGTTTCGCCTTTGTGGCCTTCCGGCAGCGCGTTGGTGAAGTGTGGATTAATCTGCAGCGGGAACAGACCCAGGGCATCGAAGCCTTTTGGATCGACAATCGGCATGTCGTTGGTAGTGCGGATGGTCTGGCAGGCAAGGTTGGAACCCGCGCTCCAGCCGATATACAGCGCACCGCGTTTGACGACATCCACAATCGGGGCCAACAGACCGCGTTCGCGGCTTTCTTTCAGTAACTGGAAGGTATTACCCCCGCCGACAATCACCAGCTCTGCGTTTTCAATAGCGGCAATCGGATCGGCAACGGTATGAATACCCGTAACGTTGACGCCCATTGGCGCAAAGATGGCTGCCGTTTTCGCCGTGTACTCATCCCAGGTTTGCGTCACGCCAGCGAACGGAATAAACACCGCAGTACGGCGACCATTCAGTTGCTCAGCAATTAGCGGCAGCGCATGTTCCATCCAGCCTTTGCCCGGCAGCGTCGAGTTACTCAATAAAAGCAGTTCCATCATTTCTCCATGTAATCAGAAAATTACAAACCGCAGTCATGTTACCACCGTCAGTATAACGCCTCACTGATATGGCTCACGATGTTGGAAGTGAGGTTCTGGAAAGCGCCTCGCAGACCGGCGTTTTATTTTGGGTGAAAGCGAGATTGTTGATTTATTCTTCTGGCGGGTGATGGTGTTTTATACCTATATGGATATAATCAAGGGGGAGGGATGACGAAACCACTTTACTGGGTTGGGCATGCCAGGAAAGATCTACAGGGAATGCCAGAACATGTTCGGGATACGTTTGGGTTTGCTCTTTGGCTGGCGCAGCAGGGTAAGCGGCATTCACAGACTAAACCGTTAAAAGGATTTGGTGGGGCGGGGGTTCTGGAAGTTGTAGAGGATTATCACGGCAACACATGGCGGGCGGTTTACACTATCCAGTTGAAAAATGCAGTTTATGTTCTGCATGTTTTTCAGAAAAAATCTGTTTCCGGGAAGGCAACGCCCAAACCCGAAATTAATTTGATTTACCAGCGGCTTAAGGCTGCACAGCGGCATGCGCAGGAGAGTGGATATGTCACATGATGTCGAAACCAGTAGCGGCAACGTTTACGCTGATTTGGGTGAGTATGACGCGGAACAGATGCAGTTGAAGGCGCAACTGGCAATGGTGGTTGGTGAGATTTTGCAATGCAAAGGGTTAACACAGCAGCAGGCTGCACAGATGCTGGGGATGACGCAGCCTAAGCTTTCCAACTTATTACGTGGGCAGTTTCGTGGCATTAGTGAAGCAAAGATGCTGGAGTGTCTGGTGAAACTGGGCCGCGATGTTGAGATTGTGGTAGGAAAAGAGGGTAATGTGCAGGGCACGCTGAAAGTAAGCTTTGGCTGATATCCCCATTCAAGCTTAAATGGTCAATCCAATACCCAGCACCTTTATCACTGCCAGTGTGGTTTTCAGCGTCGGGTTTGTGCCAAAAGCAGACGTTTCGCATTTCTCACTGCTTTTAATTGGCAACGTTGCCACGTCGATGGGCTGACCCATACCCAAAATCAGCTCCATTTAGAAACAGAAGTTCGGCATGATGACTACTTCCCTGAGCGGAGGTGGTGCCGATGAAAAAGACACGACTCACCGAAGAGCAGATTGTCTTTGCCCTGAAAAAGGCCGAAATGGATACGAGCGTACCCGAAGTCTGCCGTAAGCTGGGCATCTCCGATGCCATATTTTACACCTGACGAAAAAAAACGTCGGAATTTCCCCTTCTGAGCTGAAGCATATGCGGCAGCTTGAGGAAGATAATCTCAGCCTCGACAAAGCCATGCTTCAGGATGTACTTGCAAAAAAGAAGTTGCGCTGACGCGCCTGCGTGAATGGGGCCGGGACCTGCAGGCACGTTACGGAGCCAGCGAGAGGCTGGTCTGTTTTGCACTACAGGTCAACTACAGCTCTTTCCGCTTCGGGGTCAGGTTCAACCAACCGACATAACTAACTAAAAGTTGTATCTAATCTTAGGTGAAGGTCATAATGATTTTTTTAGACAATATTAGTACTTACAGCACTATTCAAATAACAATTACTCGATATACTGTTATGGCAAGTTAAATCGTAGTAGCGATTCCGATAGATTCTGATTGGTTAAATTTAAGATAAAAGGATTAATATAATGGGGAAAATAGCTTCAATATCCTACGCCAGCCATAATGTATTTAATGACTCACACGTTACCATTACAGATGCTAAAACCTTTTCAAAGGATAATTTTATTACATTGTTAATTGGAGAAAATGGTTCAGGTAAAAGTGAGTTATTAAAATCTATTGTTCAGTTTTATAGAAAGGATCAGAGTGACATTACCATATGGTCAGGTATGAAAGTTGTCACGACGGGAATTACAAAGCAAAGTAAATGGCCACAAAAAGTGGTTGCATATTCTCTAAGCATTAACGACAAGTTTCCATATCAAAAAAACAATTGGGATGGTGAGGAAAGTTACTTTTATGCAGGGCTGAAAACAACAAGTAATACAATATATATTGGTAAATACAGAGAAGATTTGCTTAAGTGTTTTTATTTAATATGCAAGGATGATAATAGAGAGGAGTTAATTCTAAAATGTTTGAATTTGATGGGGCTTCCAACAAGTTTTATTTTCAAACTATCATTTGGTTGGGAATTTAAAAAATACATATCGATTCAAGAAGAAACCAGAAGCTATAAAGAGCTTATAAAAGGATTTATCTCAACCAAAGAAACAAAGAAAAATATTAGAATCTTCAATTTAATCAATGATACAGATGAATTGGATTTTATAACCTCTGTTTTAGATCGGGATCGAGCGAATTCTCATGACACTCTTGATCTTCAAATAAAATTAGTTGAGAAGTATAAAGATAATCAAACAAATATTAATAACATGAAAGTCTTAATATCACTGATTGATCTAAAAATATTAAGTGTATCTGAGTTTAGCGAGATATCACAAGATGATTTGTTAAACCTAAGTTCAGGCCAATTTAATCTTATTAGAAATATAGCCACCTTAGTGTCTCAATTGAATGATAACTCACTTGTGATTATTGATGAGCCTGAAATTAGTCTTCATCCTTCTTGGCAAATAAAATATATGGATTTGATAAGTAAAATTATAAAGCCGTTTAAGGGGTGCCACGTTATAGTTGCATCGCATTCGCATTTATTAGTTACAAGCTTACCTATAGATAAATCTAATGTATTGATTTCAAATAGAAAAGATGTGATTTCCATTACCCCTTTCGACGCAAGCCCTACAGGTTGGTCATCCGATATGATTTTGTATGGTGTTTTTGGAGTTTTAACCAGAGGCAACGTTGCATTTGAAGCGGATTTAAGGACTGTTACATCTCTTATAAAGAATAAAGATGATAGAAATGATTTAAAATTGCATGAAGCAATTAGTAGGTTAGAAAGATACGCCCTACCAGGCAATGATCCTCTTAATGAGTTTATAACGAAAGCAAAAAATAGAATCAAGGGTGAATTATGAACCTACACTATAAATTTGTTAAACCTGGTTCTTTTTATTCCATTCCTGATGAGGATAGGGATGTAGTGATAAGATTTAATACAATTGGAGCTGATAGTTGGGATAAATCTCTCAAAGATGATATTGGTTTCGAAGATGGTGATATAAGTAAAAGAACAAAATTTAAAAAAGAAATAAAAAAACATCTAATCAAAATGCAAGAAAATTACTGCTATTATTGTGGTCGATCATTCTTTCTTTTTGGTGAAAATGAAAAAAGGTTTAGTAGAAATATACATATAGACCACATTCTTCCCAAGAAAGCAGCCCATGGACGCTATGGTCGTTTTACTTTTGAACCCCAAAACTTAATTTTGGCATGTTCTATCTGTAATGGCAGAGATTTTAAGGGCTCACTGGATTTTTGTGATGAACCTTCAGATGACTATGATGCTATGTCATTCTCTATTGTCCATCCATATTTTGAGAATATAAATCAACATTTTCGAATCGAAGATGATGGTACTGCAGTGAAAATTAATAGGAATAAAAGCAAAGCGACAGTGATGGAGAGAGTATTTGGTATTAATTCGACATATATGATCGAATCAAGGTTACAGAATTTGACCTATATCCGACAGAACCTCACCCCAGAAGAGGAAGACGTTATCACTGAGATAACAAAAAATATTCCTATTGACGGAATTACATCACAATAAATTTTTTAAACAATCTTTTGCGGAATAAAAACGATCAATAAATGAGTCTAATCTAATGAGGGACTCATTTTTTTAATTTATTGCGTCTAACCTGCCTCTCCCCCAGTATTATATAAAACCGTCAGTCAGTAATGTATTGACCCCACATCGATAGACGATCCTGCCCTATTTTTCTCGCCACAATTTTTATCACCGTTTTGAACGTCCGATTTTCGCTCTAAACAGACCTTCAGAAAGGCGATATAAAGTACTGCCTCTTACACTTCAATTCCCTTCTGTTTCAGCTCTTTTCTAATCACACGTTTAATCCAGGCTGCCAACGATTCATCGCCATCCTGCCGCCGTGCTTCTTCCATCGCTTTGCGCAGTTCCGGATCCAGACGGAATTGAAACGGGGGATTGCCTCTTCTTTCGTTCATGTGTGTTGATACCTTAATTACACAAGAGTAGCGTGTGTATGTGTGATGACACATTACTCTCACACACCAAACATGACAACGCCCCGAAAGTGCGGGAACACGATCAGGGCGTCTAACCACAACATTACATCAGCCAGTTGATTCCCGCGCTGGCGCAGTTGGAAGTCAAAGCTGACCAGCAATTGTTTGCTGTTGCATAGTACCTAAAATAAACAGAGCGCCCATCCCTGGCGCTCTGTTCCTGCTCTCTTACCCCGCCCGCGCAAATTTTGCCGCTTCGGCGATCAGCGCGTCATCCGGGCGTACGCCGGTGTACATGGCGAACTGCTCTACGGCCTGTAAGGCAATCACCTCTGCACCGCTGATGGTCTTTTTACCCAACTGCTGTGCCAGCTTAATCACCGGTGTTTCCGGCGGCAGGGCGACGACGTCAAACACTATGCTGGCGGCAGCGACTATCGCTTCGCTGTAGGCCAGCTCATCGCTCTCTTTACCGCCAGCCATACCGACGGGCGTCACGTTGACCAGAATATCGCAGGCAATCCCTTCCGGCTGCGGCTGCCACTGGAAACCGTACTGTTTTGCCAGCGCCGGGCCGCTCTCCCGGTTACGGGCGGCGACGATCACATCGTGAAAACCGGCATCGCGAAATGCGGCGATAACCGCTTTACCCATTCCACCGCTGCCGCGGATCATAACGCGCGCGTGGTTATCAAGCTGGTGGCTGGCAATCAGGCTTTTTACCGCAATGTAGTCGGTGTTAAATCCTGTCAGCGTACCGTTGTCATTGACGATGGTGTTGACGGAATCAATGACGCTTGCGGAAGGATCGATGACATCCAGAAACGGCATACAGCTCTCTTTAAACGGCATAGAGACCGCACAGCCGCGAATCCCGAGCGCGCGAACGCCTTTCACTGCGGCCTCAATATCCTGCGTAGTAAAGGCTTTGTAGATAAAATTTAACCCTAACTTTTCATACAGATAGTTGTGAAAGCGTGTGCCAAAGTTGCCGGGGCGTCCGGCAAGCGACATGCACAACTGGGTGTCGCGGTTAATCATGTTAAATTTCCTCGGCGTGAGACAATATGTACTGTTCGGCTTCCTGCGACCAGATCCCCTGATGACGCTCCAGGATATCGCGCAAGGCCGGATCGTCAATCTGGGTGAGCGCAGTTAATGGCAATGCTTTTCCGGTGTAAACCAGTTTTTTACCCCCACCGACTTGCGGCAGTTCCAGCGTTGTTTCACCTGCCGCATTCAATCCCAGAATGTGCGTCACCACTTTTGCCGCCTGAACTTTCTTCTCTTCGATCAGTTTTACCGCCGCGCGCATGTCGTCGGTATTGCCGCCAGACGTCCCAACATAATGGGTGAAGGCGTAGTGCACGTCGTAGAAGTTAATTGGCGCGCTAAACTGCTTATCCTGCGGACCGGCAAAGAAGTTCATGCAGCCATCGGCAGCCAGCAAAGAAGAGGCCAGCGTAACCAGCTGTTCGTTGGGCACAAACACAAAGATGTCATCAAACCCGTGCCCGCCGCTCAGCGCCATCAAGCTGTCATAACTCGCATCCTGGGCGTGGAGATAATGGATCAACGTTTGTGGTTCTGATGGATAGTGCTTGCGGGCGTAGCTTAACTTGTCGTTATTGGTGTCGGTTACCACCAGCAGCGCCGGGTTAACCGGGCCATGCAGTGCATAGTCGATCGCCAGTAGTCCCATTGGCCCGGTGCCGCCGAGAATTAACGTGCGCCCCTGCGGACGAATGCCCATCTTGTGGTTATAAGTGCCCTCCTGTAGGTGATAATTGGCGTTGAATGCGCCAATCACGCAGGACAGCGGCTCAACCAGCGAGCCTTCAAAATAGGTTTCACCTTCGTAGGCCAACAGGCAGTCCTGCTCCATCACTTCATCAGGAATGATGACGTGCGTGGCTTCACCGCCTACCCACGGGAAGGAGTAGCCGGGGCAGTCCGGGCGGTCCGGCAGTTGCAGGTTAGCCTGAATGACATAGCGTTGGCCGGGCTGAAACTTATGCTGCCATTTTTTGCCTACGGCAATAATGTCGCCGCAAAACTCGTGACCGATGATGATCGGGTTGGTGGCCACATCGTCCGGCACCTTTTTGTGGTTCTCGCCCTGGTTAGCCTCTTTCCAGGAAGAAAGGCACAGGCTGTCGGTCACGACTGAGGCCAGAATTTCATCGTCCTGCATTTCAGGAAGATCGAAGGTTTCCAGGCGCAGATCGCGTTTACCATAAAGACGTAAAGCTGTTGTTGTTTGCATTGTTACCACCTCTTCCTCTTTCGAGGACTATTTGTTGAAGTTGCCCCGGCATCGCCGGAGCGAAAAAATCAGGACAGAAAGCCCAGCGCGTTGCCGATAATCCCCAGCGCAAACAGGGCGAAGATCAGCCATACCGGATTAATTTTCTTGTTGAGCAGTCGCACCATCAGCAGCGTCAGACCCAGCGCCAGCAGGCCGGGGCAGAGTTGGTCGAGAATGTTCTGCACGGTCATGGTGACGGTGGTGCCGTCTGCGCCAGGCGTTTGCGATACCACCAGCGGCACGTTGATGCTGGTCCATTTGGTGACCAACACCCCCATGACAAACAGGCCTAGTATCGATGCGCCTTCGGTCAGTTTCTGCAACAGGTTGCCGCCCATATCGCTGACGATGTTGACCCCTTTACGAAAGCCAAGCTGTAAGCCGTACCACTTCATTGCCAGACGTACTGCATTGAAAATAAAGAAGAACAATAGTGGGCCGAGAATGTTTCCGGACAGCGCCAGCGATGCGCCGAGCGCGGCGGTAATCGGGCGCAATGTTCCCCAGACCAACGGGTCGCCAACACCGGCCAGTGGACCCATCAGCCCAACTTTGATGCCGTTGATGGCCCCGTCATCAATTTCCGCACCGTTGGCGCGAGCTTCTTCCATCGCGGCGGTCACGCCAATCACCGGCCCGCAAACGGCAGGCGTAGTGTTGAAAAACACCAGGTGGCGTTTGAGTGCCGCAACCTGCTCCTCTTTCAGTGGGTACAGGCGCTTAATGGCAGGGATCATGTCGTAGCAAAAGCCCAGCCCATGAATGCGTTCAAAGTTGAATGACGCCTGTTGCAGGTTGGAGCGAACAAATATGCTAAACAGGTCGGATTTGGTCAGTTTTTTCTGTTCCATGGCTGGCTCCATTAGTCATCAAGCTGATCGAGAGCTTGAGAAGAGGCGGGTTGCGCCTGCGGTTCGGCTTTACGCCACTGTGGGTTCAGCTGGATGTAGACCAGCGCGATAATCACGCCAACCCCACCGAAAGCCAGCAGGCTCAAATCGAGATAACCCCCGGCGATAAACCCTAGGAAGAAGAAGGGCATCAGGTACTTCACGCCCATCATGCGCAGCACCATGGCGTAGCCGACCACCACGATAAAGCCACCGGCAATCTGCAATCCGCGGGTGACGAATTCCGGGATGGCGTTGAGCATATTGCTGACCATATCGGCGCTGACAAACAGCGAGACGATTAATGCAGGAATGGCAACGCGCAGCGCCTGTACGCCGAGGGCGGAAACGTGCAGCATGTCGATGGTGCGAAAGCGGGCATCTTCGGCTGCTTTATCCGCTGCGTGCTGGAACACCACGGTGATGGTACGGGCGAATACCGTCAGTACCTGGCCTGCCGCTGCGACCGGCAGGGCGATAGCGATACCGGTCGCAATACTTTGCTGACCGACGATGACCAGAATGGCGGAGATAATACTGGCGAGCGCCGAATCGGGAGACTGCGCTGCGCCGACGTTCATCCAGCCAAGAGCGATTAACTCCAGCGTGCCGCCGAGCATAATCCCGGTTTTTAAATCACCGAGGATCAGGCCGATAACGGTACAAGCAATGAGCGGACGGTGGGTCTGGAACTCATCCAGCACGCTGCCCATTCCGGCAATACAGGAAAATAGGAATATGGCGATAATTTGTAGGGTACTTATTTCCATAATATGTCACCTTGTGAATGTGATCATCCCTGCCTGTTAAAGCATAAGTACACAGGCATTTTTATTTATTCAGCGAACGATTGTTCTTCTATTTTTTCGAGAATATTAATAGATGGATCGGATGCGACGACACGTAAATCCAGCGTGACACCCAGTTTATCTAACTCACGAAATGCATTAATGTCGTCGTTATCTAAAGAAACGGCTTTGGTTAATTGTTTTTTACCAGGCCGCCAGGCCATACCACCAATATTTAACGTAGCGATTTTCACGCCTTGCTTGACCATTGCCAATGCATCCTGTGGACGGGTAAATAGATAAAAAACGGTTTCGTTCTGGTATTGCGGATTATGGTAAACTGCGACCGCCTTTTCGATATTAACAACGTTCACTTTCATTCCCGGCGGGGCGGCCTGACGTAATAATGTGCGGCGTACTTCATCGTTATAAACGTCGTCATTGCAGATAATAATCCGTTGGGCATTTGCCACCTTCGACCAGACGGTGGTGACCTGACCGTGGATCAGACGGTCATCAATACGAGCAAGGGTAATATTCATCAGAAATCCTCTTCGGTCGTTTCCAGATGTTGCCAGACGACACAGGTTTGTTGAGCAATGGTCGTCAGGTGTTCGCACAGTTCATCCACATTCATACTGCTTTGGTTGTCTACCAGTTCCAGCGCCAACGGCAGTGATAACCCGCTGATGACCCGTATCGCCGGATTGTGCATCGCCAGCGTCGCGGCGGCATTCCAGGGACTGCCACACTGCAAATCGACGGCAATCAGCCATTCACCGCCAGTGTGAATACTTACTAACTTTTTCAGCTTTTCCACAATGTCGCTGGCGTTCTCTCCGGGGACAAATGCCACGGCTTCAACGTTGGCATCACCGTAGACCATCTGTACCGATTCCAGCATGGCGCAGGCCAGTTTGCCGTGAGCACAGAAGATTGCATTGACCATAAAACCTCCTTAACCGCGCGTTTTCCCGCCCGCAATGTTAGTGGTTACTCCGGTGATGTAACTGGCGCGTTCAGACAAAAGATAACAAACAAAATCAGCAACTTCGCTTAAGCGCCCTGAGCGACCAATCGGGATCGCGTTCCTGGTGTAGCCTTCGCGCAGCTGTTCGACGGTGATGTTGCGGGTCCAGGCCAGCGCTTCTTCATACTCGGGGGTGCGCAGTCCGGTTTTTTCCAGAATGCCAGGTGCAATGCCCACCACACGAATGCCGTGTTTGCCCAACTCTTTCGACCAGGAACGGGTAAAGCTATTCAATGCGGCTTTGGTAGCGGAGTAACAGCTTTGACCTTCAGAACCTTCCAGTCCGCTTTCGGAAGAGACATTCACAATCACGCCGTTACGCTGTTTTACCATTTGGCGTGCCGCTGCCTGCGACATTAAGAACACACCTTTCTGGTTGATATTAACCATTTTTTCAAAAGCGGCTTCGTTGAGTTCGTATTGTCCGGCGGGGGCTTTTTCATCGACCAGAAGACGCGGAAAATTAACGCCAGCATTATTTACCAGCCCATCAATACGTCCGTAGCGTTGGATAATTTCAGCGACAGTATGATTAACCTCTTTGGCGCTGGAAATATCCGTTGGCCAGAAATGATACCCGTCATGACTATCGTATTTACCTTCTCCGCCATGAATATCTGCCATTTGCACATTAGCGCCTTGCGCTAATAACTCCTCGACAATTGCCAGACCAATTCCGGATGCACCACCGGTAACAATAATGACTTTGTCCTGCAAGTTTAACCACGTTTGCATAATTAACTCCCGATCTCAGATAAGGGGATCCCACATAAAATTAATTATGGCAGGACCAATTAGAATTTATTTACTTCAACAATAATTCAGCGGTATGGCTGTTGGTGACTAAACAGTTAATATAATTCCCACGTAATGCGCCTAATATCCCACTGTATTTTTCTTCACCCATTGCAATGCCAATGGAGTAACGTGCCTGTTTTAATTTATTGGTTTCGATGGAGAGCGTCTTTTCACTCATATTGGTTTCTACGGTTACACCGTTGATATCGTAAAAGCGCGAGCAAATGTCTCCGGCGACCTGGCGGGTATGCAGGTCATCACTCTCTTCACTGCCGTAAAAAGCGTGCCAGTTGGCGCCATCACGTATCGCCGGAGATCCAATCCCGACCAGCGCGATGTCCAGATTATCCCAGTACGCGGAAATCGATTTAAAATGTCGTGACTGCATGATCCCGTTACGGATCAGCGGGTTTTCCAGCAGTGCCGGGAAATCTGCCAGGTGTGATTCCCCTTTGAGCTTTGCCGCTGCGCCGTAGGTCAGTGTATTGACGTGGTAGCGGCTTTCAAGTTTGCCGGATGGTCCGCCGATAATCGGCACGCAGATCAGCTGGCGCGACTGGCTGGCAGGAGATAACCCTTCCACCAGTCCCCGAACCGCGCGACCCCATGAGAACCCGATAATGTCCCCAGGTTCCAGTAAGCGTTCCAGCAACTGTGCGCCATGTACGCCCATCATATTAAGTTGTTCATCTTCCTGTTCGCTGTCGCAGGAGACCACCACCGCTTCTTTCAGGCCAAATTTCTGTTTTAGCTGCTGTTCCAGCCACAGGTTCTCGTTGAAGTCGTAATTAATGGCAATGGTAACGATGCCTGATTCGCGGCCACGTTTTAGCAGACGGCTGATCGTGGTGCGATAAATTCCCAGTTCGCGGGCGATTTGCGCTTGCGTCATATCCTGTTCGTAATAGAGCTGGGCTATTTTTACGATCAGGCGGATATCATCGCTGTTTTCCGTTGCCATCTTTGGGCTCCTGCACATTTGTGCAAATCACTACATTGTCTTCTTGATCTGATATAACCCCATCGATGGCCCAGTTCAAAGTAATTTTCTCTTCTTTCAGCGCCATGAACCGGCAGTTTGTGTTGCACATTTGATGTGCCGATAGCGCGTTGTCGGCACATATGTGCTTATTGATGTAATGCCTTGATTCTGTGTATTTTCGTGCAACAAAATTGCAGGCATGGGTTGCGGACACTTTTGTGTCGAAAGGTGTGGCGGATCACAAATAGCGCCCGGGCGTGAGAACACGATTATTTTTTATCGCCCGCAAGGTAGGGTATATTTCGCTTTTAATACACAAAGTCCTTCAAGTTGTATCAAGGCGGCAAGGGAGCGAATCCCTGGGAGCATAGAGTGCTATGTGACCTGGGTGAGTGAGGGCAGCCAACGCAGAGACAGCCTGAAGGATGACGTGTATACAGGAGAAATTATGCTGCCCGACTCATCCATCCGATTAAATAAATACATCAGTGAAAGCGGAATCTGCTCGCGTCGCGAGGCAGATCGCTTTATCGAACAAGGGAATGTCTTCCTGAATGGCAAACGCGCCACCATTGGCGATCAGGTGATGCCTGGCGACGTCGTAAAAGTAAATGGTCGGTTGATTGAGCCGCGTGAAGCGGAAGATCTGGTTTTTATCGCGCTGAACAAGCCGGTAGGGATTGTCAGCACCACCGAAGACAGCGAACGCGACAACATTGTTGATTTTGTTAACCACAGTAAACGCGTGTTCCCAATTGGCCGTCTGGACAAAGACTCTCAGGGCTTAATCTTCCTGACCAACCACGGCGATCTGGTGAATAAAATCCTGCGCGCCGGTAACGATCACGAAAAAGAGTATCTGGTGACGGTTGATAAACCAGTCACTGATGACTTTATCCGTGGGATGGGGGCCGGTGTGCCAATCCTCGGCACCGTCACCAAAAAATGTAAGGTGAAGAAAGAAGCGCCGTTTGTGTTTCGCATCACGCTGATTCAGGGGCTGAACCGTCAAATCCGTCGTATGTGCGAGCACTTTGGTTATGAAGTTACTAAGCTTGAGCGTACGCGTATCATGAACGTTGGTCTGTCAGGCCTGCCGCTGGGTGAATGGCGCGATCTGACGGATGACGAACTGATCGGTCTGTTCAAGCTGATTGAGAACTCGTCCTCAGAAGCCAAACCGAAGGCCAAAGCGAAGCCAAAAACCGCAGGCATTAAGCGCCCGGTGGTGAAAATCGAAAAAGCCGCGGAGAAAGAGAAATCGCGCCCGGCGGCAAACGGTAAGCGTTTTACCTCGCCGGGGCGTAAGAAGAAAGGGCGTTAACGTCTGCCGCGCGTCGGCGTATTCGCTGACCAGGAAAACGATGCTTCCGCATCCGGTTTATAAGCCTGCTTTTTCTTCAACTGGCGGGCTTTTTTTGCCTCTGCTTCGCGCAAAACCATCAGTTTATCGATGTACTCTTTCTTGATGCTGTTGGTCTCAGCGTTGGTCAGCAGCCGACCATGCGCAATGCGTGCACGGTCGAGCAGCGTTTTCAGTTCACGCTGTTCGCGTTCGGTCATCTCTTTTTGGGTAATGCGGGGGAGTGCCATAAGGGTGCCCTCTGTTAGCCGATATCCTCAGTGTACGGTAATCCGGAACCTGCTGATAGCGTCATGCATTGTATTATTCAGCAATACGTAATTTTCCGGCGAAGTCCTGCTGTGTATAGCCCGTTGTTCTGAATCGCTTATCTGTGATGATGTTATCGATCTCTTTTAACGTAGCGATACACATCACACCGTCCTGGCCAAATTTTGTATGGTCGGCAAGAATTACCGACTTTTTACTCATAGCAATCATTGATTTGGCAACATACGCTTCGTCAAAGCTTTTCACCAGCACACCATGTTGAGGCGAAATGCCACCCGCGCCGATGAAGCAGATATCTGCGTGAATGGTGTTTATTTGCTGACAAACGGAGACGCCGAGATTGGCGCGGAAATGGTAGTCATATTCACCACCTAATACATAAACCCGCGCTTTAAGATTATGTTCTTTGATTTTATCGGCAATTAAGGCTGAATTGGTAATAACGGAATAGGCCAGAGGAGGTAATTGTTCGGCCAGAATAAGATTGGTTGTGCAGGAATCAATGAATAGAGTATCGTGCTCGCTGACCATCCCGGCGGCAAGTTTACCAATTGCCATTTTTTCTTCGCGGTGTATATCAATCCGCGCGCCAAATTCATCTTCCTGAACAACCTGCTTTTTGACGGCGCCGCCGTGAATCTTGGTAATTTGCCCTTCAGACTCCAGAATGGAGAGATCGCGGCGAATGGTCTCTGATGTGACGTTTAGCATTTCCGATAATTTGATAACCGTCACTTCACCGAATTTATTTAATTCATCGAGGATATGTTTTCTTCTTTTAATCGGGTTCATTATTTTCCGCCAACGTCGTGCTTTGGCGCATGGTAACTGGATGTGCAGAGCAACGCAACCACTCCAACGCACAGACAATACCCTCATCGTCATTAGAGGCCGTTACATAGCTGGCTTGTCGTTTTACTGCCTCAGGCGCATTCCCCATTGCAATACCAATGCCGGCAGCAGAAAGCATACTGATATCGTTTTGCTGGTCGCCAATCGCCGCAACTTTCTCGGCTGTTATATTGAGCTGTTGCATTAACATGTTCACCGCATAACCTTTATTTATTTCGCTACGTTGGATATCAATGTAATTCTCCCCAGTGATAGTCGCCGTATAGCCATAAGGCAATTTATTATTCGCTTCTGTACACAGTGCATTTATTTTTAACTGATCGGTAACGAGCGTGATTTTATAAATATCTTGCCGGTTTAAAATATTTCCAGGCGCTGCAAAAATAAGGGGTAATTCAAATAAACGGGCTTCATACGTTGTCCATGGCGCTACCTGTTGGTCGTAACGATGATAAATAGCATCGGCGCTAAAAAAGTGATGAGGACAGAAGGAAAGCGAAATATGCCGGTCAATATCCCGAAGATTCATACAAGAGAGCGCTGCAGTATGAATATTGCGCTGCTGCGCCATCTCGAGGATCTGACCTCCGTTGAAGCCTGCGCACCAGCCAAACAGTGTATTAACCTGCTGCTGCTGTAGCAGGCGCATCATAGAGGAGACCGGTCTGGCGGAACAGGCGGCCAGCAGGCCACCGCGCTGGTGGAATTCGATGAGTGCCTGACGTGTGCGTGGACTGATTGTCTTTTGCGAAGTCAGTAGTGTTCCATCCAGATCGGTGACCAGTAACATGCTGCTTTTCCCTTAATATCAATGCGTAATAAACGGTGTGACAGCCTCTTTGGCGGCGCTGCAGACCATATTGTCGATTGCCGTACCGACGACCAGAATATTGACCCCGGTATCCTTAAACGCTTTGGCATTGGCGAGGTTAATCCCGCCTTCTGCCAGCGTCGGTACGTCCACTGCGCCAACTAACGCCCTCAGGCGATCTTTGATGGCCTGCGGAATATCGCCCGCGGCTACGCCTTCGTAACTCATGCCGGTCATCAGACCAATCATGTCGACGCCAATCTCCTGCATCCGTTTTGCTACGCTGGCGACCTCTTCCGGCGTGCGCGCAGGAATACCAAAGGTATGCAGGTCATCCGGATGCCCAATATAAGCATCAACGGTCAGGCCATACTGATGGGCGAGATTAACGATGTCCTGCAGATCGTCCCAGTCGGATTTGTGGGTGTGTAAGCCATCGGCACCCGCACGGGCAATCTCCAGTATCTCGGTTTCGGTGAGCGGGACCGGTAACGTTTCGGTAAAGCCACCTGCGATACCGACGGTAATGAAGATATCGTCAGGAACCACATTACGCACGCCATGTACTGCTTCGGCCATCTGGCTGTTGGTGATTTCGTGGCGGATTTGTTCCGCCGCGTGCATATTGCTCACCCCTTTATGCCCACGCGCCAGCGCCAGTGCGGGATGGTTCGGTTCAAGCAGCTTAACGCCCGCCTCACATACTGCTTTCGCCAGGCGCGCATCGTCGCCGGTTATCCCTGTGCTGAGGATGGTTTGCCCGCCGTGCAGCGTGATGGCATCTTTCACTTTCTGTAACGCTTTAGCGCGTTTTTTATTCATATCGCCTTTAAACATGGTGTACCTCTGGTGTTGGTGCATTAATTAATGGGCCGACGCGGTAGATTCTTTCTGTGCGACAGCCTTAAAACGGTTGGCAATAATGGTGGAAATACAGGTCAGGCCCATGACGGTAACCATCACAATCGCCATTTGCAGCGCATTGCTGGATAAGAACGGAGAGGCAAATGCGGGGACATAAGCCACGCCTTTAACGTTAAAGAAACCCAGCATCATGCCGCCCAGACCGGCCCAAACGATTGCTGAACCAAAGACAATTTTGTTGGCAAACATGAACGGATAGGCCGATTCAACGAAGGTCCCAAAGCCGAGGTTGATAAGCAGGCCGGGTGTCGCGACGGCAGCTTCGCTTTTTTCTCGTGGTGCGATGACGTTAGCCAGGTTGATTCCTGCAGCAACCATCACCAGGCCTACCATATCGACAGCGCCGAGGAAGCTGACACCGGATTTTTCCATTTCCAGGAGCACCAGCGGCAGAATGACCGCGTGATAGACGCCCCCCAGAATAGCTGGCCAGATAACCAACCCAGCCAGCAGGCCGGCAAGGATAGGGCTGAAGGCCAGCGTGCTTTCGATAGCCAGTTTGATGTAATTACCTGCTGACAGCGCCAGCGGACTCAGCAGATAGTGCATGATTAACCCAGCGGCCAGGCCTGAGATCCCACCCGCAACAATGTTGACGGTGGTCATCGGGAAGCGCCAATTCAGGCATAGTTCAAACAGCCAACGAACGAAAATCCCGGCCATCAAACCACCGATGATCCCGCCAATCAGACCGCCTTCGACGGAAAGAACCCCGGCGACCACCCCGGCAACAATTGAGACTTCATCCAGTTCCGAAATTTGTTTTGCTGCGAGAACCGCAACTAAAACCGGCAGGCCCTTCAGCAGAATTTCAAAGATATCGTTGAGTTTTTCCAGGCCAGGGATGTGACTGAGTGCGAGCACGATTGCCATGGCGATAAAGCCCGGCAGCGCAGGGATCATTATGCTGCGAATATTGAAGCGCTTAAGCAGACTTTTTCCAGAACCGCCCTGTGAAGGAGATGCACTGCCCAACTGTGGTTTGTATTTAACACCCCAGTGCTTACACAGTGATGCGATGAAGGAAACTGCGCGGGTTCGACTGGTGGTACCCGTCGTGCCCGATGTTGCGACGACATTTGCCCCCTTTGCCGCGACCAGCGCCATTGAGGTCCCGCCGGTGCCAACAATCGGTGTTTTCATTTCAACAGCTGCGGCAAAGACAGCCTGATTGGCCTTCACCGGATCGGCGCTCATCACGATGATCCCATCGATCTCACCGTTACGGATCATTTCGGCAATCCTGAAATCGCTCTCAACTACCGAGTCGTTCACTTCTGAAAGTTTGCCCTGAAATATCCTTTGTGGTTTTTGTTGGTTTTCTGTGGTTAGTGCAAATACCGACGCTGGCGTGTGAGCTTTGGCTACGTCCATTGAGGCTTCTGCCGCAATGAACTGCACAGCGGCAACTTCAACTCCTGCGGCTTCGCACTGCTGGTAAATTTCTTGGAGTAGCTTTTCTGGTTCAGCACCACCCAGGTTGTAGAGGTTGCCTCCACTGCTTCCAATAATCGCAATTTTTTTCATAGCGGCCTCGAAGATAGGGTAAGGGTTTATCTGTGTTGTAGTGAAATCATATTCCCAATTAAAACAAACTAAATCAACATTATTAAAATGATTAAATTTGAGGTTAAAACAGGTTTATTTATATATTTAATTGAAATATAACAATTAATCAATTATTTTGTTTTGTGTTGATATTTGTTGTTTTGTGATGGGGTTCAAATGAGGGTAGGGAGAAATGGAGGATGCCTCCTCCATTTATGAAGATTAGTGTTGTTTTACTGCGTGTGGTTTCTCTTCAATCGGCTTGCCGGACCAGTAGCCTGCCAGCAGCGAACCGGAAAGGTTGTGCCAGACGGAGAACAACGCACCAGGCAGGGCAGCGAGCGGGCCAAAGTAGATTTTGCCCAGTGCAGCGGCAAGTCCTGAATTCTGCATGCCCACTTCGATTGCCAACGTACGGCAGGTTGACTCGTCGAAACCAAACAGTTTTCCGCCCCAGTAGCCGCCAAGCAGGCCAATGGTGTTATGCAGGATCACGGCGATAATCACCACAAAACCGACGGAGGCAATGTGCGCGGCGGAACCTGCCACGACGGCGCTGATGATTGCCAGAATGCACACCATAGAAAATGCGGGCAGATACGGCTCCACGGCTTTTACGACGCGTGGGAACAGATGGTGAATGACCAATCCCAACGCAATCGGAATGACCACGATCTGCAGGATACTCAGCAACATACCCATCACATCTACCTGGATATGCGCATCGACATACAGCCGTGTCAGCAGCGGGGTGGCGACAACGCCGACCAATGTTGAAACCGATGAAATAGTCACAGAGAGCGCCACATCGCCTTTCGCCAGATAGATCATAACGTTTGATGCCGTTCCGCTGGCGACGCTCCCGACCAGCACCATCCCTGCGGACAGTTCCGGCGGCATATTAAATGCCAGCGCTAAAATCCATGCGGCGAGCGGCATCACCAGATAGTGCAGGAAAATACCTGCCGCGACCGGTGCGGGACGTGAGAGTACGCGTTTAAAGTCATCCACCTTCAGGTGAACGCCCATGCCGAACATGATCAGCATCAGTAATGATGGCACGAATGGTCCGACGGGCGTAAAGGTGGAGGGCGTGTAATACGCAATAACAGAGAGCAGCAGCGCCCATAACGGGAACAGCCGCGTGAGAGTAGCGAGCATGTTATATTCCTTGCGATTGAAATGTGTTGTGTTGTTATAAAAAAGCCGGGATCGAGCCCGGCTATAGTTATTGTTTATCGCGTGATGGAATATTATTCAAACAAATTATGGTGCAGTTTCTGGACGACCAACTCGGCTTCGGTGCCCGGCACCAGGAAGCACAGGTTGTGGCTGGATGCGCCGTAGCAAATCATGCGGATGTTGAACGGTTCCAGTACGCCGAACACCTCTTTACCCACGCCACAGGCTTTGGACAGGTCGTTGCCAATCAGTGCCACCAGCGCCAGGCCTTCTTCCACTTCAACCCGACACAGGGCAGACAGTTCCATCAGCAGAGACTGTGTTAACAGTGTATCGCCGGTGGAGGTGGAGCCTGTAGTATCCAGCGTCAGCGCCACGCTGACTTCGGATGTGGTAATCAAATCTACCGAGATATTGTGGCGCGCCAGGATGCCGAACACTTCTGCTAAAAAGCCGCGAGAGTGCAGCATATTCAGGCTATGCAGCGTTAGCAGCGTTTGCTTACGGCGCAGTGCCAGCGCCCGGAACAGCGGTGGATTCACGGTTTTATTGCATACCAGCGTACCGCCTGCTTTTGGATCTTTGCTGGAGCCCACAAACACCGGAATATCGCTACGTACGGCAGGTAACAGGGTTGCCGGGTGCAGGACTTTCGCACCGAAGGTTGCCATTTCCGCGGCCTCCTCGAAGGCAATCTCATCGATACGCTGCGCTGCGGGAACAACGCGCGGATCGGTGGTGTAAATGCCAGGAACATCGGTCCAGATATCGACGCGCGTTGCGTGCAGCGCTTCGGCCAGCAGGGCGGCCGTATAATCGCTGCCGCCGCGTCCGAGTGTGGTGGTGCGGCCTTTGCTTTCGCTACCGATAAAGCCCTGAGTAATGACCAGACCTTCGCTCAGTCGCGGGGCAAGCTGGATGGCTGCCAGTTCGGCCAGCGCCGCCACATCTGGCTCAGCACGACCAAAGCGATCGTTGGTGCGCATCACTTTGCGTACGTCAAACCATTGGGCCTGAACGTTACGCTCGCGCAGGATCTCAACAAACAGCAGGGTAGACATCAGTTCACCGTGGCTGACCAGTTCATCCGTCAGCGCGGTTGAGGTCGCCAGTGACGCCGCTTCAGCCAGCGTAGTGATGTTTTCCAGCAGACGCTCAATTTCTTCGCGGATCACGTTCGGATAACGCAGGCGTTCCAGAATATTGAACTGAATTTGACGAATGGCGTCGAGTTTCTCGAAGCGCTCAGTCGGCTCCAGACCTTCTGCCAGTGCAACCAGCAGATTGGTAATGCCTGCAGAAGCGGAAAGCACCACTAAGCGGACGTTAGTATCGGAAAGTACGACATCCGCGCTGCGATTCATGGCGTCAAAATCCGCCACGCTGGTACCACCAAACTTGGAGACAACTACATCAGTCATAACTACCTCGTGTCAGGGAATGAATAGAGCGACCATGGCACATAAGGCAGAACGGAAACCGGTGCAGGCGCAAATGCAAATACCGTATTTATAAATAAAATGTGTAGCTTGCACTGTCAACGCTGGGATTATGCGGATTTTTCATGCTGCAACTGCGTTGAGTAACGGTACTAATAACAACGCTGATAACCGCTATACTTTTTAGCCACGTTTGGCGGATGCCCTGGCAATGGCATTAAAACAATCACACTTTTCTGTGACTGGCGTTACAATCGATCTCAGTCACAATTCTCAAAATCAGAAGAGTATTGCTAATGAAAAACATCAATCCAACGCAGACCTCAGCCTGGCAGGCACTACAAAAACACTTTGAAGAAATGAAAGACGTTACTATCGCGGATCTGTTCGCGAAAGATAGCGATCGTTTCACTAAGTTTTCCGCGACGTTTGACGATCTGATGCTGGTGGATTTTTCCAAAAACCGCATCACTGAGGAGACGCTGGCTAAACTGCAGGATCTGGCGAAAGAAACCGATTTGGCGGGTGCCATCAAGTCCATGTTCTCCGGTGAGAAAATCAACCGCACTGAAGACCGTGCCGTGCTGCACGTGGCGCTGCGCAACCGTAGCAATACGCCTATCATCGTTGACGGCAAAGATGTCATGCCGGAAGTGAACGCAGTGCTGGAGAAGATGAAATCCTTCTCTGAAGCGATCATCTCCGGAAGCTGGAAAGGCTACACCGGCAAAGCGATCACAGATGTGGTGAACATCGGTATCGGCGGTTCTGACCTCGGCCCGTTCATGGTGACCGAAGCGCTGCGTCCATACAAAAATCACCTGAACATGCACTTTGTGTCTAACGTCGATGGTACGCACATTGCCGAAGTGCTGAAGAAAGTGAACCCGGAAACCACGCTGTTCCTGGTCGCTTCCAAAACCTTCACCACCCAGGAAACCATGACCAACGCCCACAGCGCGCGCGACTGGTTCCTGGCGACCGCAGGCGACAACAAGCACGTTGCCAAACACTTCGCTGCGCTCTCCACTAACGGTAAAGCGGTTGGCGAGTTTGGTATTGATACCGCCAATATGTTTGAGTTCTGGGACTGGGTTGGCGGTCGTTACTCCCTGTGGTCTGCCATTGGCCTGTCCATCATTCTGTCCGTGGGCTTCGACAACTTCGTTGAGTTGCTCTCCGGCGCGCACGCGATGGACAAACACTTCTCCACCACGCCGGCTGAGAAAAACCTGCCGGTGCTGCTGGCGCTGATCGGTATCTGGTACAACAACTTCTTCGGTGCCGAAACCGAAGCGATTCTGCCGTACGACCAGTATATGCACCGTTTCGCGGCCTACTTCCAGCAGGGCAATATGGAATCCAACGGTAAATACGTTGACCGTAACGGCAATGCTGTAGACTACCAGACTGGCCCAATCATCTGGGGTGAGCCGGGTACTAACGGCCAGCATGCGTTCTATCAGTTGATCCACCAGGGCACCAAAATGGTTCCGTGCGATTTCATCGCGCCGGCAATCACCCATAACCCGCTGTCAGATCACCATCCGAAACTGCTGTCTAACTTCTTCGCGCAAACCGAAGCGCTGGCTTTTGGTAAATCTCGTGAAGTCGTTGAGCAGGAATACCGCGACCAGGGTAAAGATCCGGCAACGCTGGACCACGTTGTGCCGTTCAAAGTGTTTGAAGGCAACCGCCCGACCAACTCCATCCTGCTGCGTGAAATCACGCCGTTCAGTCTGGGTGCGCTGATTGCACTGTACGAACATAAAATCTTCACTCAGGGCGCTATCCTGAACATCTTCACCTTTGACCAGTGGGGCGTTGAGCTGGGCAAACAGCTGGCAAACCGCATTCTGCCGGAACTGAATGATGATAAAGAAATCACCAGCCATGATTGCTCGACCAACGGTTTGATTAACCGTTATAAGTCCTGGCGTGCCTGATGGCGCTGCGCTAATCAGGCCTACAGGCGCACACTTGTAGGCCGGATAAGGCGTTTCGCCGCCATCCGGCATTAATGAAATAAAAAAAGCCGATATTAATATCGGCTTTTTTATAAGATTACTCCAGGATATCTACACCTTTTCTTCATTTCTTAATTGAGCTTAATCCTAAAATAATTCATTCAACGTTATCCTGTTTCTGATATTTTCAGATTTTCCGGGTGTTGTGTTTTTTATTTATATATTTTAACTAATTGATTAATTTAATTTTATTATCGACAGTCAATTATTTTCTCTCTTGCTGGCTAATTATCCTAAATTCCCCCGTGGCGTAATTTGCACTCTTTCGCTTGTGTATACTCGATCTCGCCCGAAATTCGTTTGGGTAAATCTCCATTCATACAATGAAGGGAATTTGTGATGAAAAAAGTTCTGTATGGCCTGTGGGCTATATCTGCGCTTGCGGCGACTTCTGTCTATGCCGCCCCCGTTCAGGTGGGTGAGGCAGCAGGGTCGGCAGCGGCGTCGGTTTCGGCAGGAAGTTCCTCCGCAGCCAGCGTGAGCACCGTAAGTTCTGCGGTGGGGGTTGCCCTGGCGGCGACCGGTGGCGGCGATGGTTCTAATACCGGAACCACAACCACCACAACCACCAGTACCCAGTAATACCGGTACGTTTAACCATAACCACACTTCGGTGTGGTTATTTTGGATTGCCAAAGGTCAGTGGGATTTGTAGGCCGGGTAAGCGTCGCGCCACCCGGCAATAATGCGGAGAAACGTCGTGAAGCGACCAGCGCTGATATTGGTTTGCCTGTTATTACAAGCGTGTTCAGCCACCACCGAAGGGCTGGGTCATTCGCTGTGGGAGAGTGTGTTTGGGTCACCTGGCGTACAGATGACGGACGATGAAATCCACAACATGCCCTACGCCAGCCAGTATATGCAGCTCAACGGCGGTCCCCAACTGTTTGTCGTGCTCGCTTTTACCGAAAACGGGCAGCAGAAATGGGTGACTCAGGATCGGACCATTCTTGTGACGCAGCATGGGCGACTGGTGAAAACGCAACTCGGTGGCGACAACCTGATCGAGGTGAACAATCTGGCGGCTGATCCACTGATCAAGCCCAATCAGATAGTCGATGGCGCAACGTGGACCCGCACGATGGGCTGGACTGAGCATCAACAGGTCCGCTACGCCACTGCCCGCTCGGTTTTCAAATGGGATGGCCCTGACAGCATCAGCGTGGGCAGCGAACAGACTGCGGTTCGGGTGCTGGGCGAAGAAGTGACGACCGATCGGGCGCGCTGGCATAACCGCTACTGGATCGACAGTGAAGGGCAAATCCGTAAGTCAGAGCAGTATCTGGGCGCACATTTCTTCCCGGTGAAAACCACGCTGATTAAGGCGGCAAAATCATGATCAAACGAGCCGTTATGGCGCTGCTGTTGAGTCTGAGCGCAGCGTCTGTTTTTGCTGCGGGCAGCGTTAAGGTCTTTACCTCCGCCAGCGCAGAGCCGAAAACGCTGACCGGGGCCGAACATCTGCTCGATCTGGTGGGACAGCCGCGGTTGAGTAATAGCTGGTGGCCCGGCGCGGTTATCAGCGAAGAGCGGGCGACGACGGAGGCGGAACGTCAGCAGCAGGCGTTACTGGCTCGCCTGGCGACGCTGGGCGCTGAAGAAAGCGGTGACGATGCTGCCGCTATCAACGCATTACGCCAGCAAATTCAGGCGCTGAAGCTGACTGGCAGACAGAAGATTAACCTCGACCCGGATGTTGTGCGCGTCAGCGAACGAGGCAACCCGCCGTTGCAGGGCAATTACACGCTATGGGTCGGTCCACAGCCAACCGATGTCACGCTGTTTGGCCTGCTAAGCCGTCCGGGTAAACAACCGTTTATGCCCGGGCGTGATATTGCCAGCTATCTCGATGGGCAAAGTCGGCTCAGCGGTGCGGATAGTAGCTACGACTGGGTCATCTATCCCGACGGACGCACGCAAAAAGTACCGGTGGCTTACTGGAACAAACGCCACGTTGAGCCGATGCCCGGCAGCATCATTTTTGTCGGACTCTCTGATGCTGTCTGGAGCAGCACCCCGGATGAAATCAATGCCGATGTTCTTCGCACCCTGACTCAGCGGACCCCTGAATAATGAGAAAAACTTATCTGCTCAGCCTGTTGGCGCTGGGCGTAAGCGTTGCCTGCCATGGTGAAACCTGGCCCGCGCCCATTGGACCATCGCAGTCCGATTTTGGCGGCGTGGGGCTGCTGCAAACCCCAACCGCACGCATGGCGCGCGAGGGCGAAATGAGCCTCAACTACCGCGATAACGATCAGTACCGCTACTACTCTGCGTCGGTGCAGATCTTCCCGTGGCTGGAAACCACGCTGCGCTACACCGATGTGCGTACCAAACAATACAGTAGCGTGGAGTCGTTTTCTGGCGATCAGACTTACAAGGATAAAGCTTTTGATCTCAAACTGCGGCTGTGGGAAGAGAGCTACTGGGTGCCAGAGGTGGCTGTTGGTGCGCGAGATATTGGCGGAACGGGCCTGTTCGATGCGGAGTATATTGTGGCGAATAAAGCCTGGGGGCCGTTTGATTTCTCGCTTGGCCTCGGCTGGGGATACCTTGGGACCAGCGGCAACGTCAGCAATCCGTTTTGCTCATACAGCGATAAATTCTGCTATCGCGATAACAGCTACAAGCAGGCCGGTTCTATTGACGGCAGCCAGATGTTCCACGGCCCGGCATCGCTGTTTGGTGGCGTCGAGTATCAGACGCCCTGGCAGCCGTTGCGTCTGAAACTGGAATATGAGGGAAACAATTACCAGCAGGATTTTGCGGGCAAGCTGGATCAGAAGAGCAAGTTTAACGTCGGCGCTATTTATCGCGTCACCGATTGGGCCGACGTTAACCTCAGCTATGAGCGCGGGAACACCTTTATGTTTGGGGTCACGCTGCGGACTAACTTCAACGATCTGCGGCCAAACTATAACGACAACGCCCGCCCGAAATATCAGCCCCAGCCCCAGGATGCCATCCTGCAACATTCGGTGGTGGCGAATCAGCTAACGCTGCTGAAGTATAATGCTGGGCTGGCAGACCCTAAAATTCAGGTGCAGGGCGATACGCTATATGTGACCGGAGAACAGGTGAAATACCGTGATTCGCGGGAAGGGATCGAACGCGCCAACCGGATCGTGATGAACGATCTCCCCGACGGGATCCGCACGATCCGCATTACGGAAAACCGCCTGAACTTACCGCAGGTGACGACCGAAACGGAGGTTTCCAGCCTCAAGCGCCATCTGGAAGGCGAACCGTTGGGCCATGAAACCCAGCTGGCGCAAAAACGCGTTGAGCCCGTGGTGCCGAAAACGACCGAGCAGGGTTGGTATATCGATAAGTCACGCTTCGATTTCCACATTGATCCGGTGCTTAACCAGTCGGTGGGCGGCCCGGAAAACTTCTATATGTATCAGTTGGGCGTGATGGGAACGGCGGATTGGTGGGTTACCGATCACCTGCTGACCACCGGGAGTTTGTTCGCCAACCTCGCCAATAACTATGACAAATTTAACTACACCAACCCGCCGCAGGATTCGCATTTACCACGAGTGCGTACACATGTGCGCGAGTATGTGCAAAACGATGTCTACGTGAATAACCTGCAGGCCAACTACTTCCAGTCACTCGGAAACGGGTTCTACGGGCAGGTTTACGGTGGCTATCTGGAAACCATGTACGGCGGAGCGGGGGCGGAAGTGCTGTATCGTCCACTGGACAGCAACTGGGCGTTTGGTGTTGATGCCAACTACGTGAAACAGCGTGACTGGCGTAGCGCGCAGGACATGATGAAATTCACCGACTACAGCGTGAAGACCGGGCATTTGACGGCTTACTGGAATCCGTCGTTTGCCCAGGATGTACTGGTGAAAGCCAGCGTGGGTCAGTATCTGGCGGGGGATAAGGGCGGAACGCTGGAAGTGGCGAAACGCTTTGACAGCGGCGTAGTAGTGGGCGGCTATGCGACCATCACCAACGCCTCGCCGGATGAGTACGGAGAGGGTGATTTTACCAAAGGGGTATACGTTTCCGTGCCACTGGATCTGTTCTCGTCTGGCCCGACCCGCAGTCGTGCGGCGATAGGCTGGACACCGTTAACGCGTGATGGTGGTCAGCAGCTTGGACGTAAGTTTGGTTTGTACGATATGACCAGTGACAGGAGCGAGAACTTCCGTTGATGTGCATGTTGATCGCCCGGTGGCGCTACGCTTACCGGGCCTACGGTAGGCCGGATAAGGCAAAGCCGCCATCCGGCAAGAACCATTGTGCGAACAAAATCTAAACAAAAAATGTAGATCTCTGTCACATTTTTGCGTTATACAGGAACTTCGCCACTGAGTAAGAGGTGCTGTTATGACGTCGCTATCTCGTCCGCGCGTGGAGTTTATCTCCACCATCTTGCAGACCGTGTTGAATCTGGGGCTGCTGAGTCTGGGCCTGATCCTGGTCGTATTCCTCGGGAAAGAAACGCTGCATCTGGCCGATGTGCTGTTCGCGCCGGAACAAACCAGCAAATATGAGCTGGTGGAAGGACTGGTGGTTTACTTTCTGTACTTTGAATTTATCGCGCTGATTGTGAAGTATTTTCAGTCAGGGTTTCACTTTCCGCTGCGCTACTTTGTCTATATCGGGATCACGGCGATTGTGCGGTTGATCATTGTCGATCATAAAGCCCCCATGGATGTGCTGATCTATTCTGCGGCGATCCTGCTGCTGGTGATCACCCTGTGGCTGTGCAACTCGAAGCGGTTGAAGCGAGAGTAACAAAACAACACGCCGTTGGGGCGGCGTGTTGCAGGTCAGGCTTATTGTGCAGAGACGGGCTTGGCTTTCTCTGCGGCGGGTTCCCACAGTTCTTCAAGTTCTTCCAGTGTTTTGCCTTTGGTTTCCGGTACGAACTTCCACATGAACAGCGCCGCCAGAATGCCCATACAACCGTAAATCCAGTAGGAGAAACCGTTGTGGAAATGGGAAACCAGCCAGGAGTTTTTGTCCATCATCGGGAAGGTCCAGGAGACGAAGTAGTTCGCCAGCCACTGGGCTGCGACCGCAATGGCGAGTGCTTTACCGCGAATCGCATTGGGGAAGATTTCTGCCAGCAACACCCAACACACCGGTCCCCAGGACATGGCGAATGCCGCAACATAAAACAGCATCGACAGCAGCGCCACCAGGCCGGAAGCCTGGGTATAAAACGCGGTACCGAGACTGAACATCCCAATTGCCATGCCGAATGCGCCAATGATCTGCAGCGGTTTGCGACCAAACTTGTCCACCGTCATGATCGCCAGCACGGTGAAACTCAGGTTGATTACACCGACAATAATGGTCTGCAATAGCGCCACATCGGTGCTGGCTCCAAGCGTTTTGAAGACTTCTGGCGCGTAGTACAGCACGACGTTAATACCGACAAACTGCTGGAAGATGGATAACATCACGCCGATGACGATCACGCCTGCACCAAACATCAACAGACGACCACCGGTTTTGCGGCCATGCTCAAGTGACTGATTGATCTCTTGCATTGCCTGAGTGGCGAGTGTGCTACCCATAATCTTGCGCAGAATACCTTCTGCCTGTTCATGTCTGCCGCGCGCCATCAGCCAACGTGGGCTTTCTGGTACGGTATACAGCAGCAGTAAAAACAGCAGGGCGGGGATACTTTCGGAGGCAAACATATATCGCCAGCCATCGGTATTCAGCCAGTTGGCATCACCAGAACGGGCAATAAAATAGTTAACGCAGTACACCAGTAATTGGCCAAAAATAATCGCGAATTGGTTAAAAGAAACCAGTTTTCCACGAATATGTGCCGGAGCCAGCTCAGCAATATACATAGGTGAAAGCATGGAAGCTAAACCTACGCCAATACCACCGATGATGCGATAAATAACGAATTCGGGAACGTATCCTGCTAAATATACAGGCACAGCATTATCGGGGTTAATGGTGGTAAAACCTAATTCTGGCCATGCGGAACCGATGCCGGAAATAAAAAATAACAGCGCAGCGATTTTCAGCGAATCCCGGCGACCAAAGCGGTTACTGCAATACCCGCCCAGCGCACCGCCGATGATGCAGCCAATCAGCGCACTGGCAACGCAGAAACCCAGCAGCGAGTTAGCGGCGGATTCACTTAAGTGTTGTGGGGCAACAAACACGGTATTTAAGGACTCTACCGTACCGGATATGACCGCAGTGTCATAACCAAATAATAGACCTCCTAATGTAGCAACTAGCGTAATCGAAAATATATAGCTGGAATTATATTGGGTATTCATTCAGACCTGCCTTAGACGATACAGCTCTTTTTATCAGTATTGGAGATGGTGGATTTAACAGGCAGGGAAGACAATTATCATTTTTTACATTGCAATTACGTTTTGTCTTTTCTGTGATCTTAGCTCTGTTTAATATGTTACCAGTCAGGTGGAGAATTTAATTGCAGTGATGGAGAGCACGAAAGGAAATAATCATAACGGCAATGCAAAATAACATAAAAAAAGGGCGCTCCGTAGAGCGCCGAATAACAGTCACAGGTTGGGATAACATAAGTTGAGGGTTGCAGTGGCATTGCCCGTTGCCGGGCGGGGTAACACAACTACTTTGATGAAACTTAGCCTTTCACACCACCCGCGGTCAGGCCGTTGACCAGCCAGCGCTGCGCCAACAGGAATACCAGCGTGATCGGAATGGCGGAAAGTACAGCTGCGGCGGCAAAGTCGCCCCACAAGTAGTTCTGTGGATTGAGGTACTGCTGCATACCTACCGCAAGGGTGTAGCTGTTCACATCACGCAGCAGCAGTGATGCGACCGGGACTTCAGTAATGGCGGCAATGAACGACAGAATAAACACGACCGCCAGAATCGGTACCGAGAGCGGCAACAGCACCAGGCGGAAAGCCTGCCACGGCGTTGCGCCATCCAGCGCGGCCGCTTCTTCCAGCGAACCGTCGATAGTTTCGAAATAGCCTTTAATCGTCCACACATGCAGTGCGATACCGCCGAGGTAGGCGAAAATCACGCCGCCATGGGTGTTGAGACCGATAAACGGAATATATTGGCCCAGACGGTCAAACAACGCGTATAACGCCACCAGAGACAGCACTGCCGGGAACATCTGGAAAATCAGCATCCCTTTCAGCAGCGTTGCTTTACCCGGGAAACGCATGCGGGCAAAGGCATAAGCACAAGTGGTGGAGAGCGTCACGATACCGATCGCGGTAATGGTGGCTACTTTCACTGAGTTCCACAGCCATAACAGCACCGGGAATGGCGGCGGCGTCACACGACCATCCGCGTGCTCTACGCTAAAGCCCAGCGCCAGTTTCCAGTGCTCCCAGGAGATGTTTTCCGGGATCAGACTACCGGTGGCAAAGTTACCTTCGCGCAGCGAGATAGCGATAACCATCAGCAGCGGGAACATGATCGCCGCGATAAAAATCAGCAACCCTAAGTGCGTGATTAGAAGGCGGAGCTTCTGAGATTTAGGTTGTACCATAGCCATATTCCGTGCCCTCCTTAGTCGAATTTCATACGTGTGGCTTTCAGGTTCACGATCGCCAGTGCGCCTACCAGCAGGAAGATCAGCGTGGCAATCGCCGCCGCCAGACCGAAGTCCTGGCCGCCGCCGCCTTCAAAGGCGATACGGTAGGTGTAGCTCACGAGCAGGTCGGTATAACCGGCTGGTGTGGTGGTGCCAAGTCGGTCCGGGCCACCGTTGGTCAACAGTTGAATCAGCACGAAGTTGTTAAAGTTAAAGGCAAAGCTGGCAATCATCAGCGGCGTTAGCGGCTTAATCAGCAGCGGAAGCGTAATCTTAAAGAAGTTCTGGAACGGACCGGCGCCATCCATTGCTGATGCTTCATACAAGTCATCAGGAATCGCCTTCAGCAGCCCCATGCACAGGATCATCATGTACGGATAGCCGAGCCAGGTGTTGACGATGATAATCATCGAACGCGCGGTGGTCGGGTCGCTGAACCAGGCCGGTTTGATGCCAAACAGTGTGCTCAGCATCATGTTGATTTCACCAAAGCTTTGGTTGAACAATCCTTTGAAAATCAGAATCGAGATAAACGACGGCACGGCATAGGGCAGGATCAGCAGGACGCGGTAAATCGCTTTGCCTTTCAGGGATTCCCACTGCACCAGACAGGCCAGCACCATCCCTACGGCAACGGTCAAAATAACGGTCAGTACCGAGAAGACTACCGTCCAGACAAAGATGGCGAAGAACGGCTTCTGGATGCCCTCGTCGGTAAAGACGCGGGTGAAGTTGTCCCATCCAATGGCGACGGTATAGCCTGGACTGAGTTTTTCTGTACCCCAGCTCCCGTCAGCGTTAATCGCCTGATAGTAACCAACATCGTTGTTGGCGCGGTATTTTACGCCGCTCTGGTTATTGGTGAGCGTGCCGTCATCAGCGAGCGTATAGAGCGGCTGCGTGCCGGAGAACTGACGCAGTGAACTCATGATAACTTTGCTGTCATCCGGCAGAATGGCCGTTAACTGCGTCAGTGCCTGACGATTCTGGGTGATGATGCGCAGTGTCGCACGTTCGCCAGTTGGCAGAGCATCAGCGTCCTTCAGGTGCAGTTTCTGCTCGCCGCCAAATTTAAAGGCGTCGGAGAGATAATTCTTGCCAGTTTCACCGTCGGTGAGGGCTAGTTGCCACTCATCACCCGCCGGATACAGGCCAAAGTTGTAGGTTTTACCTGCCTGATAAGAACGATCCATCAGGACTTCCTGAGCACGTTCAAAGGTCAGCTGGTTGGTACTGCTGTAGTTGGTAAAGGCAATCGCGATAGTACAAATCAGCGGAAAAAGGACAAACAGCCCCATACCGGCAACGCCAGGGTAAACATAGCGCCAGGCATAGGCTTTACGGTTAGCGAAAATATACAGGCCAGCAGAGCTTAAAATCAGCGTCATGATGGCAAACAGGTACTCCCCCTGAGCGTACATCAAAACAACAAGGTAACCGACCAGTAGCCCAAGCAGACCCATCACTGACCATTTCAGCGTGTCGCTTTGCCACCAGTGTTTCTTTTTAATGACATCCATGGGGATCTTCCTCTTTACGCTTTATCCTTCGCACTACCTCTTTGTTGGCTGCGGAAGCTCACCCCAGTCACTTACTTATGTAAGCTCCTGGGGATTTGCCCCCTTGCCGCCTCGATGTAGCGCGAATGATTTCGCGTAACAACGTATTCAATAAACCTGATTCCCTAAAAAATAAGGGAAACCGTATTACTTGGTGATACGACCCTGTGCGTCTTTCAGCGCGGCATCGACGGTCTGACGGCCGCTGGCTGCGTTGATCACTGCGGTACGAACGGCGTACCAGAATGCTGACATCTGCGGGATGTTCGGCATGATTTCGCCTTTCTGGGCGTTATCCATGGTGGCCGCGATGCGTGGATCTTTTGCTAATTGATCCTGGAAGGATTTCAGCGCAACGGCACCCAGCGGTTTGTCCTTGTTCACTTCATCCAGACCCTGATCGGTCAGCAGGTAGTTTTCGAGGAACTCTTTTGCCAGTTCTTTGTTCGGGCTGGCGGCGTTAATACCGGCGCTCAGTACCCCAACAAACGGTTTAGACGCTTTGCCTTTGAAGGTTGGCAGCAGCGTGACGCCGTAGTTGATTTTGCTCTTGTCGATGTTCGACCATGCCCACGGACCGTTAATGGTCATCGCGGTATCGCCTTTGTTAAAGGCCGCTTCAGCGATGGAGTAGTCGGTATCCGCGTTCATGTGTTTGTTCTTGATGAGATCAACCAGGAAGGTCAAACCGGCTTTCGCGCCAGCGTTATCCACGCCGACGTCTTTCACATCGTACTTACCGTTTTCAAACTTGAATGCGTAACCACCGTCGGCAGCAATCAGCGGCCAGGTGAAGTACGGTTCTTGCAGGTTGAACATCAGTGCAGATTTACCTTTCGCCTTCAGCTCTTTATCCAGCGCCGGGATCTCTTCCCAGGTTTTTGGCGGGTTCGGCACGAGGTCTTTGTTATAAATCAGCGACAGCGCTTCAACCGCGATTGGGTAGGCAATCAGCTTGCCGTTATAGCGTACGGCATCCCAGGTGAACGGATAGAGTTTGTCCTGGAACGCTTTGTCCGGCGTGATTTCAGCCAGCAGGCCAGACTGTGCGTAACCACCAAAACGGTCATGCGCCCAGAAGATAATGTCCGGGCCATCACCGGTCGCAGCAACCTGCGGGAATTTTTCTTCCAGCTTGTCAGGGTGCTCAATGGTGACTTTGATACCCGTGTCTTTCTCGAATTTTTTGCCCACTTCAGCGAGGCCGTTGTAGCCTTTATCGCCGTTAATCCAGATAACCAGCTTACCTTCTTCAATCTTGGCGAGAGCCGAGGCGGAGAACATCATCGTCGTCAATGCGGACAATGCGAGGATGCGTGCGCCAGTTTTGATTTTCATAGTTCCCATCCTGTTTGGTGATTTTGCAGAGGTGGCTTAACGGTTACTAGTTTCTTTATACGACAACCTCTTTCCATCCTCCTTACCCCTACGCCCCACCCGCTCTTTATGTGATCTGTGTTACATAAATGTGAGTAATGCGTACTGGCGCACATAAAAACCCACTGATTTTTGCAGGCTGCATCACGAAATTCCTCTTAGGCAGGTAGCCAGGGTCTCAGACGCTGCTCTCTCATCCTCCCGCCTCCTCCCCCATAAAAAAGCTGGGGGGTGGAGGATTCACGCCGTTAAGGGATAACGCATAGTCAATCCATCAATGAATGTTGCTGTCGATGACAGGTTGTAACGAAGGGAGAAGGGCATGGCGAGCGTACAGCTGCGAAATGTAACGAAAGCCTGGGGTGACGTGGTGGTATCGAAAGATATCAATCTCGACATTCACGAAGGGGAATTCGTGGTGTTTGTCGGACCGTCAGGCTGTGGTAAGTCAACCTTGCTGCGTATGATCGCCGGACTTGAAACCATTACCAGTGGAGATTTGTTTATCGGGGAGACTCGGATGAACGACATTCCACCCGCTGAACGTGGTGTGGGGATGGTCTTCCAGTCCTATGCGCTGTATCCCCATTTGTCCGTCGCTGAAAACATGTCATTCGGCCTCAAACTCGCTGGTGCGAAAAAAGAGGTGATGAACCAGCGTGTTAATCAGGTCGCGGAAGTGCTGCAACTGGCCCATCTGCTGGAGCGCAAACCCAAAGCGCTCTCCGGTGGACAACGTCAGCGTGTGGCGATTGGCCGTACGTTGGTTGCAGAGCCGCGTGTCTTTCTGTTGGACGAACCGCTGTCAAACCTCGATGCCGCACTGCGCGTCCAGATGCGCATTGAAATCTCCCGCCTGCATAAGCGTCTTGGTCGCACGATGATTTACGTCACCCACGATCAGGTCGAAGCGATGACCCTGGCCGACAAAATTGTGGTGCTGGATGCCGGCCGCGTTGCGCAGGTCGGTAAACCCCTCGAGCTGTACCACTACCCGGCTGACCGCTTTGTTGCCGGGTTTATTGGTTCGCCAAAGATGAACTTCCTGCCGGTGAAAGTGACGGCAACGGCGATCGATCAGGTTCAGGTTGAGCTGCCTAACCGCCAGCAAATATGGCTACCAGTGGAAAGCCGCGCGGTGCAGGTCGGCGCCAATATGTCTTTAGGTATCCGCCCGGAACATCTGCTGCCCAGTGATATTGCTGATGTCACCCTCGAAGGTGAAGTACAGGTAGTCGAGCAGTTGGGTCACGAAACACAAATCCATATCCAGATCCCCGCCATCCGTCAGAACCTGGTTTACCGCCAGAACGACGTGGTGTTGGTAGAAGAGGGTGCCACATTCGCTATCGGCCTGCCGCCAGAGCGTTGCCATCTGTTCCGTGAGGATGGCACCGCATGTCGTCGGTTGCATCAGGAGCCGGGCGTTTAAGGTCCCCATAAAAAAACGAAACGCAAAACCATTCGTAGTTGCAGAAGGTGGCAGCGTTTAAAGAAAAGCAATGATCTCAGGAGATAGAACGATGATTACTCTGCGCAAACTCCCTCTGGCGGTTGCTGTGGCGGCAGGCATTATGTCTGTTCAGGCAATGGCTGTCGATTTCCATGGTTATGCTCGTTCCGGTATCGGCTGGACGGGCAGTGGCGGCGAACAACAGTGTTTCCAGGCAACCGGTGCCCAAAGTAAATACCGTCTCGGTAACGAATGCGAAACCTATGCTGAAATTAAGCTGGGCCAGGAAGTGTGGAAAGAAGGCGATAAGAGCTTCTATTTCGACACTAACGTTGCCTACTCTGTTGCACAGCAGAATGACTGGGAAGCGACCGATCCTGCTTTCCGTGAAGCCAACGTGCAGGGTAAAAACCTGATTGAATGGCTGCCAGGTTCCACCATCTGGGCCGGTAAACGTTTCTATCAGCGTCATGACGTCCATATGATCGACTTCTACTACTGGGATATTTCAGGTCCTGGCGCCGGTATTGAAAACATCGATCTGGGCTTCGGTAAACTGTCTCTGGCCGCAACCCGTTCTCAGGAAGCGGGCGGTTCTTACACCTTCAGTAGCCAGAATATCTACGACACATCCAAAGATACCGCGAACGACGTATTCGACATGCGTTTAGCGCAGATGGCCATTAACCCGGACGGCATGCTGGAACTGGGTGTTGACTACGGTCGTGCGAATAAAACTGACGGTTATAGCTACGCGGATAGCGCGTCTAAAGATGGCTGGATGTTCACTGCAGAACATACTCAGAGCATGCTGAAGGGCTATAACAAGTTCGTGGTTCAGTATGCAACTGACGCGATGACCACGCAGGGTAAAGGTGGCTCGCAGGGTACTTACGGTTCAACCTTCGATACCCAGGCAACACCAAATGATCCCGTTATCCATCATATAAACAACAACATCAATAACAACGGTAGCCTGGTGCGCGTACTTGACCACGGTGCTATCTCTCTGGGCGACAAGTGGGACCTGATGTACGTCGGTATGTATCAGAATATCGACATGGATAACGACCTGGGTACTGAATGGTACACCGTGGGTATTCGTCCGATGTACAAATGGACGCCAATCATGAGCACCCTGATGGAAGTCGGCTACGACAACGTCAAATCTCAACAGACTGGCGATCGCAACAGCCAATACAAAATCACCCTGGCGCAACAGTGGCAGGCAGGCGATAGCATCTGGTCTCGTCCGGCAATCCGCGTCTTTGCAACCTATGCCAAATGGGATGAAGAATGGGGCTACGTGAAAAACGGAGATTCGGTCTCTAAATATGCTGCTGCAACCAACTCAGGTATCAGCACAACCAGCCGTGGCGATAGCGACGAGTGGTCCTTCGGTGCCCAGATGGAAATCTGGTGGTAATCCAGCATTAACCTGACGTAATGACCTAAAGAGGGGCGTAAGCCCCTCTTACTTACGGTTTAGCGCGCTATTGCCTGGCCACCGCTGAACCCATGCTATCTGAGGTGATAACAATGAAAATGAAGAAAAGTCTCGTTGCCCTTTGTTTATCGGCAGGGTTATTTGCCAGCGTTCCTGGAATCAGCCTGGCCGATGTGAATATCGTTCCGCAGGACACCGCCGCTGCACCGTCGATTCCGACGGCTGCATTGCAACAGCTGGCCTGGACGCCAGTCGACCAATCGAAAACCCAGTCAACCCCGTTGGCGACAGCGGGACAGCGTCTGGACATTGCCGGTATTAGCGGCCCGGTTGCCGCCTATAGCGTACCGGCCAACATTGGGGAACTGACCCTGACGCTGAGCAGTGAAGTTAACAAACAAACCAGCGTATTTGCGCCAAACGTTTTAATTCTTGATCAGAACATGACGCCATCTGCGTTCTTCCCCAGCAGTTACTTTACCTACCAGGCACCGGGTGTAATGAGTGCGGATCGCCTGGAAGGGGTGATGCGTCTGACGCCTGCACTGGGACAGCAGAAGCTTTATGTTCTGGTCTTTACTACTGATAAAGATCTCCAACAGACCACCACGCTGCTTGACCCGGCGAAAGCGTATGCCAAGGGCGTGGGCAACGCTGTTCCGGATATTCCGGACCCGATTGCCCGCCATACTACCGATGGTCTGGTGAAACTGCAGGTGAAAACCAACAGCACCTCCAGCGTGCTGGTTGGGCCGTTATTTGGTTCCTCTGGCCCGGGGCCGGTGACGGTGGGTAATACCGCAGCGCCTGCGGTGGCTTATGCGGCTCCGGCAGCCGCGGTAGCCGCGCCGGCACCACAACCCGTGAAGAAAAGTGAACCGGTGCTGAATGACACTGAGAACTATTTTAACCAGGCGATTAAGGATGCCGTGGCGAAAGGTGATGTTGATAAAGCGCTGAAGCTGCTTGATGAAGCTGAACGTCTGGGATCCAAATCTGCCCGTTCCACCTTTATCAGCAGTGTAAAAGGCAAGGGGTAACCATCTCCCCACATTGTTGATTTTGCAACAACTGGTGCGTCTCCTGGCGCACCTTTTTTTATCCTTCGATGCTACTTGTTACACTTATGTTGCCCTACCGATCACTTAATCGTGTTTGCTCACCCCGCAAAGCCTTTTCTGCGATACAATGCCCTCAGGTTATGAATCGGAGAGTAAGGCATGCCACACCCCGCGTTAACGCAACTGCGTGCTCTGCGTTATTTTGATGCGATCCCGTCGCTTGACCCTCAATTGCTCGACTGGTTGTTACTGGAAGATTCCATGACCAAACGTTTTGAGCAGCAGGGAAAACAGGTCACCGTAACATTGATCCGAGAAGGATTCGTTGGGCAAAATGAGGTCACTGAAGAGTTGACGCTGTTGCCGGCAGAATCCCGCTATTGGTTGCGGGAAATCCTGTTATGCGCGGATGGTGAGCCGTGGCTTGCCGGTCGGACTGTCGTGCCGGAATCCACCTTGTGCGGCCCCGAACTGGCTTTACAAAATCTGGGGAAAACCCCGCTCGGGCGCTATCTGTTTACATCATCGACATTGACCCGCGATTTTATTGAGATTGGCCGCGATGCAGCGCTGTGGGGACGCCGTTCCCGCCTGCGGCTGAGCGGTAAGCCGCTGATGCTTACCGAGCTTTTTTTGCCTGCATCGCCGTTGTACTGAGAGGAAGATAAAGATGGAGTGGAGTCTGACGCAGAATAAGCTGCTGGCTTTTCACCGCTTGATGCGTACGGATAAGCCAATTGGCGCCTTACTGCTGCTCTGGCCGACGCTGTGGGCGCTGTGGGTAGCGACCCCTGGCGTACCGCAATTGTGGATACTGGCGGTGTTTGTCGCCGGTGTGTGGCTGATGCGCGCTGCCGGATGCGTGGTGAATGATTATGCCGACAGGAAATTTGACGGACACGTCAAACGCACCGCAAACCGACCGCTGCCGAGCGGTGCAGTCACGGAGAAAGAGGCCCGAACGCTGTTTGTTGTGCTGGTGTTGCTCGCCTTCCTGCTGGTTCTGACTCTTAACACGATGACGATTTTGTTGTCCGTTGCGGCGTTAGCACTGGCGTGGGTTTATCCCTTCATGAAACGCTATACGCACCTGCCGCAGGTGGTGCTGGGGGCGGCGTTTGGCTGGTCTATTCCCATGGCGTTCGCCGCCGTCAGTGAATCTGTACCGCTGAGCTGCTGGCTGATGTTCCTCGCCAACATTCTCTGGGCGGTGGCGTATGACACTCAGTATGCGATGGTTGACCGTGATGACGATCTGAAGATTGGCATTAAATCGACCGCCATTCTGTTCGGTCAGAACGATAAGCTGATTATTGGCATTCTGCAGGTCGGTGTTTTGGCGCTGATGGCGACGGTGGGCTGGTTAAACGGGTTGGGGCTGGGCTATTACTGGTCACTGCTGGTGGCGGGCGCGCTGTTTGTGTATCAGCAGAAACTGATTGTCGATCGTGAACGGGATGCCTGCTTTAAAGCGTTTATGAACAATAACTATGTGGGGTTGGTGCTGTTCTTAGGGCTGGCGATGAGCTACTGGCACCTTTGAGTTTGGCTTAGCCCGCAAAATAAAAACCGGTCATTTCGACCGGTTTTTTTATGCTTACTCGCCCTGCGTTGCGCTTTCGATGGTCAGACGCACATCGGATGTGACCAGCTCGGCCAGCATCTGATAAATCTTCATCGTTTCTTCCGGTTCGGCATCACCGGTATCGCTGATGTAGCCCTCGTCACGCAGCGTCAGCACCAGGGAGCTGAACACGGCTTTATCGAAGAACTCAGGCGCGTTGATACCGTGCAGCACGGAAAGACGTTGCGCCACGGTGCGGCTCTCTTTCTCCAGTGTGCTGCGGTTGATGGACGGGTTCGCACTCAGCAGCCAGAAGGTAATGGCATAGCGCTGTAGCGTTTCACGCGCGCCCGCAGCCAACAGCTGAAGCGTGCGAGAGTGAACCGGGTTGATATGCAGCTCATCGTTCTGCAGGGTTATCAGACCCTGACGCTGCATTTCGCTGGCCAGCTCATCAATCACGCCGGCAAGCTCATTGCGCTCCCAACGCAGGAACAGCTCTGCTTTCAGCATCGGGTACAGCGCTTCAATATGCTGCTGCAATGCGGCGCGTGAAATCCGGCGGTGCTGAGTCACAATCGCGGCCATCAACGAAGGCAGAACCAGCATGTGCGCAATGTTGTTGCGGTAGTAGGTCATCAGTACCGCCTGCTCGCGCGGCAGAATGATGATGTCACCGATGGTGTCTTTCTCAACCTCAAACTTGTTCATTTGCAAGGCGTGGTCGATCAGTTCACTGGCGCTTTGTGTCGGCACTGTCGTATCCGAAGCATACGGCACATTGCGTAACAGGCTCAGGTAGCAATCGAGCTGTTCGGTTAGCTGCTCGCGCGTCAGAGAACGCTGACGGGAAGCCAGTAACGCGGTACAACACAGGTTCATCGCGTTGGCCGCGCCCGCGTTGTTAATGCGTACCATCAGATCGGCAGCAATGTTATTCACCGTCGGCGTCAGCCAGGCCGGGCGAATAGACTCGATAGGATCGATAGATTCGCGCCACTCCGGTACATGCTGATTCAGGTAGGTCATCAATGGCATAGGTTCGCCAAAGTTAACGTAGCCCTGGCCCAGGTTACGCAGCTTGCTCAAACCGCGTAGCATTTGCGGCAGGCTTTCTTTCTCTTTGGTCGCCCCACGCAGCTCTTTGGCGTAAGTCCCCACTTCCATCACGTGCTCGTAGCCGATGTAAATCGGAACGAGGGTAATCGGACGCGTACCGCCGCGCAGCATCGCCTGAATGGTCATCGACAGCGTGCCGGTTTTCGGGTCGAGCAGACGACCGGTACGTGAGCGACCACCTTCAACAAAGTATTCAACCGAGTAACCACGGCTGAACAACTCGCCCAGATATTCGCGGAATACGGTGGAATAGAGCTTATTGCCTTTAAACGTACGACGAATAAAGAACGCGCCCAGACGGCGGAAAATCGGACCTGCCGGCCAGAAGTTCAGGTTGATCCCTGCCGCGATATGCGGTGGAACCAGCCCCTGATGGTACAGAACATACGACAGCAGCATGTAGTCCATATGGCTGCGGTGGCACGGCACATAGACGATTTCATGCCCGTCGTGCGCCAGTTGGCGTACGCGCTCGGCATTGTGAACGTTAATCCCCTGGTACAGTCGGTTCCAGGTAAAGCCCAGAATACGGTCCGTCAGGCGGATCATCTCATAGGAGAAATTCGCGGCAATCTCTTCCATCAATGCGATAGCGTTTTGCTGCGCTTTTTCATGGGAGATTTTTTTGCTGCGTGCTTCATCTTCCACCGCGCGTGCGATGGCTTTTGAGGCCAGTAGTTTATTAAACAGATCCTGGCGGGCAGGGAGGCGAGGGCCAACCGCGGCTAAGCGCTGGCGGGCAAAGTGCATACGCGCCACGCGTGCCAGTTTCTGTGCGATGGTTTTATCTGTGCCGTGTTCGTCTGCCATGCGGCGCAGGGAGACGGAAGGTGAGAAGCGGACAAAACTGTCGCGTCCCAGCCAGGAGACGGCAAAGAATTTCTGTACGCCATTCAGCATGCGCAGTGGCGGATTGACTTCGCCTTTCTCGCGCCCTGGAGCACGGCCAAACATCACCGATACCGGCACCATCTGCACATCCAAATCGGGGTTGCTGCGATGCAGATCGAGATAGTTATGGAACAGCTTGATAGACTCTTCTTTTGGCGTGTAATAGGTGAATACACGCGGGCCGCCGTGTATAAACACGTAGCGCGGCAGCAAAGTCCCGTCTATCTCCAGCGGTTCCAGGGGATCGGGGAGGTCGTGCACCAGACATTGGGCACGCAGTGTCAGCAAGTCAGCTTTTGAGTTGTACGGTAAGACGTACATAATGGGACGAGAGGTATCGAGTCCCAATTCCGGGGCGGGTTCCGCCGGGATAGACTTGCTTTTTACCAGGATGCTTAATGGTAAATTCAGTAATTTGTAGTAAATTCGTGGCCAGCCGGACATAAACGATGTAAAGCCTCTGGTTAATAATGCAAATGCGCTGCAAGGATATCAGAAAGTTTAGTGAATTTCTGTGGTATCCCGTCATACTTCGCGCAGCTTTGCTTATGCCCTGAAACAAACAGGGTAATGAGACAATAATACTCACGCTAATAATGTAAAAAGGTTCTTTTGATGGCCAATAATACCACTGGATTCACTCGGATTATCAAAGCAGCAGGCTATTCCTGGCAAGGTTTCCGCGCCGCATGGATCAATGAGGCGGCATTCCGTCAGGAAAGCGTTGCCGTACTGTTGGGGGTGGCAATTGCCTGCTGGCTGGACGTGGACGCGATTACCCGCGTACTGCTGATTGGTTCGGTGATGCTGGTGATGATCGTTGAAATTCTGAATAGCGCCATTGAGGCGGTCGTCGACCGAATTGGTTCTGAGTACCACGAGCTTTCTGGCCGGGCGAAAGATATG
Organism: Citrobacter sp. HN-141; assembly: GCF_033341895.1. Taxonomy (NCBI): domain Bacteria; kingdom Pseudomonadati; phylum Pseudomonadota; class Gammaproteobacteria; order Enterobacterales; family Enterobacteriaceae; genus Citrobacter; species Citrobacter sp. HN-141. Next base: position 100,064 of record NZ_JAWPBF010000014.1, on the reverse strand, counting down.
GGATCGGCTGCAGTATTGCTGTCTATTTTTGTCGCTCTGATCACCTGGGGCATCCTGTTGTGGTCGCATTTGCGATAAAGATTCCACAACTTCATAAATCTCCTGTTTTTTGTGCAGTTTGCGGTTCCAAATTCGCCTTTAGCTGTATATACTCACAGCATAACTGTATATACACCCAGGGGGCGGAATGAAAGCGTTAACGGCCAGGCAGCAAGAGGTGTTTGATCTCATTAGGGATCACATCAGCCAGACAGGTATGCCACCGACGCGTGCGGAGATCGCGCAGCGTTTGGGGTTCCGTTCCCCAAACGCGGCTGAAGAACACCTGAAAGCGCTGGCGCGGAAAGGTGTGCTGGAAATCGTTTCTGGCGCATCACGTGGTATTCGCCTGCTGCAGGAAGAAGAGGAAGGTTTACCACTTGTTGGTCGTGTCGCGGCCGGTGAGCCACTTCTGGCACAGCAGCACATCGAAGGCCACTACCAGGTTGACCCATCACTGTTCAAACCGAACGCCGATTTTCTGCTGCGCGTCAGTGGTATGTCGATGAAAGATATCGGGATTATGGATGGCGATTTACTGGCTGTGCATAAAACGCAGGACGTACGTAACGGCCAGGTCGTTGTTGCCCGCATTGATGATGAAGTTACGGTTAAGCGCCTGAAAAAGCAGGGCAACAAGGTTGAACTTCTGCCAGAAAACAGCGAGTTTAAGCCAATTATTGTTGATCTGCGTGAGCAAAGCTTCACTATTGAAGGGTTGGCTGTCGGCGTGATTCGTAACGGTGAATGGCTGTAATGATCTGCTGATTTCCTGTAGGCCGGAAAGGGCGTTTACGCCGCTCTCCGGCAAATTACCCGATGACGCTACGTCTATCGGGCCTACAAAAACGCGTTAATTTCTTTTCAGGCTCCTTTCCATGCCTTTCTTTACCTCTTCTGATAAAGCACTTTGGCACCTTGCCTTACCGATGATTTTCTCCAACATCACTGTTCCGCTGCTTGGACTGGTGGATACGGCGGTGATTGGTCATCTGGATAGCCCGGTCTACCTTGGTGGCGTTGCTGTTGGCGCAACAGCGACCAGTTTTCTCTTTATGCTGTTGCTGTTTTTACGCATGAGTACCACCGGTCTGACGGCCCAGGCGTTCGGCGCGAAAAATCCGCAGGCACTGGCGCGCGCGCTGGTTCAGCCGCTGATGCTGGCGTTGGGTGCCGGATTGCTTATTGCACTGTTTCGCGCACCGATTATCAGCCTGGCGTTGCATATCGTGGGAGGTAGCGAAGCGGTGCTGGAGCAGGCCCGAAGGTTCCTGGAAATCCGCTGGCTTAGCGCACCCGCCTCACTGGCCAATCTGGTGCTGCTTGGCTGGCTGCTTGGCGTCCAGTATGCACGTGCGCCGGTGATCCTGCTGATTGTCGGCAATGTGCTTAACATCGTGCTCGATTTGTGGCTGGTGATGGGCCTGCATATGAACGTGCAGGGCGCGGCACTGGCGACGGTGATTGCCGAATATGCCACTTTGCTGATCGGCCTGATGATGGTACGTAAAGTCCTGCATATGCGCGGAATTTCGCTGGCAATGCTGAAGCAGGCGTGGCGTGGCAACTTCCGCCGTTTACTGGCGCTTAACCGCGACATCATGCTGCGCTCGCTGCTGCTGCAACTCTGTTTTGGCGCTATCACGGTGCTGGGCGCGCGTCTGGGGGGCGATATCATTGCGGTTAATGCCGTTCTGATGACCTTGCTGACGTTCACCGCCTACGCGCTGGACGGATTTGCCTATGCTGTAGAAGCGCACTCTGGCCAGGCCTATGGGGCACGCGATGGTAGCCAGTTGCTGGATGTCTGGCGGGCAGCTTGCCGACAGTCGGGTATCGTGGCGATCCTGTTTTCCCTGGTCTATGCCCTGTTCGGCGAGCAGATTGTGGCGCTGCTGACCTCGCTGCCGCAAATCCAACTGCTGGCCGATCGCTATCTCATCTGGCAGGTGATTTTACCGCTGGTGGGCGTCTGGTGTTATCTGCTCGACGGGATGTTTATTGGCGCAACGCGTGCCGCGGAAATGCGTAACAGCATGGCCGTTGCGGCTGCTGGTTTTGCGTTAACGCTACTGGCTTTACCGTGGCTTGGAAACCACGGCTTGTGGCTGGCGTTAACCGTTTTTCTCGCGCTGCGCGGGCTTTCACTGGCCTTCATCTGGCGACGTCACTGGCGTAATGGCACCTGGTTTGCCTGATGCCTATGGTTAAAAATTCTGAATAGTAAATAAAACCCAGAATCCCTGACTACACTTATTATCACGCCCAGCAAAAACAGCATGTATCCGGGCGCAGCACTCTCGCTATTCACAACCTAACGATGAGGACTTGATGATGAATAAAGACGAAGTCAGCGGTAACTGGAAACAGTTCAAAGGTAAAGTGAAAGAGCAATGGGGCAAACTGACCGATGATGATATGACGGTCATTGAAGGTAAACGCGACCAGCTGGTAGGTAAAGTCCAGGAACGATACGGGTACGCGAAAGATCAGGCGGAGAAAGAAGTTAAAGATTGGGAAAAACGCAACGATTACCGCTGGTAATTAACCCCTCCCTCCTGAGAGTACAAGGACGTACGCTCTTTTATTTACCGCCCGACTTTCTTCTTCACCTGAATGGTATGGTCATGCTGACAATCGCCTGGATGGCGGCATGATTCCACTTCCACACACGCCGGACACAGGCCGTGGGCTTCAATTACGTTATGGCGCAGAGCAAATCCCATTTTAGCTGCCAGCGTATGCATAATATCTTCCACACCTTCCGCACACTCCTCTTTTACCACGCCACAGCGGTCACAAATAAACATTGCCGAGCTATGGGTTGGCTGATCGAACAGATGACAGAGCACATAGCTGTTGGTGGACTCCACTTTGTGCACAAAACCTTGTTCAAGCAGAAAATCGAGCGCACGATACACGGTAGGAGGTTTGGCCTGCGGCTCGGTTTCCCGCAGCAGATCAAGCAGATCATAGGCGCTGATCGCACCTTCCTGCAGGCTCATCAGGCGCAGCACTTCGAGGCGTTGTGGCGTTAGTCGCACGTTACGTTGCACACAGAGTTTTTCAGCTTGAGCCAATAACTCCTGCGTGGTGGTTTTGTCCATTTGGCGCCTCGATTTGTGTGGAAGGTTAATCCCTTACTTTATCATGTTCTGCTTAAAACGCCGAGATCCACCGCTGTGTGCTATACCTGACGCATCGCAACACTGGAAAATTAACATGAAAAGACCCGATTGTATTCGCCACTGGCGTGAAGTTGAGGGGCCTGATGACGCCACCTATCCAGGCAGCGATGAGCTTTTTTCTATTGGCGCGCCGCTGGCCCGCAGGTTGGGGTTAGGGCGACTAGGTATTCATCACGAACGCCTGCCGCCGGGGCGTCGTACTTCTTATCCACACGCAGAAAGCGATGAAGAAGAGTTCATCTACGTGCTGGAAGGCTACCCGGAAGCCTGGATAAATGGTTACTTATGGAAGCTGGAACCCGGCGATAGCGTCGGTTTTCCGGCAGGAACCGGCGTGTGCCACACTTTTATCAACAACACCAGTGACGAGGTGCGGCTGCTGGTCGTCGGTGAGGCGAACAAGAAGCATAACCGCATCTACTATCCGCTCAATCCGGTCTATGCGGTCACGCGTGAGGATCGCTGGGTTGACCATCCTCCACAGTTTTTTGGTCCACACGACGGAAAACCTGGGCGGAAATGACGATCCACGCGGACGAAGGGCGCTATCCACGATGATGTGGCTCACTATCGCAACGGTCTATGCTATAGTAGCGCCCCTTTTTTAACCGGATGCTTGAATATTCGCCATGCTGCCTGAATCTCAGTCTACCGCTTTTCCCGCTCATCGTTTTTCTATCGCGCCGATGCTCGACTGGACGGACAGACACTGCCGCTACTTTTTGCGCCTGTTGTCCCGCCAGACCTTGCTCTATACGGAGATGGTGACCACCGGGGCAATTATTCATGGCAAAGGCGATTACCTGGCATATAGCGAAGAAGAACATCCGGTTGCACTTCAGCTAGGTGGGAGCGATCCGGCCGCGCTGGCGCAGTGCGCAAAGCTCGCTGAAGCACGAGGCTATGACGAGATTAACCTCAACGTCGGCTGCCCTTCCGATCGCGTACAAAACGGGATGTTTGGCGCTTGCCTGATGGGGAATGCGCAACTGGTCGCCGATTGCGTGAAGGCGATGCGCGATGTGGTGTCGATTCCGGTGACGGTCAAAACGCGTATCGGTATCGATGATCAGGACAGCTACGCATTCCTGTGTGACTTCATCAATACGGTTTCCGGTAAAGGTGAGTGTGAGATGTTTATCATCCACGCCCGTAAGGCCTGGCTGTCCGGGCTAAGCCCGAAAGAAAACCGTGAGATCCCGCCGCTGGATTATGACCGTGTTTATCAGTTGAAGCGTGATTTCCCGCACCTGACGATGTCGATAAACGGTGGAATTAAATCACTGGAAGAAGCAAAAATGCATCTGCAATATATGGACGGCGTAATGGTAGGTCGGGAAGCCTATCAAAACCCGGGTATTCTGGCATCGGTCGACCGTGAAATTTTTGCTGCGACCACCGACGATGCCGATCCGGTTGCCGTGGTGCGCGCCATGTATCCCTATATTGAGCGGGAGCTGAGTCAGGGGACGTATCTGGGGCATGTGACCCGCCATATGCTCGGGTTGTTCCAGGGAATTCCAGGCGCACGCCAGTGGCGTCGTTATCTGAGTGAAAATGCGCATAAAGCCGGGGCCGATATTAACGTTCTGGAACATGCGCTGAAACTGGTCGCAGATAAGCGTTAAGTTCTCACCAAAAGTTAGTCAATTTCACCACGCCCTGCGTTTTATCGCGGGGCGTTTTCGTTATAAATCAAGGCATTAATTTTGGCATGTTTCTTGTAATGCAATGGAGAGAATTTCATTTCGGGAGAGCGTCATGCTGGAACTACTTTTTGTGATTGGCTTTTTTATCATGCTGATGGTCACTGGCATATCACTGTTGGGCATCCTCGCCGCGCTGATGGTGGCGACGGCAGTGATGTTCCTCGGTGGGATGTTTGCGTTGATGATTAAACTGCTTCCCTGGCTGCTACTGGCCGTCGCCGTGGTGTGGGTGATTAAGGCGATAAAAGCGCCAAAAGTCCCACAGTATCAGCGCAATAACCGCCGCTTTTACTAAGGTATTGAGCGGTACGTCACAACCTGCAACATTGCCTTTAGAACCAAATAGGAATTGATTATCAAATCTGTCACTATTGCGTGGTTAACGAATTCATCGAGCTGTACCCTACATACAGCCGAACTAAAAAAGAAAGGGCTTCCTGCGGGAAGCCCTAATTCTTTCTTTCCCCGTCATAATTCAAACCGCAGGTGTGTTGGCTGCTTGAATTATTTAAGAGGGAAGTCTCACGGGATCAGCAAACTCGATCCTTGCGTGGCCCGGCTTTCCAGCACTTCATGAGCACGCTGCGCGTCGTGCAGCGCGAATGTCTGACCAGGCGCGACATCCACTTTAATCACCCCACTGGCAATCAATGAGAAAAGCTCATTGCTGGCTTCGGTTAATTCGTGGCGGTTGGTGATGTAACCCTGCAGAGAAGGGCGCGTGACATACAGCGAGCCTTTCTGATTCAGAATCCCTAAGTTAACGCCGGTTACCGGCCCGGAGGCGTTGCCAAAGCTGACCATCAATCCCCGGCGTTGCAGGCAATCCAGTGAGGCTTCCCAGGTATCTTTCCCCACCGAGTCGTATACCACCCGTACTTTTTTACCACCGGTGATTTCCTTAACCCGTTCGACGATACTTTCTTCACGGTAGTTAATCACTTGCCATGCACCGGCCTGCTGCGCTATTTGCGCCTTCTGCGCATTGCCGACAGTACCAATCAGCTTCGCTCCCAGCGCTTTTGCCCACTGGCAGGCAATCAGCCCAACGCCACCCGCTGCTGCATGGAACAAGAAGGGCTCGTCGGGCTGGATTTCATAGGTTTTACGTAACAGATAAAAAACCGTTAAGCCTTTCAGAAATGAGGCCGCTGCCTGCTCAAAAGAGATGGCATTAGGCAGAATGGCGGCTTTATCGGCTGGCACGTTGTGCACTGAGCTGTACGCGCCAAGTGTTGACTGGGCATACACCACACGATCGCCGGCTTTAATGTGCGTCACTTTGCTGCCGACTTTGCTGACCACGCCTGCGGCCTCTGTGCCCAGACCACTGGGTAACGAGGGAGGCGGATAAAGTCCACTGCGGATGTAGGTGTCGATGTAGTTGATGCCAATCGCTTTGTTCTCGACCTGGATTTCATGTTCCGCCGGGTCAACGGGCGTAAACTCCACAGCCTTCAGTACATCAGGGCCGCCGTGCTTGTGAAATTCAATACGTGTTGCCATGCTTCCTCCAGAAATGTGGTAATCTTTCGACCCAATCATTATCTCGGTAACTCCATTCACTATGGCAGGAAATAAACCCTTCAACAAACAACAGACTGATGCTCGTGAGCGCGATCTGCAGGTCGCCGGGCTGAAAGTACCGCCGCACTCGATTGAAGCGGAACAGTCGGTGTTGGGCGGTTTAATGCTGGATAACGAACGCTGGGACGATGTCGCCGAGCGCGTGGTGGCGGAGGATTTTTACACCCGCCCGCATCGGCATATTTTCACCGAAATGCATCGCCTGCAGGAGATGGGTAAACCTATCGACCTGATTACCCTGGCAGAGTCGCTGGAAGTTCAGGGACAACTGGACAGCGTTGGCGGTTTTGCTTACCTGGCTGAGCTATCCAAAAATACGCCAAGTGCGGCGAACATTAGCGCCTATGCTGATATCGTCCGTGAACGCGCCGTTGTTCGTGACATGATTTCGGTGGCCCATGAAATTGCGGAAGCGGGTTTCGATCCGCAAGGGCGCTCCAGTGAAGACCTGCTGGATCTTGCGGAATCCCGCGTCTTTAAAATCGCCGAAAGCCGTGCCAATAAAGACGAAGGCCCGAAAAATATTACCGATGTGCTCGACGCCACCGTCGCGCGTATTGAACAGCTGTTCCAGCAGCCGCACGACGGCGTCACCGGGGTGAATACCGGTTATGACGACCTCAACAAAAAGACCGCGGGTCTACAGCCGTCGGACTTGATTATTGTCGCGGCACGTCCGTCAATGGGTAAAACGACATTTGCAATGAACCTCGTCGAAAATGCGGCGATGTTGCAGGATAAACCGGTTCTTATCTTCAGTCTTGAAATGCCCTCAGAACAGATCATGATGCGTTCTTTGGCCTCGCTCTCACGCGTAGACCAGACCAAAATCCGTACCGGTCAACTGGATGATGAAGACTGGGCGCGGATTTCCGGAACAATGGGTATTTTGCTGGAGAAACGAAACATCTATATTGATGACTCCTCCGGTCTGACGCCAACGGAAGTGCGTTCGCGCGCGCGCCGTATCGCCCGTGAACACGGCGGTATCGGACTTATCATGATCGACTACCTGCAGCTGATGCGTGTACCGTCGCTCTCCGATAACCGTACGCTGGAAATTGCCGAAATTTCCCGCTCGCTGAAAGCGTTAGCGAAAGAACTGCATGTGCCGGTGGTGGCGCTGTCACAGCTTAACCGCTCTCTGGAACAACGTGCTGACAAGCGTCCGGTCAACTCAGATTTACGTGAATCAGGCTCCATCGAGCAGGATGCCGACTTAATCATGTTTATCTATCGTGATGAGGTTTATCACGAAAACAGCGATCTGAAAGGGATCGCGGAAATCATTATTGGTAAGCAACGTAACGGCCCAATCGGTACGGTACGTCTGACGTTTAACGGACAGTGGTCGCGATTCGACAATTATGCGGGCCCACAATACGACGACGAATAAATCTCCGTCATCCTTCATGCTGCAGATGCGTTGACTACGCCTGTTCACTCCGGTCACTTAGTTTACTAAGCTGCCGGGGATTCTCGGGCTTGTCGCCTTTCTGCAACACGAATGATTTAGGCGATTCTTTTATTAAGGAATTAAAATGCAAGCGGCAACTGTTGTCATTAACCGCCGCGCTCTGCGACACAACCTGCAACGTCTGCGTGAACTGGCACCTGCCAGTAAACTGGTTGCGGTCGTGAAAGCGAACGCTTACGGCCATGGTCTGTTAGAGACCGCGCGAACGCTCCCGGATGCGGATGCTTTTGGTGTCGCTCGTCTTGAAGAAGCTCTGCGGCTACGCGCGGGTGGGATCACGCAACCTATCCTGCTGCTGGAAGGTTTTTTTGATGCTTCCGATTTGCCGACCATCTCCGCGCAGCGTCTGCATACTGCCGTACATAACCAGGAGCAGCTCGATGCTCTGGAAGCGGCCGAGCTGGCTGAACCTGTCACTGTCTGGATGAAGCTCGACACGGGCATGCACCGCCTGGGTGTACGTCCGGAACAGGCTGAGGCGTTTTATCAGCGCTTAACGCAGTGTGAAAACGTGCGCCAGCCGGTCAATATCGTCAGCCACTTTGCTCGCGCGGACGAGCCTGAGTGTGGCGCGACCGAAAAACAACTCGATATCTTCAACAGTTTTTGTGAAGGCAAACCGGGGCAGCGTTCGATTGCCGCATCGGGTGGTATTCTGCTGTGGCCGCAGTCTCACTTCGACTGGGCGCGGCCGGGGCTGATTCTGTACGGCGTATCGCCGCTGGAAAATCACTCCATCGGCGCTGATTTTGGCTGCCAGCCGGTGATGTCGCTGACCTCAAGCCTGATTGCGGTGCGTGAGCACAAGGCGGGCGAGCCGGTTGGCTATGGTGGAACCTGGCTGAGCGAGCGCGACACGCGTCTTGGCGTGGTAGCGATGGGCTATGGCGATGGTTATCCGCGCGCAGCGCCTTCGGGGACGCCGGTACTGGTCAATGGTCGTGAAGTGCCGATCGTCGGTCGCGTTGCGATGGATATGATCTGCGTCGATTTAGGCCCCGAAGCGCGGGATAAAGCCGGCGATTCGGTGATTCTGTGGGGCGAGGGCCTGCCCGTTGAACGCATTGCTGAAATGACGAAAGTAAGTGCTTACGAACTTATTACGCGCCTGACCTCAAGGGTGGCGATGAAATATATCGATTAATTACCTGATATGCCGGATCAGGCGTGACCGCCGCCATCCGGCAATATTCTCACCGACTGCAACATCCTCTCGATCTTCTTCCGCTTCCGGTTTATTGTGTTCTTATCCCACTGCCTGTAAACCTGGAGAACCACACGTGTTTCAAAAAGTTGACGCCTACGCTGGCGACCCGATTTTATCGCTCATGGAGCGCTTTAAAGAGGATTCACGTAGCGACAAAGTGAACCTCAGCATTGGTCTGTATTACAACGAAGATGGGATTATTCCTCAGCTTAAAGCCGTTGCAGAAGCGGAAGCTCGTCTCAATGCGAAGCCGCATGGCGCTTCGCTGTATCTGCCGATGGAAGGCCTGAACACGTATCGCCATACCATTGCGCCGCTCCTGTTTGGGGCGCAGCATCCGGTACTCCAGCAACAGCGCGTGGCAACGATTCAGACGCTGGGGGGGTCTGGTGCGTTAAAAGTGGGAGCGGACTTCCTGAAACGTTACTTCCCTGATTCTGGCGTATGGGTCAGCGATCCGACGTGGGAAAACCATATCGCGATTTTTGAAGGGGCGGGTTTCGAAGTAAGTACTTACCCATGGTATGACGACGCGACTAATGGCGTCCGTTTCAACGATCTGCTGGCAACATTGAGTACCTTACCGGCGCGTAGCATTGTGCTGCTGCATCCGTGCTGCCATAACCCGACGGGTGCGGATTTAACTCCCGCGCAGTGGGATGCGGTTATTGAGATCCTGAAAGCGCGCGACCTGATCCCGTTCCTCGACATTGCCTACCAGGGTTTTGGTGGCGGAATGGAAGATGATGCGTACGCCATCCGCGCCATTGCCAGCGCCGGATTGCCTGCTCTGGTCAGCAACTCATTCTCGAAGATTTTCTCGTTGTATGGCGAACGTGTTGGCGGGCTTTCTGTGGTGTGTGAAGACGCAGATGCCGCCAGTCGTGTTCTGGGGCAGCTAAAAGCGACGGTTCGTCGTAACTACTCCAGCCCGCCAAACTTTGGTGCACAGGTCGTTGCCGCGGTACTGGGTGATGAAGAGCTGAAAGCCAGCTGGCTGGCGGAAGTTGAGGTAATGCGTACCCGCATTCTGGCGATGCGTCAGGAACTGGTCAACGTGCTGAACGCTGAGATTCCGGGCCGTAATTTCGACTACCTGCTGCAACAGCGTGGAATGTTCAGCTATACCGGGCTTAGCGCAGCCCAGGTTGATCGTCTGCGTGATGAGTTCGGTGTATACCTGATTGCCAGCGGACGTATGTGCGTCGCCGGGTTGAACCACGCTAACGTTCAGCGTGTGGCGAAGGCATTTGCCGCAGTCATGTAATTAGGTGCCGGATGGCGGCGTAAATGCCTTATCCGGCCTACAAAGGCATATGGATTTTTCATTTGTAGGCCTGATAAGCGCAACGCCATCAGGCACGTTTTCCTGTGTGATCGTCCTCTTTTTCTGTAACAAAACCAGAGAAAATCCTTCCTTTCCCTTCCCCCAGGGGGTAAGGTCAGATAGTTTTTTGACCAGTTGTTAAATAAAAAATCATAACTAACTGACTACTTAGGGAAAAATATGCGCAAGTTTACGTTGGCACTGAGTGCCGTTTGTTTATTGTTCACGTTGAATCAGCCAGCCCAGGCTTTAGTTTCTTCTCCTTCTCAGCTCAACCCAGGGACTAACGTTGCAAAACTTGCTGAGCAGGCTCCCATTCACTGGGTCTCCGTGGCACAAATTGAAAATAGCCTGACCGGACGTCCGCCGATGGCCGTTGGCTTTGATATCGATGATACCGTTCTCTTTTCCAGCCCAGGCTTCTGGCGCGGTAAAAAAACGTACTCCCCGGACAGCGAGGATTACCTGAAAAATCCAGCCTTTTGGGAGAAAATGAACAACGGTTGGGATGAATTCAGCATTCCGAAAGAAGTGGCGCGCCAGCTGATTGATATGCACGTGCGTCGTGGAGACAGTATCTTTTTCGTGACCGGACGCAGCCCGACGAAGACCGAAACGGTCTCTAAAACGCTGGCTGATAACTTCCACATCCCGTCTGCAAATATGAACCCGGTTATTTTTGCTGGTGACAAGCCAGGGCAGAACACTAAAACGCAGTGGTTGCAGGAAAAAAATATCCGCATGTTCTACGGCGACTCCGATAATGACATCACCGCCGCCCGCGATGTCGGTATCCGCGGGATTCGTATTCTGCGCGCCTCTAACTCTACCTATAAGCCGCTGCCACAGGCCGGAGGGTTTGGCGAAGAGGTGATCGTAAACTCAGAGTACTGAGGTCACTGAATGCGGATTGATGATTTTTTAAACAAATTTACGTTGCCGGCTTTTACCTTTTGCGGACTTGCTGCACACTGAATAAATGATGTTCTCATTAGGCGATTTGCTGGTAAGGGGAATAAAAATGACGAATTCGGAGTTGCTGCAATACTGCATGGCGAAAACAGGCGCGGAGCAGAGCGTGCACAGTGACTGGAAAGCCACACAAATCAAAGTCGAAGATGTGCTCTTTGCCATGGTAAAAGAGGTGGAAGAGCGCCCGGCGGTCTCTCTGAAAACCAGCCCCGAACTGGCGGAGTTGTTACGTCAGCAGCATAGTGATGTCCGGCCAAGCCGGCATCTGAACAAAGCCCACTGGAGTACGGTGTATCTGGACGGCTCGTTGCCGGATTCGCAAATTTATTATCTGGTCGATGCCTCTTATCAGCAGGCGGTGAACACGCTGCCGGAAGATAAACGCCGGATACTGGCGCAGCCCTGATCCGCTTCGCCGGATGCGGCGCAAGCGCCTTATCCGGCCTACAAGCTTGATTCCTATACTGTAGGCCTGATAAGTGCGGCGCTATTACAGCAGCGGTTTGAGGAAGCGGGCCGTGTGTGAGGCTTCACACTCAGCAACCGTTTCTGGTGTGCCGGAGACGAGAATTTCCCCGCCGCCGCTGCCGCCTTCCGGACCGAGGTCGACAATCCAGTCGGCTGTTTTAATCACGTCCAGATTGTGCTCAATCACCACGATGGTGTTGCCCTGATCCCGGAGCTGATGCAGCACGTCAAGCAGTTGCTGAATATCGGCAAAATGTAGCCCGGTTGTGGGCTCATCAAGAATATACAGCGTTTGTCCGGTGCCGCGTTTTGACAGCTCACGCGCCAGCTTCACGCGCTGGGCTTCACCGCCAGAAAGCGTGGTCGCAGACTGGCCCAGTCGAATGTACGTCAAGCCAACGTCCATCAGCGTTTGCAGCTTACGCGCCAGCGCCGGAACGGCATCGAAGAACTCGCGTGCTTCTTCAATCGTCATATCCAGCACTTCGTGGATGGTCTTGCCTTTGTACTTAATTTCCAGCGTTTCGCGGTTATAGCGCTTGCCTTTGCACTGATCGCACGGCACGTAGATATCCGGCAGGAAGTGCATTTCGACTTTGATCACGCCGTCGCCCTGACAGGCTTCACAGCGTCCGCCGCGGACGTTAAAGCTGAAACGCCCCGGCGTGTAACCGCGTGCACGTGACTCCGGTACGCCGGCAAACAGTTCGCGCACTGGCGTAAACACGCCGGTGTAGGTTGCCGGGTTAGAGCGCGGTGTACGGCCAATCGGGCTTTGGTCAATGTCGATCACTTTGTCGAAATGTTCCAGCCCCTGGATATCCCGGTATGGCGCGGGCTCTGCCAGCGTGGCGCCGTTAAGCTGGGTTTGGGCAATCGGGAACAAGGTGTCGTTAATCAGCGTCGATTTACCCGAACCGGACACGCCGGTAATACAGGTAAACAGACCTACCGGCAGCGTCAGAGTGACATCTTTCAGGTTGTTGCCGCGTGCGCCGGTCAGCTTCAGCACTTTTTCCGGGTCAGCCGCAACACGTTGTTTTGGCACTTCAATCTTACGCTTACCGCTCATGTACTGGCCGGTTAACGATTCCGGTACGGCCATGATGTCTTCCAGCGTCCCTTCGGCCACAACCTGGCCACCGTGAACACCTGCACCTGGGCCAATGTCGATAACGTGGTCGGCGGCGCGAATGGCATCCTCATCGTGCTCAACCACAATCACGGTGTTACCCAGATTGCGCAGATGGATAAGCGTCCCGAGCAGACGTTCGTTATCGCGTTGATGCAAACCGATTGACGGTTCATCCAGCACGTACATCACGCCGACCAGACCGGCGCCAATCTGGCTTGCCAGACGAATACGTTGTGCTTCGCCACCGGAGAGCGTTTCTGCTGAACGGGACAGCGTCAGGTAGTTCAGGCCGACGTTGACCAGGAACTTAAGGCGGTCGCCGATCTCTTTGAGGATTTTCTCAGCAATCTTCGCCCGTTGACCGGCAAGTTTCAGGTTGTTGAAGAAGTCCATTGCATGGCCGATGCTCATGTCGGAAATCGCAGGCAATGGCGTATTCTCGACAAACACGTGACGCGCTTCCCGGCGTAGACGGGTTCCATCACAGCTGGCGCACGGTCTGTTGCTGATAAACTTGGCTAACTCTTCGCGGACTGCACTGGATTCCGTCTCTTTATAGCGACGTTCCATATTGTGCAATACACCTTCAAACGGGTGGCGACGTACGGACGTATCGCCGCGATCGTTCATGTATTTGAATTCGATATTCTCTTTGCCGGAACCGTATAGCACCACTTTGTGAACCGCAGGATTCAGGCTGGCCCACGGGGCTTCTACATCGAATTGATAGTGCTCAGCCAGAGACTTAAGCATCTGGAAGTAATAGAAGTTACGGCGATCCCAGCCGCGAATCGCACCGCCTGCCAGCGACAGTTCCGGGTTTTGGATCACGCGGTCAGGGTCGAAATATTGCTGCACGCCAAGACCATCGCAGGTTGGACACGCGCCAGCCGGGTTGTTGAACGAGAACAACCGTGGCTCCAGCTCACGCATGCTATAGCCACAAATAGGGCAGGCGAAGTTGGCGGAGAACAGCAGCTCTTCCGCTTTCGGGTCATCCATATCAGCGACCACCGCCGTGCCACCGGAAAGCTCCAGCGCGGTCTCAAACGATTCGGCCAGTCGCTGGGTGAGATCGTCACGTACCTTGAAGCGGTCAATCACCACTTCGATAGTGTGTTTCTTTTGCAGCTCAAGCTTAGGCGGATCGGAAAGGTCGCACACTTCACCATCAATACGCGCGCGGATATAGCCCTGGCCTGCCAGGTTTTCCAGCGTTTTGGTGTGCTCACCTTTACGTTCTTTAATGACCGGCGCCAACAGCATCAGGCGCTTGCCTTCCGGTTGTGACAGGACGTTATCTACCATCTGGCTGACCGTTTGCGCCGCCAGTGGCACGTCGTGATCCGGGCAGCGTGGCTCGCCAACGCGGGCATACAGCAGGCGCAGATAATCGTGAATTTCGGTAATGGTCCCAACCGTGGATCGCGGGTTATGCGACGTCGATTTTTGCTCGATTGAGATGGCGGGAGAAAGCCCCTCAATGTGGTCGACGTCCGGTTTTTCCATCAGCGACAGAAACTGACGTGCGTACGCGGAAAGGGATTCAACGTAACGACGCTGCCCTTCGGCATACAAGGTGTCGAAAGCGAGCGAAGATTTGCCTGAGCCCGAAAGCCCGGTGACGACAATCAGCTTGTCGCGCGGGATGACGAGGTTGATGTTTTTGAGATTATGGGTGCGGGCGCCCCGAACTTCGATCTTATCCATTCATCTTTCCCGGATTAAACGCTTTTTTGCCTGGCTGCATGGTGCTACCGGCGATCACAAACGGTTAATTATGACACAACCTAACCTGAATGGATATACAGTATTGGAATGCAAAACACAGGCGCCTGTGCAACAATGTCTGGCTGAGGTTGTTTACTGGAATCAACTTCGCAACGTAGTAAAAGCGCTATTGGAAATGCTACAATCCCGCGCTTACACTTATTCAGTAACGTTTTTCAGGAGACACGATCATGGCCAGCAGAGGCGTAAACAAGGTGATTCTCGTCGGTAATCTGGGCCAGGACCCGGAAGTACGCTATATGCCGAATGGTGGCGCAGTTGCCAACATTACGCTGGCTACTTCCGAATCCTGGCGTGATAAAGCGACCGGCGAAATGAAAGAGCAGACTGAGTGGCACCGTGTTGTGCTGTTCGGCAAACTGGCGGAAGTGGCCAGCGAATATCTGCGTAAAGGTTCTCAGGTCTATATTGAAGGCCAGCTGCGTACTCGCAAATGGACCGATCAATCCGGCGTAGAAAAATACACCACTGAAGTCGTGGTTAACGTTGGCGGCACCATGCAAATGCTGGGTGGTCGTCAGGGCGGCGGCGCGCCGGCAGGTGGTGGTCAGCAGCAGGGTGGTTGGGGTCAGCCTCAGCAGCCACAGGGCGGCAACCAGTTTAGCGGTGGCGCACAGTCTCGCCCGCAGCAATCCGCTCCGGCAGCACCGTCTAACGAACCGCCGATGGACTTCGACGACGATATTCCGTTCTAATCCCTCTGCTTTATTTCGTTAACCAGGGTTGCCCCAGTGTCGGGGTAACCCCATTCCTTTCTGCTATCAGTTCAACACCATCGGCCAGTCTGGCGGAGTATGGCTCATCACGTCGAGCATCACGGATTCGATGTTATTCCAGATAGTGGATACATCTACCAGGGTGATACCGAGTAATCCGGTTGCAAACCAACAGGCAAAAACAAGCCCTAAACCACTACTGATAACGGCCAGTCCAACATAATCCGATTTACGAAAACGAATATTGAGCGTACTGGCTAAAAACATCAGTACTGCGCTGAGCAATTGCCACCGCAGAAGAACCACGCCAGTTGTTATTGTTGCCATGAAAAACGTCCTCAGAAAGTCTTGATGCCCAGGACAGCGCGGGGTGGTTCACAGAGGGTGTGGTACTCTGGCTATCGACGGGCAATAACATGAATGAAACAATGTTTCTGTTACATTGTTTCTGTGAACTATATCACAATTGCTCGTTTGTTCACCAGTATCTGACGTTATTTTTGCCGGCCTTTATCCATGGCAATTGTATGGTTATCTTGATTCATAAACGAATAATTAATTATGCGTTATGTAAGATGCATTCATGTTGCTTGTTTTCTTTATCCGAAATTAATCGTTAAAAAAGTTAATGTATTTTATACGTGCCGTCAGTATAACGCGTGTAAAACATTACTCCTTCTTGATAATGATGTTGCAAAATAAGCGTAACTTTAAGTTTGCCTTACGGGAAAATAATATCATCATCCACTATTATCAGACTTTTACATAGAGACGTCTGTTGATAATGTTGATAGATTCATGCAACTTAACCAGCTGGTGTTTATAGCATCCTGCCTTGATGGGTACTGGCATATACGAAACAGGGAAATAGGGCTGACATGAATCTCAGTGCGCATAGCAAGATGCTGAAGCTCCTCGGCACGCTCACGGTGGTATTGCTCCCCGTGGTGCTGGCGCTATGGTTTGCTCATATCCGGGCGATGTCCGAAACCCGCACTCAACTCCGCTCTTTTGCTCAACTGGTGTTAAATAAAACGGAACTGGTGATCCAGCAAGCCGATTTAGCGCGTGATATGGCTCAACTGTATCAGGGCAAGATGTGTACCCCTGCCCATCAGAAAAGCATGCTGAATATTATTCGCGGGCGTTTATATATCAGCGAGCTAATTTATGCACAAGCTGATCATTTTTTGTGCTCCACGTCGATGGCGCCGTCAGTTCCCTATATTATGCCAACCGCTGACTATAAACGTACGCCGGACGTTTCGATCTATTACTATCGCGATACGCCTTTCTTCTCTGGCTACAACATGACGTATATGCAAAGAGGAAACTACGTCGCTGTCATTAACCCATTATCTTACAGCGAAGTCATGTCAGATGATCCTGGCCTATTGTGGGGCGTCTATGACACGATAACGGATACTTTCTTCTCTGCCAGCAATCAGGCGCATGTTAAGCAATTTCTGCCGCTGGTGCGCGGTAAAACCTCTACCTTCCAACTGGACGATCGGTTCTATACCATCGTTCGTTCTGAGAAGCGGCCAATCGCGATTATTGTTTCGACTACCCACGATCGCGTCCATCAAAATTTTTATCACGAAGCCGCACTCACGATCCCCTTTGGGGTGATCTGCAGCATTCTGATGCTGTTGATGTGGTGGCGCACGCGCCAGCAGTACCATTCCCCTCGTCGCTTGTTAAGACGTGCTCTGGAAAAACGCCAGCTACGCCTGCATTACCAGCCGATCATCGATATCAAGAATGGTCAATGTGTGGGGGCCGAGGCGCTGATGCGTTGGCCTGGTTGCAAAGGTGAGGTCATGAGCCCGACGGAATTTATTCCGCTGGCTGAAAAAGAAGGCATGATTGAAAGGATCACGGATTATGTGGTCGAAGAAGTGTTCAATGATTTAGGGTATTTTCTTTCTGCGCATCCCCAGATTTATATCTCAATTAACCTCTCAGCTTCTGATTTCCATTCATCCCGACTGATTGCCCTGCTCGCCGAGAAAGCGCGTGATTACTCAGTGGCTGCCCAGCAAATTAAAGTCGAAGTGACGGAGCGTGGATTTATTGATGTGCATAAAATGACTCCGGTAATCCAGGCATTCCGTCAGGCAGGTTATGAAGTGGCATTTGATGATTTTGGGACGGGATATTCCAATCTGCACAATCTGGCGGCGCTGAACGTGGATATCCTGAAGATTGATAAATCTTTTATTAGTACGCTGGCGACCAACAGTACCAGCCACCTGATTGCCGAACATATCATCGAGATGGCGCAAAGCTTACATCTGAAGACAATTGCTGAAGGGGTGGAAACGGCAGATCAAATTGAATGGCTGCTCGAACGTGGCGTTCAGTATTGTCAGGGATGGTATTTTGCGAAAGCGTTACCGCCGCAGGAGTTTATGCACTGGCTACAGCGCTCGCCCGCCATACTGACGCAGAGCGGGCAATAATCTTACAGGCGATGACGGTAGTCGCTGGGAGTACGATCAAACTCGCGGCGGAACACGCGTGAGAACGTTTGTTGCGACACATAGCCGAGATCCATTGCGATATCGAAAATAGGTCGTTCGGTCGTCCGTAGTTCCACGGCGGCTAACAAAAGTCGGCGCTGGCGGATATAGTCACCCAACGTCTGACGCATCACCGTGCGGAACATCCTCTGCAAATACCACTTCGAGTAACCTGATTTTTTCGCCACCGCCTCAATGTTCAGCGGTTGATCGATATGTTCATCAATCCATTCAATAAGGGTCTGAATTATCTGCTGATGGGACATAGGGCTGCCTCTTTCTCAGTATTCGATTCGTCGTTTTGTCTGTGGGCGAGTATAATTCCTCAAGTTAACTTGAGGTAAAGCGATTTATGGAAAAGAAATTACCCCGGATAAAAGCGCTGCTCACGCCAGGTGAAGTCGCAAAACGTAGCGGTGTCGCGGTATCAACTCTGCACTTCTATGAAAGCAAAGGGTTAATCAGCAGCATGCGCAACAGCGGCAATCAGCGTCGATATAAACGTGATGTGTTGCGTTATGTCGCGATTATCAAGATTGCCCAGCGTATCGGTATACCGTTGGCGACGATTGGCGACGCGCTAGGGGTATTACCCGAAGGACATTCGCTCAGCGCCAAAGAGTGGAAACAGCTCTCGTCGCAATGGCGTGAAGAACTGGACCGGCGTATTCATACCCTGGTGGCGTTGCGTGATGAACTGGATGGATGCATTGGCTGCGGCTGTTTGTCGCGTAGTGATTGCCCGTTGCGTAACCCAGGCGACCAGCTTGGCGAGCAGGGGACCGGGGCGCGCCTGCTGGAAGATGATTGATGGGTTTGAAATATGTGACGGGTATAAAACTAAAGCGCCACAGAGGGCGCTTTAGTTTGGTTCCGGTCTTTGTCTTTCACTCTATCCCGCTGGTTCACGGGAGGGTTTCCCCCGACATCAACACCCCTCAGTCGAGCACATTAGGGGAGGTTCCGGCTTGTGTTGATAAGGTAAGTGTATGCCACCCCGGTCTATTTGCCAGTCAATTGACGGTTTTTTAGCCGAAAAATTTTCCGCATCTTCATCCATTTTTTTGCGCGAGTGAACGTGAAAGATTACCGCCGGGGTTGTAATAACTGCGCGAAATTTGTTGCCAGATTGCGCATTGACGATAACGTTTGCGCATCGACTGGCTATTTCTTGTGCGTTATAAGAAGAAATGAGTAAAAAGCGGCAAAGTTCAGTTGAAAACCGGTACATGATCGCTAGATAATCGTTTGCTTTTTTTTACCACCCGTTTTTTATGCGCGGAGCTAAACGTTTGCTTTTTTGCGACACCCCTACTGACGCAAACCTGGCACAGGGAGAAAACGTTAAGCAGGCAGTGGATTGTCCAGCACGCATAATGACGAAAAATAAACTCTCAGGGGATGTTTTCTATGTCTACGCCTTCAGCGCGTACCGGCGGTTCACTCGACGCCTGGTTTAAAATTTCGCACCGTGGCAGTACCGTTCGACAGGAAGTCGTTGCCGGATTAACGACGTTTCTGGCGATGGTCTACTCTGTTATCGTGGTTCCTGGCATGCTGGGTAAAGCCGGTTTCCCGCCAGCCGCTGTATTTGTGGCAACCTGCCTGGTAGCCGGTGTCGGCTCTATTGTGATGGGCCTGTGGGCAAACCTGCCGCTGGCGATTGGTTGCGCCATTTCGTTGACGGCGTTTACCGCATTCAGCCTGGTGCTGGGGCAGCATATTAGCGTGCCTGTTGCGCTGGGCGCGGTGTTCCTGATGGGTGTTCTGTTTACCATCATTTCCGCGACAGGTATTCGTAGCTGGATCCTGCGCAATCTGCCACAGGGCGTTGCGCATGGTACCGGTATTGGTATCGGCCTGTTCCTGCTGCTGATTGCGGCAAACGGTGTTGGTCTGGTCATTAAGAACCCGCTGGACGGCCTGCCGGTTGCGCTGGGTGATTTCGATACCTTCCCGGTCATTATGTCGCTGATTGGTCTGGCGGTGATTATTGGCCTCGAAAAACTGAAAGTACCGGGCGGCATCCTGCTGACCATTATTGGTATTTCCGTCGTTGGCCTGATTTTCGATCCCGCAGTGCATTTTTCCGGTATCTTCGCCATGCCTTCTCTGAGTGATGCTGAAGGTAACTCTCTGATTGGCAGCCTGGACATTATGGGGGCGCTGAACCCAGTCGTTCTGCCGAGCGTGCTGGCGCTGGTTATGACTGCGGTCTTTGATGCGACCGGAACCATCCGCGCAGTTGCGGGTCAGGCGAATCTGCTGGATAAAGACGGTCAGATTATCGATGGCGGCAAAGCGTTAACGACGGACTCCCTGAGCAGCGTGTTCTCTGGTCTGGTAGGGGCAGCTCCGGCGGCGGTTTACATTGAATCTGCAGCGGGTACCGCGGCAGGGGGGAAAACCGGTCTGACGGCGATCACCGTAGGTGTCCTGTTCCTGCTGATCCTGTTCCTTTCTCCGCTCTCTTACCTTGTTCCTGCTTACGCAACGGCGCCGGCGCTGATGTATGTTGGTCTGCTGATGCTGAGCAATGTGGCGAAAATCGATTTTACCGACTTCGTCGACGCGATGGCGGGCCTGATTACCGCCGTCTTTATCGTGCTGACCTGTAATATCGTTACCGGTATTATGATCGGTTTTGCCACTCTGGTTATTGGCCGTATTGTGTCCGGCGAATGGCGCAAACTGAATATCGGAACGGTGGTGATTGCCGTGGCGCTGGTTGCATTCTATGCAGGCGGTTGGGCTATTTAATCCCGATATGCTCTTGATCCTGAAAACGGGTGGCTTTTGCCGCCCGTTTTTATTTTCAGAACACACTCGTTGTCTTTTGCGTTACTCTCGAGTAGATAGAATTGAGGCACGACGCCTCTCATCACTAATCATAAGAAACATCGCAAACAGGGAACGCATGGAAATCTTTTTTACCATACTCATCATGACCCTTGTGGTCTCGTTGTCGGGGGTATTTACTCGCGTATTGCCCTTCCAACTCCCTTTACCCCTTATGCAGATCGCCATCGGCGCGTTGCTGGCGTGGCCGACGTTTGGTTTGCATGTGGAATTTGACCCTGAACTGTTTTTGGTTCTGTTCATCCCGCCGTTGCTGTTTGCCGATGGCTGGAAGACGCCAACGCGGGAGTTTCTGGAGCATGGACGAGAGATCTTCGGTCTGGCACTGGCGCTCGTACTGGTTACGGTGGTCGGCATTGGTTTTATGATTTATTGGCTGGTCCCGGGGATTCCGCTGATCCCCGCTTTTGCGCTGGCGGCAGTGCTGTCGCCTACCGATGCCGTTGCCCTTTCTGGCATTGTCGGTGAGGGGCGTATACCGAAGAAAATCATGGGTATCCTGCAGGGCGAAGCGTTGATGAACGATGCGTCTGGCCTGGTCTCGCTGAAATTTGCTGTGGCCGTGGCAATGGGGACGATGGTGTTTACCGTCGGCGGTGCGACGGTTGAGTTCTTCAAGGTCGCGATTGGCGGCATCCTGGCGGGTTTTGTCGTCAGCTGGTTGTATGGACGCTCCCTGCGCTTTCTTAGCCGCTGGGGCGGTGATGAGCCGGCAACGCAAATCGTTCTGCTGTTCCTGCTGCCGTTTGCTTCTTATCTGATTGCCGAACACATCGGTGTTTCCGGGATACTCGCGGCGGTCGCCGCCGGGATGACGATCACCCGTTCAGGCGTAATGCGTCGTGCGCCATTGGCAATGCGCTTACGTGCTAACAGCACCTGGGCAATGCTGGAGTTCGTCTTTAACGGCATGGTCTTCCTGCTGTTAGGGCTGCAATTACCGGGGATTCTGGAGTCTTCTCTGGTGGCGGCAGAAGCCGATCCGAACGTTGAAACCTGGATGCTGTTTACCGATATCGTGCTGATTTATGTGGCGCTGATGCTGGTGCGTTTTGGCTGGCTGTGGACGATGAAAAAATTCAGTCTGCGCTTCCTGAAGAAAAAGCCGATGGAGTTTGGCTCCTGGACAACGCGTGAAATCCTGATCGCCTCCTTTGCGGGGGTTCGCGGGGCGATTACGCTTGCCGGTGTGCTCTCCATCCCGCTGCTGTTGCCGGATGGTAGCGGCTTCCCGGCGCGCTACGAGTTAGTATTCCTTGCCGCGGGCGTGATCCTGTTCTCGCTGTTTGTCGGTGTGGTGATGCTACCGATTCTGCTGCAACACCTGGAAGTGGCGGATCACTCGCAGCAACTGAAAGAAGAGCGGATAGCCCGCGCTGCGACGGCGGAAGTTGCGATTGTCGCTATCCAGAAAATGGAAGAGCGTCTGGCGGCGGACAGCGAAGAGAATATTGATAATCAACTGCTGACCGAAGTGAGCTCTCGTGTAATCGGTAACCTGCGTCGTCGCGTTGATGGACGTAACGATGTGGAAAGCTCATTACAGGAAGAGAACCTCGAGCGACGTTTCCGCCTTGCGGCATTGCGTTCAGAACGAGCAGAGCTTTATCACCTGCGCGCCACGCGCGAAATCAGTAATGAAACGCTGCAAAAACTGCTGCACGATCTGGACTTGCTGGAAGCGTTGCTGATCGAAAATCAATAAACGGTTGTGCCTGATGCGCTACGCTTATCAGGCCTACAAGACCGGCCTACCGATGTACGCCGGATAAGGCGTTAAGCCGCATCCGGCACTTACGATTCTTGCGTTAGCCAAAACCCTTCGCAGCATGTCAGCCACGCCTGAGCACTGTGCGACAGATACACACCTTCGCGCCAAATCATGCCCAGTTGCCAGCGTAAATCGCTCTCCAGCGGGATCCAGCGCAGCGTCTGTTTGTCCAGCCGTTGGCAAATTGGCTCCGGTAAAATGGCGATACCGACCCCGGCTTGCACCATGGCCGCCAGAAAATCCCACTGCCCGCTACGTACCGCGATGCGGGGTTTTACATCGTGCTGGTTAAACAGTTCCAGTAACTGACGGCTCAAGGCGAAATCTTCGTTGTAGATAAGTAATGGGTGTTCCGCCAGCGCCTCGGGGGAAATGGATTCGCAGGTTGTCCACTGGCCCGAGCGCGGGACCAGCACGCAGAGCGGATGGCTGAAAAGCGGCAAAGTTGCCAGTCCACTCTCTTCCTCGACCGGAAGGGCCGTCATGGCGACATCCAAATCACCGCTCATGACTGCCTGCTGGACGGTTAAGCCACCAAACTCCGATATTTTAAGCTCAACGCCGGGATAACGCTGGCGAAACAGGCTGATGGGACCTGCCATCAACATACCGACCATTGGCGGGATACCAAGGCGCAATAACCCTTTGTTCAGATGGTTAATGTCGCTAAGTTCGGCTTCAAGCTGGCGAAACTCGGCCAAAATCGCCAGACCGCGCTCAAAAACAACCTGTCCGGTATCGGTCAGCAACAGCCGTCGTCCGTCGCGGATTAACAGCGTGCAGTTCAGCTCGTCTTCAAGGTTCTTCAACATTTTGCTGATGGTGGGCTGGGTGACGAAAAGCTTCTCCGCTGCGCGGGTAAAGCTCTGCTGACGCACCACCTCAACAAAATATCGCAGCGTTCTGATATCCATGATTATTCCTTAAGACTATGCCTGCAATGAGTTTAATTCATTTCAGTCCTCGACGGGGGCTCTCTATACTGGCGCTCTCTATTTTTTAAGGACATACCCTCATGGCTGTGGCGATAAGCCGCGTGACGCCTGCTGTCATTCACCGACTCCAGATACCTGTCCAGGTACTGTTGTACGCAGGTTTATTTGTATTTGCTCAATATCTTGTCTCCTGGCTGCATTTACCGCTTCCCGCCAATCTGGTTGGGATGGTGCTGATGTTGGCGCTGATTGTCTGTCGGATTATCCCGCTGAGCTGGATACGCGCCGGTGCCCGCTGGTTACTGGCTGAAATGCTGCTGTTTTTTGTTCCAGCGGTGGTGGCCGTCGTCAACTATACGCAACTGCTGTTGGTCGATGGCTGGCGTATTTTTGCCGTCATTGCGATAAGCACGCTGATGGTTCTCGGCGCAACCGCGTGGGTGGTGGATAAAGTGTATCGCTATGAAATGAGCAGGCTAAACCGTGAGTAATTTCCAGCTAAGCGTGCTGTGTCTGGTGATTACGCTGGGCATCTATTTTGCCAACAAGCGTCTGTATCGCCGTTTTCGTAAATTACCCCTGATGCCGTTAGTGCTCACCCCGGCTCTGCTGGTGCTGATGCTGGTCTTCGGCCATATCTCCTGGCAAAACTATATCGGTGAATCGCACTGGCTGCTGTGGCTATTAGGTCCCGCGACCATTGCCTTCGCTGTTCCGGTTTACGATAACCTCGCGGTGATTAAGCGTCACTGGATGTCGTTGACGGCGGGGGTGATCACGGCGACGCTGGTGGCTGTCACCAGTTCCGTGTGGCTGGCGCGTCTGTTTATGCTGCCTGATGAGATCCAACGTAGCCTGGCGGTACGTTCCGTCACCACGCCGTTTGCGCTGGCAGCGGCAGAACCCTTGGGTGGGCAGCCAGATCTGGTGGCGTTGTTTGTGGTGGTGACCGGTGTATTCGGTATGGCGGTCGGCGATGTGTTGTTTTTACGGCTTTCCATCCGTGAAGGTATGGCCAAAGGGGCAGGGTTTGGCGCAGCATCGCACGGTGCAGGTACGGCTCGCTCGTATGAGCTTGGTCAGCAGGAAGGCGTAGTGGCTAGCCTGGTGATGATGCTGTCCGGTGTGGTGATGGTGCTGGTTGCACCGCTGGTGGCGAGAGTGATGTTCTGAGGTTCGGCGATATCCTCCGGCCCGAAAGCCGGAGGATAAGTGAGATTAGTGCGCGCGACCTTGTTCTACGCCGTACCCGGTCTGGGAACGGATGAACTGCGCACGGAACTGCTCACGCTCGCGGTTGCCTTCTTCTGAGTTGTCGGTTGCAGAGAAGAACCAGATCCCGAGGAATGCTACGCTTATCGAGAACAGCGCCGGATACTCATACGGGAAAATGGCTTTTTCGTGACCGAGGATCTGGACCCAAATCGTTGGGCCAAGAACCATCAGCACCACTGCCGTCAGCAGGCCTAACCAACCACCCAGCATCGCGCCGCGCGTGGTCAGCCGTGACCAGTACATGGAGAGCAGAATGATGGGGAAGTTACAGCTGGCCGCGATAGCAAACGCCAGACCCACCATGAAGGCGATGTTCTGGTTCTCAAACAGCACGCCGAGCAGAATAGCGATCACACCTAACACCAGTACGGTGATCTTCGAGACTCGCAGCTCTTCACGTTCAGTTGCGCCTTTACGGAACACGTTGGCATACAGGTCGTGAGAAACCGCCGATGCACCCGCCAGCGTCAGGCCGGCAACCACCGCCAGAATGGTGGCAAATGCCACGGCGGAGATAAAGCCGAGGAACAGGTTACCGCCCACTGCATTTGCCAGGTGCACCGCCGCCATGTTGTTACCACCGATCAACGCACCTGCAGCGTCTTTGTACGCCGGATTAGCCCCTACCAGCATGATGGCACCAAAGCCGATGATAAAGGTCAGGATATAGAAATAACCCATAAAACCGGTCGCATAGAACACGCTCTTACGCGCTTCGCGGGCATCGCTGACCGTGAAGAAGCGCATCAGGATGTGCGGCAAGCCTGCCGTACCGAACATCAGACCGAGGCCTAACGACAGCGCGGAGATCGGATCTTTAACCAGCCCGCCCGGGCTCATAATGGCGGAGCCTTTCGGGTGTACCGCCATTGCTTCAGTGAACAGATTGTTGAAGCTGAAGCCGACGTGCTTCATCACCATAAAGGCCATAAAGCTGGCGCCGAACAGCAGCAGAACCGCTTTGATGATTTGCACCCAGGTGGTCGCCAACATGCCGCCGAACAGCACGTACATCATCATCAGTACGCCAACCAGCACCACGGCAATGTGATAGTTCAGACCAAACAGCAGTTCAATCAGCTTGCCTGCGCCGACCATCTGGGCGATCAGATACAGTGCGACCACCACCAGTGAACCACAGGCCGACAGAATACGGATTGGCCCTTGCTTCAGACGATAAGACGCAACGTCTGCAAAGGTGTAACGACCCAGGTTACGCAGACGCTCAGCAATCAGGAACAGGATAATTGGCCAGCCAACCAGGAAGCCGAGTGAATAGATCAGCCCGTCATAACCCGAGGTAAACACCAGCGCGGAAATCCCGAGGAACGAGGCCGCTGACATATAGTCGCCCGCAATCGCTAACCCGTTCTGGAAGCCGGTAATGTTGCCGCCTGCGGTGTAATAGTCATTACGCGAACGCACACGTTTAGACGCCCAGTAGGTAATACCGAGCGTAAAGATGACGAAAATCAGGAACATGATAATCGCCTGCCAGTTGGTTGGCTGGCGCTGGACTGCACCGCTAATAGCATCCGCCGCATTTGCGGCGAAGGGCAGCGTGGCGGCAAGCGCCGTCAGGACTCTCTTCATGATGCTTTAACCTCGTGCAGAACCGCATTGTTCAGGCGATCGAATTCACCGTTTGCCCGCCAGATGTAGATCCCGGTCAGGATGAAGGAGATGAGGATCACACCGACCCCAATCGGAATACCGCGGGTGACGCTGGTTCCCGCGTGTAGCGGAGTACCCAGCCAGCCCGGCGCAAAGGCAATCAATAAAATAAAGCTGATATAAACTGCCAGCATGATGATGGAAAGAATGGTGGCAAACCGTTGCCGTTTTTCAACTAACTCCCTGAAACGCGCACTGTCTTCTATCCGCTGATAAATATTGTCATTCATCACAGAGCTCTCCAGAGGTCCCCTTCGTCTTTCGCGCAGCAGGCATGACCTGGCTGCTGTCGCAGTCCTGCAACGCGAAATCCTTTGGGGGAGGTTTTTTTATATTTCCCTCCCTGTGAAGAGAGGGTAGGGTCAGATTTGTAGGCCGGATAAGACGCTTTCGCGTCGCCATCCGGCATTTTCAGGACTTTGTTATGATGGCATCGCGATGGCCTGCTTCTCTTCGAGCAGTTTCTCTACGACGCCAGGATCGGCGAGGGTCGAGGTATCGCCCAGATTGCTGGTATCGCCCGCCGCGATTTTACGCAGAATGCGGCGCATGATTTTGCCGGAGCGGGTTTTCGGCAGTGAGTCGGTCCAGTGCAGCACGTCTGGCGTTGCCAGCGGGCCAATTTCTTTACGCACCCAGTTGCGAACCTCGGCGTACAGCTCAGGTGACGGTTCTTCGCCGTGATTCAGCGTGACGTAGGCGTAGATCGCCTGACCTTTAATGTTATGCGGGATACCGACCACTGCGGCTTCAGCAATCTTCGGATGCGATACCAGCGCTGATTCGATTTCAGCCGTTCCCAGACGGTGGCCGGAGACGTTCAGCACATCGTCCACACGACCGGTGATCCAGTAGTAGCCATCTTCGTCACGGCGTGCGCCATCGCCGCTGAAGTACATATTCTTGAAGGTAGAGAAGTAGGTTTGCTCAAAGCGTTCGTGATCGCCAAACAGTGTTCTCGCCTGACCCGGCCAGGAGTCGGTGATCACCAGGTTGCCTTCGGTCGCGCCTTCCAGCGGATTACCTTCGTTATCGACAATCGCAGGTTGTACGCCAAAGAACGGACGGGTTGCAGAACCGGCTTTCAGCTCGGTAGCGCCCGGCAGTGGGGTGATCATGAATCCCCCGGTTTCGGTCTGCCACCAGGTATCGACGACCGGGCATTTTTCGTTGCCGATCTTCTTCCAGTACCACTCCCACGCTTCCGGGTTGATCGGCTCGCCAACGGAACCCAGGATACGCAGCGACGAACGGTCAGTACCTTCAATCGCTTTGTCGCCTTCTGCCATCAGTGCGCGAATGGCGGTCGGTGCGGTATACAGAATATTGACCTGGTGCTTGTCCACAACCTGCGACATACGCGCCGGGGTAGGCCAGTTTGGCACGCCTTCGAACATCAGCGTGGTTGCGCCGCAGGCCAGCGGACCGTACAGCAGGTAGCTGTGTCCGGTTACCCAACCCACGTCAGCGGTACACCAATAGATATCGCCCTGATGGTAATCAAACACATACTTAAAGGTCGTTGCCGCGTAGACCAGATACCCGCCGGTAGTATGCAGCACGCCTTTTGGCTTACCGGTTGAACCAGAGGTATACAGGATAAACAGCGGATCTTCCGCATTCATTTCTGCCGGCTGATGTTCCGGGCTGGCCTTCTCGATAAGATCGGACCACCACAGGTCACGGCCTTCCTGCCACTCCGTTTTACCTCCGGTACGTTTGAGGACGACCACATGTTCAACGGTTTTCACGTTTGGATTTTTCAGCGCATCATCCACGTTCTTTTTCAGTGGGATAGCGCGCCCGGCGCGTACGCCTTCGTCGGCGGTGATCACCAGACGTGAATTGGAGTCGATAATACGTCCGGCGACGGCTTCCGGTGAGAAACCACCGAAGATGACAGAATGCACTGCCCCAATGCGGGCACAGGCCAGCATGGCAACCGCAGCCTCTGGCACCATCGGCATATAAATGGCCACTACGTCACCTTTTTTAATGCCTAAATCCAGTAGCGTATTGGCGAAACGGCAGACATCGCGATGCAACTCGCGATAGGTAATGTTTTTGCTTTGGGTAGCGTCATCGCCTTCCCAGATGATGGCGGTACGATCGCCATTTGCCTGCAGGTGACGGTCGAGGCAGTTTGCGGCCAGGTTCAGGGTGCCGTCTTCGTACCATTTAATAGACACGTTGCCTGGTGCGAAGGAGGTGTTCTTCACCTGGCTGTACGGCGTGATCCAATCAAGAATCTTTCCCTGCTCGCCCCAAAATGTGTCGGGTTCGTTAACGGATTGCTGGTATTTCTCTGCGTACTGCTCCGGATTTATCAGGCAACGATCCGCAATGTTTGCGGGAATAGCGTGTTTATGTATTTGGCTCATGGCTTTTGTTCTCCTTGTAGGATGTTAATAATATGTCTCATAAACGTTAAATGTAGGGGCTTTGCGAGTTTTGTTTAGTATTTGCGCGGCAGATCACGCAATAAACGAATTGTGCAAATTAGCGACAAACTGAATTTTGAAGGGAACTAGCAAAAATTGATTAAATCTCGCGATAACATGCAGTTATCTAAAGGATTGTTGAAAAGGTGATCTGTCTCTGAATTAGACCAAAGAGTGAGAGATTAGACGGGCGTTATAACTCTAAAGTGGTATTTTACATACACTTACAATTGATTAAAAACAACATTTCTTGTGGGGTTTCTTGTTACAAATAGGGTGGAGCAATGTCATGACAGTATTGTGTGGTTGCTGTTATGGAAAACAATAAAAGAACCGCCATTGCAGATAATGGCGTCATCTGGATGAGACCCCTATGGCAAGGACAAAATCACGCGTACGCCGTTTCTTCAGCCTGATATTACCGTTTTTATTTATTACTGCCGTTCACGCTGAGCAAACCTCTGTACCCGCAAAGACCGTCACCGTTGAAGCGAAGAATGAAACCTTCGCCCCTCAGCATCCCGATCAATACCTCTCCTGGAAAGCCACGTCTGAGCAGTCAGCCCGTGAAGATGCGCTGGCAGAAGACCCTCGTCTGGTGATCCTGTGGGCGGGATACCCATTCTCGCGCGATTACAACAAACCGCGTGGACACGCGTATGCGGTTACCGATGTGCGTGAAACGTTACGTACCGGTGCGCCAAAAACGGCTGAAGATGGTCCGTTGCCGATGGCCTGCTGGAGCTGTAAAAGCCCGGATGTGGCGCGTCTGATCCAGAAAGACGGTGAAGATGGATACTTCCACGGTAAATGGGCGCGTGGCGGCCCGGAAATTGTGAACAACCTCGGCTGTGCTGACTGCCATAACACGGCATCAGCAGATTTCGCGAAAGGGAAACCGGAACTGACGCTGTCGCGTCCTTATGCCGAGCGTGCGATGGAAACCATCGGCAAACCGTTTGAAAAAGCCAGCCGCTTTGATCAGCAATCCATGGTCTGCGGTCAGTGCCACGTGGAGTACTACTTCGACGGTAAGAACAAAGCCGTTAAGTTCCCATGGGATGACGGTATGAAAGTCGAGAACATGGAGAAATACTACGACAACATAGCGTTCTCTGACTGGACCAACTCTCTGTCTAAAACCCCAATGCTGAAAGCGCAGCACCCGGAGTATGAAACCTGGAGCGCAGGTATTCACGGCAAAAACAACGTGACCTGTATCGACTGCCACATGCCGAAAGTGCAGAACGCAGAAGGCAAGATCTACACCGACCATAAGATTGGTAACCCGTTCGACAACTTCCCACAGACTTGCGCCAACTGCCACACCCAGGACAAAGCGTCTCTGCAAAAAGTGGTTGCTGAGCGTAAACAAGCGATTCATGACCTGAGAATCAAAGTTGAAGATCAGCTGGTACATGCGCACTTCGAAGCGAAGGCTGCGTGGGATGCGGGTGCGACGGAAGCGGAAATGAAGCCGATTCTGGAAGACATTCGCCACGCACAATGGCGCTGGGATCTGTCGATTGCTTCTCACGGTATCCATATGCACGCGCCGGAAGAAGGCCTGCGGATGCTGGGTAGCGCGATGGATAAAGCCGCTGATGCGCGTACCAAACTGGTCCGTCTGCTGGCGACCAAAGGCATCACGCATGAAATCCCGCTGCCGGATATCTCTACCAAAGAGAAAGCCCAGCAGGCGATTGGTCTGAACATGCAGCAAATCAACGCTGAGAAGCAGGACTTCATCAAAACGGTGATTCCACAGTGGGAAGATCAGGCGCGTAAAAACGGTCTGTTAAGCCAATAACCCCATTTCGCCCCGCAAGGGGCGGATAACTCAACGGAGTGAATATGAGCGTATTACGTTCGTTATTAACTGCTGGGGTGCTGGCGTCAGGCTTGTTATGGAGCCTGAGCGGAATCACTGCCACGCCAACGCCGCAGGAGTCGGATCAACGCTGGACGGTTACCCAACAGCGTAATCCGGATGCCGCCTGTCTGGACTGTCACAAGCCAGATACCGAAGGCATGCATGGTAAGCATGCGGAAGTCATCAACCCGAATAACAAACTGCCGGTCACCTGCACCAACTGTCACGGCCAGCCGTCACCGAACCACCGTGAAGGGGTGA
Organism: Citrobacter sp. HN-141; assembly: GCF_033341895.1. Taxonomy (NCBI): domain Bacteria; kingdom Pseudomonadati; phylum Pseudomonadota; class Gammaproteobacteria; order Enterobacterales; family Enterobacteriaceae; genus Citrobacter; species Citrobacter sp. HN-141. The sequence continues at coordinate 68,834 of NZ_JAWPBF010000014.1, read as the reverse complement.
AAGATGTGATGCGCTTTAATGAGCCGATGTACAACGTGGAGCAGCAGAACAGCGTCTGTATGTCCTGTCACCTGCCTGAGCAGCTGCAAAAGGCGTTCTGGCCGCACGATGTCCACGTAACCAAAGTGGCGTGTGCCAGCTGTCACTCACTGCATCCGAAGCAAGACACGATGCAGACGCTGAGCGATAAAGGACGGATCAAGATTTGCGTCGATTGCCACAGCGATCAGCGTAACAATCCGAACTTTAACCCGGCGTCGGTACCGTTGCTTAAGGAGCATCCATGAGTTGCTCTCGTCGCCAGTTTATCACCGGCGTCGGCGCGCTGGTGGCAGTGAGCGGGACGGCGGGGCGCGTTGTGGCGAAGACGCTGAACATCAACGGCGTGCGTTACGGTATGGTACATGATGAGTCATTATGCATCGGCTGCACGGCCTGCATGGATGCTTGTCGCGAAGTCAACAACGTGCCGGAAGGCGTATCGCGTCTGACCATTATTCGCAGTGAGCCGCAAGGAACGTTTCCTGATGTGAAGTATCGATTCTTCCGTCACTCGTGCCAGCACTGCGATCACGCGCCCTGCGTTGACGTCTGCCCGACGGGGGCATCGTACCGCGATGCCGCCAGCGGCATTGTGGATGTGAACCCGGATCTGTGCGTCGGTTGCCAGTATTGCATCGCCGCCTGTCCTTATCGCGTGCGCTTTATTCATCCGGTCAGCAAGACGGCGGATAAATGCGATTTTTGCCGCAAAACCAACCTGAAAGCGGGCAAGCAGCCCGCCTGCGTGGAGTCATGTCCGACGAAAGCGCTGACGTTTGGTAATCTGGACGACCCCAACAGCGAAATCTCGCGGTTGTTGCAGCAGAAAAATACCTACCGTTACAAGCTGGCGCTGGGCACGAAACCGAAGGTCTACCGCGTTCCCTTTAAATATGGGGAGGTGAGCCAATGACACCCGCTTCTGCATTTCATTTTGAATCACTGGTGTGGGACTGGCCCATTGCCATCTATCTGTTTCTGATAGGCATATCTGCCGGGCTGGTGACACTGTCGGTATTGTTACGACGGCTGCACCCGGAAGCGGGCGGTGCCGACAGCACGTTACTGCGTACCACGCTGGTACTGGGTCCGGGAGCCATTATTCTTGGTCTGCTGATCCTGGTATTCCACCTGACGCGTCCATGGACTTTCTGGAAGCTGATGTTCCACTACAGCTTCACGTCAGTGATGTCGATGGGGGTCATGCTGTTTCAATTGTACATGGTGGTGCTGGTGCTGTGGCTGGCAAAAATCTTTGAAAAAGAGGTGATTGCCTTACAACAGCGCTTCATTCCACGCCTGAGCATCGTGCCGAAACTGCTGGCGTTGATCGCACCGTTCCACCGGATGCTTGAAACGGTGATGCTGGTGCTGGCTGTACTGCTCGGGGCGTACACCGGGTTCTTGCTGTCGGCGTTGAAATCCTACCCGTTCCTGAATAACCCGATCCTGCCGGTGCTGTTCCTGTTCTCGGGGATCTCCTCCGGCGCTGCAGTGGCGTTAATCGCCATGGCATTACGCCATCGTAGTAACCCACACAGCACCGAAGCGCACTTTGTCCACCGTATGGAAACGCCGGTGGTGTGGCTGGAAATCTTCCTGCTGGCGGCTTTCTTTGTCGGGCTGGCGCTGGGTGATGACGGCAAAATGCGCGCGCTGGCGGCGGCGCTGGGCGGTGGGTTCTGGACCTGGTGGTTCTGGCTGGGTGTGGCAGGGCTTGGGCTGATACTACCGATGCTGCTAAAACCCTGGGCCAACCGCAGTTCGACGTTTCATGGCGTGCTGGCAGTCTGCGGCGCCAGCCTGACCGGCGTACTGCTGCTGCGCTTTTTTATACTCTATGCAGGACAGCTAACCGTTGCGTAAGGTGATATCTGGACGTCTTCCTTCCTGAAGCCGGTTTTCTGGCTCTGGTGTTAAGTTTCGGGGTCAACGTGTTGACCCCGCTTGCCGCGCTGGTGGGGCTCCGCCGGCGCTGGCAGGGTGTGATGCAGCTGGCCTGCGTGGGTACGTGGGCGCAATTTACCCTGCTGCTGCTGGCTTTTGCCATTCTGGTATTCTGCTTTTTGACCAGCGATTTTTCGGTGGTCTACGTTGCTCAGCACAGCTACAGCCTGCTGCCGTGGGGATTAAAACTGGCGGCGGTATGGGGCGGTCATGAAGGTTCATTGCTGCTGTGGGTGCTGTTTCTTTCTGGCTGGAGCGCGCTGTTTGCTCTTCGCTATCGGCGTGATACCGACGCGCTGTTTCCGCTGACGCTCAGCGTCCTTTCAATGATAACGGCCCTGCTGCTGCTGTTTGTGGTGGTATGGTCCGATCCATTCGTGCGTATCTTCCCGCCAGCCATTGAAGGGCGCGACCTTAACCCGATGCTGCAACATCTCGGGTTAATCCTCCATCCACCGCTACTGTATCTGGGTTACGGTGGTTTGATGGTGGCGGCAGGCGTGGCGCTGGCCTCGCTGCTGCGCGGTGACTTTAATGCGCAAGGTGCCTGGGTGTGCTGGCGCTGGGCGTTGCCCGGCTGGTGCGCGCTGACGCTGGGGATTATCCTCGGCTCCTGGTGGGCCTATTGCGAGCTGGGCTGGGGCGGCTGGTGGTTCTGGGACCCGGTTGAAAATGCCTCCTTATTACCCTGGCTTTCCGCCAGCGCGTTGCTGCATAGCCTGTATATCACGCGCCAGCGCGGAATCTTCCGCCACTGGTCGCTGCTGCTGGCGATCGTCACGCTGATTTTATCGCTGCTGGGGACGCTGATTGTGCGTTCCGGCATTCTCGTTTCGGTGCACGCTTTCGCGCTGGATAATGTCCGCGCCGCGCCGCTGTTTGCGCTGTTTACCGTGTTGAGTCTGGCGTCGCTCGGGCTATACGCCTGGCGGGGCCAGCAAGTCCGGCAGAATGCGCGTTTTGGCGGTTGGTCACGCGAGATGCTGATTCTGGTTGCGCTGCTGCTCTTTAGTGCGGTGCTGCTGATTGTGTTGATTGGCACGCTCTACCCAATGATTTACGGGCTGTTCGGCTGGGGACGGCTCTCCGTGGGCGCACCGTACTTTAACCGCGCTACGCTGCCTTTTGGCCTGCTGATGCTGCTGGTTATCGTGCTGGCAACGGTCAGAAGCCGTAAAGTGTCTTTCCGCATCCAGCTTCCGGCACTGTTGGCGCATGCCGGGGTGCTGGTGTTTGCGGCGGGGATCGTCTTTTCCAGCGGTAGCCGTCAGGAGATAAGCCTGAACCTGAGCCCTGGGCAGCAGGTTGAACTGGCGGGTTACATTTTCCGTTTTGAGCGTCTCGACCTGGAAGCCAAAGGTAATTACACCAGTGAAAAAGCGCAGATCACGCTGTGGCACAATGAGAAACGTATTGGCAGCCTGCAACCTGAAAGGCGCTTCTATGCCGCGCGTCGTCAACAGATGATGGAACCGGGTATCCGCTGGAACCTGCTGCATGACTGGTACGCGGTAATAGGCGAAAAAACCGGACCAGACCGTTATGCCATGCGCTTGTACGTGCAGACCGGTGTGCGCTGGATTTGGGGTGGGGGACTGTTAATGGTCTTTGGCGCGCTGCTGAGCGGATGGCGAGGGAGAAAGCGCGATGCGTAAATTAATTACAACGTTGCCGGATGGCGGCGTAAACGCCTTATCCGGCCTACAGGTAGCGCGAACCGTAGGCCGGATAAGCGCAGCGCCATCCGGCAAAAAGTTTTTACTCTTAACGCTCGTCCTGTTTTTCATCACTTTCGCTACACATGCCCAGGTTGTGGACACATGGACGTTTGCCAACCCGCAACAGCAGGAACAAGCGCTGTCTATTGCCAGCCAACTGCGCTGTCCACAGTGTCAAAACCAAAACTTGCTGGAATCCAATGCGCCGGTAGCGGTCAGTATGCGCCATCAGGTTTATAGCATGGTGGCTGAAGGCAAAAGCGAAGCGGAAATCACCGCCTGGATGACCGAGCGTTATGGTGATTTCGTGCGCTACAACCCGCCGTTGAATGAGCAAACGCTGCTGCTGTGGGCGTTGCCGTGCCTGTTGTTATTGCTGGTAGGTGTGGTGGTCTGGCGAGTGAGAAGACGTCAGCATACGGAGGAAGGTGAACAATGAGCCAGTGCGAACCGCCGTTACGCCCAATGCCTGTGAGGCGACTGACCGCTGCGGCGGTGCTGATGGTTGTGGCCTGCATTGGAGGCTACCTGTTGACGCCAAAATGGCAGGCGGTTCGTCAGGAGCAGACGCGACTGGCGGACCCTTTACATGCTTTCTCCGATGAAAATATTCAGGAAAAACAGTTGCTTTTGCTGCAATCGCAGATTCGCGCCAATCCACAGGACAGCGTGAAATGGGCGCAACTCGGGGAGTACTATCTTTGGCAAAACGCGTATCATAATGCGCTGCTGGCCTACGAGCAGGCGCTGCGTGTCGGCGGTGAAAATGCTGAGATCTATTCAGCGATGGCAACGGTATTGTATTACCAGGCCGGGCAACATATGACGCCGCCCACTCGCGAGATGATTGATAAGGCTCTGGCGCTGGACCCGGCAGAAGTCACCGCGCTGATGCTGTTAGCCTCAGATGCGTTTATGCAGGCTGATTACGCGCAGGCGATTTCAGTGTGGCAAAAGGTTATGGATTTAAACTCGCCGAGAGTGAACCGGGCACAGCTCATTGACTCTATTAATATGGCGAAGTTGTTGCAGAATCGGCAAAAATAAATTTGTTTTTTTTGTGATTTGTATCATTTTGCCTGTTTAAAAAACAGGCAAACGAACAAGTGGGCAAAAAAACTCACGTCATGACTTCTTCATTTTTGAACATATTAAAATTCTTTTATAACAAAAAGTTATTCATCATTAGCGCGACAAAATTGCATTTTTATGCATAAATTCAGCCAAAAGCCCTGTTCTTAGAGGGTTGCGCGGAATGCCATGCAGATGATAATGATAATAAGCGTTAAAAAACTCCATAAACGAACGCAACACAAATCATACCCTTTCAGTATGTACTATTCCCACACACCGCATGTGGAATAGCGCTCCATCGAGGAAGTCCGTTGTTATGAAAAATTTGAAAGTCAGCCTGGCATGGCAGATTCTAATCGCCATGGTGCTGGGTATTCTGCTAGGGAGTTACCTGCATTACCATAGTGACAGCCGTGAATGGCTGGTTGTAAACCTGCTGTCACCGGCGGGCGATATCTTTATCCATCTGATCAAAATGATCGTTGTGCCCATTGTCATCTCTACGCTGGTTGTCGGTATCGCCGGAGTCGGTGATGCAAAACAGCTGGGCCGCATTGGCGCCAAAACTATTCTCTATTTCGAAGTGATCACCACCGTGGCGATTATCCTTGGGATCACACTGGCGAATGTGTTCCAGCCGGGTTCCGGGATTGATATGTCGCAACTGGCGACAGTGGATATTTCGAAATATCAAAGCACGACTGCAGAAGTACAGAGCCACGCGCATGGTCTGATGGGCACGATTTTGTCACTGGTGCCGACCAATATCGTCGCCTCGATGGCAAAAGGCGATATGCTGCCGATTATCTTCTTCTCGGTGTTGTTCGGTTTAGGTTTGTCTTCTTTGCCGGCCACTCACCGCGAGCCGCTGGTTACCGTGTTCCGCTCTATTTCCGAAACCATGTTTAAAGTGACCCACATGGTTATGCGCTATGCGCCAGTCGGTGTTTTCGCGCTGATTGCCGTTACCGTTGCGAACTTCGGTTTTGCCTCCCTGTGGCCGCTGGCGAAGCTGGTGCTGTTGGTGCACTTTGCCATCCTGTTCTTCGCGCTGGTGGTGCTGGGGATTGTCGCGCGTATCTGTGGTTTGAGCATCTGGATCCTGATCCGCATTTTGAAAGACGAGCTGATTCTGGCTTACTCGACCGCCAGCTCCGAGAGCGTACTGCCGCGTATTATCGAGAAGATGGAAGCCTATGGCGCACCGGCTTCAATCACCAGTTTCGTGGTGCCGACCGGCTATTCATTCAACCTGGATGGTTCGACGTTGTACCAGAGTATCGCCGCTATCTTTATCGCGCAGCTGTACGGTATCGACCTGTCATTGTGGCAGGAAATCGTGCTGGTGCTGACGCTGATGGTGACCTCAAAAGGGATTGCGGGCGTGCCGGGCGTATCATTCGTGGTGCTGCTGGCAACGCTGGGCAGCGTGGGGATCCCGCTGGAAGGTCTGGCATTTATCGCCGGTGTTGACCGTATTCTCGATATGGCGCGTACCGCGCTAAACGTGGTGGGTAACGCGCTGGCGGTACTGGTAATCGCCAAGTGGGAACACAAGTTTGACCGTAAGAAAGCGCTGGCCTATGAGCGCGAAGTATTGGGTAAATTTGATAAGACCGCGCAGTAATCAATGACCGATTGCCGGATGGCGCTACGTTCATCCGGCAATGCAAACCATTACCCGTTGGTTAACTTATCAAACTCTTCGCAGCCGGTATCGAATCCTTCCGTACAACTCAGATTCAGCCAGTGCAGTGCTTTCTGTTTATTCTTCACGATAAAACCCTGCTCACCGTTTAAGAACATCATCCCGGCCCAGTATTCGGAATAACCGGTGCGGGAAATGGCTGAGCTACGTTTGAAATACCACGTCGCTTTCTCATCGTCTGCGGGAATACCCACGCCGTTGGCGTAAATCAGCCCAAGCAGCATTTGCGCGTCGACGGCGGAGTCGTTTTCCAGGTCCTCGGAGGCGTTTTGCAGCAAGGTAATGGCTTTGGGGTAATCGGTGTGTCCAGCCTGAGTGTTGACCAGAATACGCGCCAGCGTAATTTCCCCGGTCTTACTGCCTGCCTGGGTCGCTTTTTCTGCCAGCGTTTTGGCCTCGGGGTAATCCAGACTGACCGGATTGGTAATCTTAATCTGTGCCAGCAATGCGTAAGCATCGGCATCACCATTGTCGGCGGCTTTTTGCGCCCAATATTCCGCTTTACCCAAATCGCCTGAGCTAAACCAGGTATCAGCGAGGAAATATTGTGCGCGTCGGTCTCCGGACTCGGCGGCTTTCAAAAACTGACTACCGGGCTCTTCGGCATGGACAAAGCATATCATTAACACCATCAAGGCGAAAAGTCGTTTCATCTTATATTTAGATTTAGTGTAGGGAATGAACAGTATAGAGAGATTATGTGCATAAAAAAACGGCCTCCGAATGGAGGCCGTCAGGGGAAGCTTAACCCATCGCGCTTTCGCGCAGGCTGGCTTTCAGCTTGGTGTACTCATCAATGACATACTGCTCGGCAGCGCGCTGATCGGCAATGCGTTCAACGTTCACAGCACAGTACTTGTACTCCGGCGTTTTGGTAATCGGGCTTAAGTTCTCGGTTACAAGTTCATTACATGCGCCAATCCACCACTGGTAGGTCATGTAAATCGCGCCTTTGTTTGGACGATCGCTGACTGCCGCACGGGTAATGACCCGGCCTTTACGCGAGTTCACCCACACCAGCTCTTCATCCTGGATGCCCAGGCGTTCTGCGTCGGCGGTGTTGATCTGGGCATAGCCCGGTTCATCCGCCAGCGCGGCCAGCGCCGCACAGTTACCGGTCATCGAACGGCAAGAGTAGTGGCCGACTTCACGCACCGTTGACAGTACCATTGGGTACTCTGGGGTGAGTTTGTCGATTGGCGCTACCCAGTCGCAGGTGAAGAACTGCGCCAGGCCGTTCGGGGTGTCAAACTTCTCTTTGAAGAGGTAAGACGTACCCTGGTCGGCATCTGAGGTGTCGCGGCAAGGCCACTGGATATAACCCAGTTCGCCCATCTTCTCGTAAGTGGCACCGTAGAAATCCGGGCACAGATGACGCAACTCGTCCCAGATTTCCTGGGTGTTGTTGTAGTGCATCGGGTAACCCATACGGGTGGCGATTTCACTGATAATCTGCCAGTCCGTTTTCAGATCCCACTTCGGCTCAACGGCTTTAAAGAAGCGCTGGAAGCCACGGTCAGCCGCGGAGAATACGCCTTCATGTTCGCCCCATGACGTAGACGGTAAAATAACGTCTGCGGCAGCAGCGGTTTTGGTCATGAAGATATCCTGCACGATAACCAGTTCCAGATCTTCGAAGCCTTTGCGCACTGCGGAAAGCTCAGCATCGGTCTGTAATGGATCTTCACCCATAATGTACGCCGCGCGTACTTCGCCATGCGCTGCACGATGCGGCAGTTCGCTGATGCGATAGCCGGTATGAGCAGGCAGACTTTCCACGCCCCAGGCTTTAGCGAACTTCTCGCGGTTAGCCGGATCTTTCACATACTGATAGCCCGGATAAGTATCCGGCAGCGCGCCCATGTCACATGCGCCCTGAACGTTGTTCTGGCCACGAACCGGGTTAACGCCCACGCTCGGCTTACCGAGGTTGCCGGTCAGCATTGCGAGGCTGGTCAGTGAACGCACGGTTTCCACGCCCTGATAGAACTGGGTAACACCCATGCCCCACAGGATTGCCGCGCTTTTCGCTGAGGCATACATACGCGCAGCCTGACGGATATCCTGCGCGCTAACGCCAGTGATATCTTCGACGGACTCCGGCGTGTAGCCTTCGACGATCTTGCTGTACTCTTCGAATCCTTCCGTACGCGAGGCGACGAACGCCTGGTCGTACAGTTTTTCTTCGATGATGACATGACCCATAGCGTTAAGCAGCGCGATATTCGAGCCGTTTCTCAACGCGATGTGCATGTCAGCAATACGCGCAGTTTCAATTTTGCGCGGATCGCAGACGATAATTTTCGCCCCTTTACGTTTAGCGTTGATCACGTGATTCGCCACGATAGGGTGGGAATCCGCCGGGTTATACCCGAAGATGAACACTAAATCGGTGTCATCAATTTCATTGATGGCATTACTCATTGCGCCGTTACCGACCGATTGGTGCAGACCTGCAACCGATGGGCCGTGTCAGACGCGAGCGCAGCAGTCAACGTTATTGGTACCAATAACGGCGCGCGCGAATTTTTGCATTACATAGTTGGTTTCGTTACCTGTACCGCGAGATGAACCGGTCGTCTGAATGGCGTCCGGGCCATACTTCGCTTTGATGGCGCTCAGGCGATCGGCGACGTAATTAAGCGCTTCATCCCAGGAAACGGATTCCAGTTTGCCGCCACGCTGGCGACGGATCATGGGGGTTTTCAGACGAGGGGTCAGGATCTGGGTATCATTGATAAAATCCCAGCCATAGTAGCCCTTCAGACACAGGGTACCCTGGTTGGTTTTCCCCTGCGCCGCTTCAGCCCGGACGATTTTGCCGTTATCGACCACCAGGTTGATTTTGCAACCTGATGCGCAATATGGGCAAACCGTGACGACTTTTTTCATCGGTCTCGCTCCAGTTAATCAAATCGCGCATACGCGCTTGTCGCTTTGCTTATGCATCTTTTATGCCATGTTTTTATCAGGGGCATTAGTCGATATTACGGGCGAATTTTGCGCAAAACCCTGACGAAAAACAGGCTGTCGTCATATTTGACGTGACGAATCTTCAATACGTGACGCCCCGGCAGTGTGACCGAGGTTATGTTTCCCACACGTCCTTGTGCCTTATCGCTGTCACTCTGTGCAGAATCAATCACACTCATTTAAGTTGGCCAGAAATGGGGAGGAACGATGAAGCCAGCCATACTGGTTGTGGATGATGACGAGGCAATCTGCACACTGCTTCAGGATGTGCTGAGTGAACACGCCTTTGCGGTAACCGCCTGTCATACCGGGCAGGATGCGCTGCGCTGCATTGAGACTCAGCCGGATATCGCGCTGGTATTGTTGGACATGATGTTGCCCGATATTAATGGCCTGATGGTGCTTCAGCAGGTGCAAAAAATAAGGCCGGGATTACCGGTGGTGATGCTGACAGGGTTAGGTAGCGAATCGGATGTGGTTGTGGGGCTGGAAATGGGGGCTGACGATTATATCGGCAAACCGTTCAATGCGCGGGTACTGGTGGCGCGGGTAAAAGCCGTGCTCAGGCGTGTCGGTGTTTTAACACCCGAAAGCAGCGGCCCACAAACTACGGGGTTATCCTTTAATGGCTGGCATCTCGACACCGCTGGTTGTCAGTTACGTAATCCTCAGCAATTGAAAGTGGACCTGACGCAGGGTGAATACAGTTTGCTGCTGGCGCTGGCACAGAACGCCCGCCGGGTGCTTAGCCGCGAACAATTGCTGGAGTTGACGCGCAGCGACAGCGTTGAGGTATTTGACCGCACCATTGATGTGTTAATCATGCGGCTGCGGCGAAAGATAGAGGTTAACCCGCATCAGCCGATGTTAATTAAAACCCTGCGCGGGCTGGGTTATGTTTTTGCCGCCGACGTGCAGCATCACGATAAGGCGGCGTGATCTGCGCAGTTGCCGGATGCGGCGTCAGCGCCTTATCCGGCCTACAAAAGCGATAACGACCCCGAGGCCTGATAAGCGTGGTTCATCAGGCATCAGCCATTCCGGCTTTTAATTCCTCCAGCGTTTTTGCGCCGTCGATTGCATTGGCACACAGCAGGCTTGCCCGCGCGCAGGCGTGTGCCAGCCTGATACTGTCTGCCAGCGACCAGCGCTCGTGGCAGCCATACAAAAATCCGGCGCAAAACGCATCCCCAGCCCCGACGCTGCCGACGATCTCCTCCTGCGCCAGGTAATGTGAGGGTATCCAGGCGCCAGCCTGATCCGGACTTTCACCCCATGCGCCTTCCGGACAGTGGATCACCACCCGCTGGCGTACACCCGCGTCCAGCAGTTCACGGGCGGCGGTGGCGATGTGTGCAATATGCAACTCGCCGTTGGGCTGGCGGATTTCCAGTCCGCTGAATTCCCCGGCCTCCAGTTCATTGATCACCAGATAGTCGAGATGGCGCAGCGCTGGCATCACCAGCGGCTGGTAGCGCGGATCGCCTTTACGTGAAACCAGATCCAGCGACGTTTCAAAGCCATTTTCACGCATTTGTGCCAATAGTCGTGCGCTTCGCGTACCGAACTCATCGTCCGGCATGTCCAGACTATCGAGCAACAGCAGATACCCCAGATGGAAGATTTTCATCGAGGTATCCAGCAGCTCAAACGCAGGTTGATCGAGTAGCCGATTGGCGCCCGGTGAGTGAAAAAAGGTGCGCTGGCCACTGGGATCGGTCATCACCTGCGACATCGACGTGGGGGCGGATGTCGTGCGCTGAACATGCTGGCGATTAACGTGATACTGTTCCAGCATCGCCATGATGTAGTCGCCATCGCTGTCCTTGCCAATTAACCCCACCGCCTGCAGCGGCAGCCCGGCGTGCATTTTTGCCAGCGTTAGCAGCACGTTCAGCGGCGCACCGCCCGTGGCGCGTTCGCTACGGGTGATCTCCGCCAGCCAGCCGCGTTCCGGCCACTGCACAATCTGGTGTACATGATCGACCAGCATGTTGCCTGCGGCGATAACGCCTTTGCGTTCCATCAGACCCGTCCCGCGCTGCCAAAAATGCGCATCTGTTCTGAAACAGTATCGGTAATGGCCTCTTCAATGCCGAGCAGCAGTTCGGCGAATTCGTCGTACAGCGGCTGGCGATTTGCCATCCGCGTCTCCACGGCCGACAGCGCCGCCTGCGACATGCCGGTATAGAAGTTGATTTTGTGAATGCCAAGCTCGATTGCCCGACGGAAATCGTCGTCGCTGATGCCGGAACCGCCGTGCAGTACCAGCGGGATCGCCGCCTGCTGGCGAATGGCGTCCAGACGCGGGAAGTCGAGCATCGGTTCGCCTTTATATTTGCCGTGGGCATTGCCAATGGCAACGGCCAGCGCGTCAATCCCGGTTCTGTCGACGAAATCACGCGCCATCATCGGATCGGTAAATAGCGACTCGTCGGCGTGACCATACAACGCGCCGCCCTCATCACCGCCCACCGCGCCCAGTTCTGCCTCCACCGATACGCCGACGGCGTGGCACATCTTCACCACTTCGCGGGTTTGACGGATATTTTCTTCATACTCCAGCGTGGAACCATCGAACATCACTGAACTGAACCCTAAGCGTAGTGCCCGAACCACCGACTCAAAGTGCAGGCCGTGGTCAAGGTTCAACACCACCGGAATGTCATGCCGCGAGGCTTCGAACTTGACCGCTTCGACTAAAGAATCCAGCGAGATATATTTAAAATGCACCTCGGCGATATTGATGATAAACGGTGAACGTTCCTGCTTTGCCGCGGCAAACAGCGCACGCAGGAAGTGTGAGTCCAGAACGTTAAATGCCCCTAAGGCATAGCGGTGCTCGCGGGCATGGGCAAGGCCATCAGCGAGAGATATCAACGGCATAATGCGCTCCTTGGTTAGCGGAACAGGCGATATTCGTTACACAGCACCAGCTGCGCCGGTTCGTCTTCTTCAATGTCGTTATAGCGGGCGATCGGTTGCAAAAAGTGGTTATCGTGGTCGTCGTCATTAACAGAAGAAACCTCGCCGACCAGCACGTCGCCAAAACCTTCTTCCGCCCAGAAGCTGTGATACAGGCCCGGCGGCAGACAGATGCTTTCCCCTGGAGCCAGGCGTAACTGGCTACCTGCGGCATGGGTTTGTCGGCAACCATCAATGACCACATTGACGTCGCTGTCCTCCGTTTGTTCTCTGATACCGGCGTTCCACAGTTCGACAATCAGATTGCCGCCGCCGCGATTGATGATGTCTTCACGCTTGCGCCAGTGAAAATGCATCGGCGTAACCTGGGCATCGCGAACATGCATGATTTTCTCGGCGTAGCATTTCTCATAAGGCATACCTTTCGGCGAGCCGTTACGCAGGGTGAACAGCGTTAACCCTTGCGCGGCGAAATTGTTGCCGCCAAACGCGGTGACATCCCAACCGAGTTTGAGGTCGAACACTTCGCCCCAGGCAGAGGCATCAAGCTTGCGCCATTGGGTGGGCGGGAAACTGGCGAAAGCGGGGAGATGCACGTCGTGCAGGGAAAAAAACTGGCGCGTGTGACCCAGAATCTCGTTTATTGCGGAGCGTTTCATTGATTCTCCTGTGGCTGAGCAGATGACCTTTATGCGGTTCTCTCTCAAGGAAGAGGGAGAAAACCAAAATCTTTCCTGGGGAACAGATGGGCATAATCCAGTTACCTCTCCCCTCACAGCAGAATAGGGAATAGTTATATTTTATTGTGTTTTTTTATGGGAGGATGTGATTTATTCAATAAAATAATAAATAAACAGAATTTTTCTATAAATGTTATTGTAAATCATTGGCTTAATGCTCTGTCTTTTTAGTTGCCTCTCAGCTTTTGGAACCATTTGGATTTGTCTGCTGGATTGTTGCCTTACCATGAAAAAACGAATGCTGCACGATATATACCGTTTTGTAATGAAACGATGCTATTAAATATAAAAGCGCACCAGTTAACCGTTTATTTATATGTCAGGGTTATATTACATGTTTGACTCATGATAATTAACTCACTTCCCAGATTTGTTTTCAGTAAAAAATACCCCTTTTTTATTATTGTTGATATGCTGACTAGACTTTATTTCTTATGTATTACTTTCTTTGGGTAAGGGATGCGATAATGAAAAAAGGTTCAGGATTCTATAATCTGGAAGGTATAGTTTCAGAGGAGAGTATAAATAAGTATTTATTCTCCGTGAGGGGGGAGGGTAGGTTAGGGGGGCTGGATGTTGAAACAATTGAAGGCTATGAAAATTTAAGCAAACCATACAGTTATAAAATCACATTTACATCAAAACTAAAAAATATCTCTCCTGACTCAATTCTAAATATTGAAGGGTCGCTACAAATCAGAGCACCTAACCATAACTGGAATAAATATATTCAGGGTTCTGAGAAGTGGCTATATGAACGGCAAATTGAAGGCGTCATTACGTCATTTTCACTTATTAGCACATCAGCGGATGAATCACTGTACGAAATCAGGCTGGAGCATAAGCTTGCATTACTCTCACGACGTAAGCGATCGGCTATTTACCTGAACATAAATGTGCCGAAACTGGTCACGCAGATCCTCAAAGAACATGCTTTTGCCGATTATGAAATCGACTTTGATAATCTTGTTTGTCTCTATCCCAACCGGGAAATGATCGTCCAATGGGAGGAGTCAGATTTAGCATTTATTAGCCGCATCCTGTCAGAAGTCGGGATCTGGTTCAGGATCGCAAATCATCATGCTGTTTCGCACATTATGGTGCTTATCTTCAGTGATTCACAATGCCAATACATCTTTGATCAAAAGATTATGCACTCATCCCATGCCGGGCTGACATCAAATGATTATTCGATCGATAAGCTGGTATCAAAGCATAATGTTGTTTCCGCAGGCGTTAAAGCAAAGAACTTTGACTACCGGCTTGCCAACTCGCTAATACTTCATGCTGATGCCTATGGGGCGGAACAAACATCGGCGACGTATGGAATGGATTATCGTTATGCGGATATTCACCATCAGCCGGGATCGAAATTTTCTGAGGAACAACCAGGCGAGTCCAGCTGGTTCTATGCCAAACTGCATCACGAAATTATTCTTAATAATCAGTCCATTTTAAACGGCGTGACCACCAGTCCGTTGATTGTGCCTGGGATGGTGTTGGAAATCGGCGGCGTCATTCCACATGCCTTCACCTCGGGATTTGTGGTAACGGCAATGCGGGTGACGGGCAAGCGTGATGCAGCCCTTCAATCCCAACTGAGTGGTATTCCTTACCGTGAGCGCGTTTGCTTTCGACCGCAGCCATTACCCCGGCCACGTATCGCCGGTACTGTTCCCGCGATCGTTTCATCACCAATAGACAATGACCAATATGCTCACATCGATGTGCAGGGTCGTTATTGGGTGAAGTTTGATTTTGACCTCGACCAGCACAGGCAAGGTTATGAAAGCATGCCCGTTCGTCTGGCGCGGGTTTATGCCGGTGATACTTATGGTCATCACTTTCCGTTAATCCAGGGCACAGAGGTCGCCATTGCGTTTGAAGGCGGCGATCCGGAAAGACCTTTTATTGCACATGCTCTGCATCATGCTCCAAAGCCGGACCCCGTTACCAGCCGCAACAATACCCGCAACGTCATCCGCACTGCGGGTCTTAATAAGCTGCGGATGGAGGACCGACGCGGGCAGGAACACGTCAAGCTGAGTACCGAGTATGCCAAAACGCAGTTGAACATGGGCCATCTTGTTGATGCTGGCGGTAAACCCCGCGGCGAAGGCGCAGAACTACGCACCGATGACCGCGCGGTCCTGAGGGCCGCAAAGGGGATACTACTCACGACTGAGGCGCAGCCAAAAGCCCAGGGTAAGCAGCTCGATATGAGCGCAGTGGTTCAGCAGCTTCAGGCCGCGCTTACGCTGGCAACGTCGCTTCAGCAGAGCGCGCTGACGGCACAGGCGTTAAATGTCGAAATGGGACCGCAGCAGCAGCTTAACGCCGCGCTTGAACAGCTTACCCGCTCGGGGCTGGTGGCCTACGCCGATCATGGTATGGCCCTGCTTACACCGCAAACGATGGCATTATCAGCAGACAAAGATTTGTCGCTAAACGCCGCCAGCAACGGCAGTTTTAACGTCTTTAAAAAACTCTCAATGGCCGTTGGACAGGGCCTGTCACTTTTCAGCAGAGCTATCGGAATCAAAATCATCGCCGCAAAAGATGATATTTCCGTCCAGGCGCAGCGTGGGGAAATGGGCCTGCTTTCTGATAAGCATTTTCATATTCAGAGTATGAACGGCAACGTAACCATCAGCGCCAGGAAGAATATCCAGCTTTTGTGCGGTGGTGGCGGTATCAGAATAAATGAAGACGGCTCTGTAAAAATATTCTCCCCCGCCAAGGTGCAGTTGAAAGGCGCCACTCTTGACTGGAGCGGACCGGAGTCGGCAAAAGATAAAACCCCTGTCTTTCAGGAAGAGCAGTTTCATCGCCGCATTAAATTACATGGCTCTGGCAACCCAGACGATGTTCTGAAAAAGACAAAATTCAGACTGACTAAGGCATCAGGTGAGACCATTGAAGGCGTCACAGACGATGAAGGAATGACGCCGTTATTGGATATGACTGAAATGGACGAAATGAAAATGGAGATTTTACCAAATGAGTAACAGTCCCTTTAATCCGCGGGTGGTGGCGACAGGTGTACAGGGCGTGCCTAAATCAACGGGCGGAAAAATGGCGGTCTGCGACGTGCCCGTTAACTATTCCATGCCCTGCATTGTGATCCTTGTGCACGGTGTCAACGATGTTGGCGAGGCCTATCAGAATCAGGAGCAGGGTATTATCGCTGGCCTGAATGAACGTATGGGCCGCACGGATATGTATCCGCATGAATGGCAGCAGTACAAAATGGATATGGGCGATGGCGAGCAGCAGAATGTAAAAATGCCCGGACGCAGCCCGGTAATTCCATTTTATTGGGGGTATAAACCCGTCGATCATGCGACATATATAGAAGACCAGCGGCGTTATCGCGAAGAACGGGCTAAATCAGGAGACGCCGCAAAACTGCCTTACAACGCCTATCAGGAAGATGACCACGCAAAGCTGGAAAAACTGGGCCATATTCCCCAAACCACCTTGAAATATCAGAATGATAATTTCGGTAATGTTCTCGATGATGTGTACGCCAAAGGCGGGGGTACCTTTGCCAATGCGACAACCACTATTCCGGATATGTTAGGCCCTGGCTCCGGCGGCCTGGCGAACGGTGCGGCAGGATTTGCATCACTGTATCTGAATGCCGGGGATTTTACGCACCCTATTTATGATAATCCGCACCGTATTTATCAGTTTTTTGCCGCGCAGCGGCTGGCTGATTTAATCCTGATGATTCGAAGTGAACCGGCAACAAAACTGGACCCAATTAATATTGTTGCACATTCACAGGGGACTATTATCACTATGCTCGCCAATATGCTGGTCATGCAAGCTAATGAGAAACCCGCTGACTGCGTGATTCTTAACCATTCCCCCTACGCACTGGAAAAAACGGCTGCTGAAGGTATGACGCCCGGACATCATCAAACGGATCGCGCCCGACAGCAGACGTTTAAAAATTTCTGCCAGTTGATGGCGACCAACGCCAGATACGGCAAGGGGCAATATCACACGCAGGCCGAGATCGATGAATTAGAAGGCGCGCTATGCATGAGTAAAACCAATTCACAGTGGCGCAAGAATGAACTCTATACGCGTAATAACTTTGGCAAGGTCTATAATTATTTTTGCCCCAATGACAGTGTGGTTTCATTACTTAACGTCCAGGGTTTGGGCTGGCGGGGAGTCCCCTATAACATTGCCAGCGGAATAGACAATCTGCGCCAGCGGGTTTTTTGCGAAAATGGTCCGGAAATAGGCGGCAGCCCGCTGAGCGTGCCTTTTGAAATGCCGACGTTAGAAAAGAACTGCTTTAATCAGGATACGGGCGCGACCAAACAATATACGTTTGCGGATGTGGTTGTTAACGGTGAGCAGCTCCCCGTCACCTTCAGACACCAGTTACAGGGCGCGGGAAGTCAGTATAAATATTCGATAGCGCCAGGTTCACCCGATCAGGACATCTCATTTTCTGCAAAGGCGAATGTCATTGCGCGTACTGAAACCGACACCAAAAATCTGAGCGGGGCCGGTTTTGATTATTTACAGCCGGGCCAGGCATTAACGCCCGCAGAACTTACGATGTTCGCCAAAAAATATGGCAAGCCTTATACCAAAGGCGTTGTCCTGGGCGGGGGATACAATAAGACCGTTCAGTTGATTTATGAAAAAACGCCGGATGAACTGCAAAAAGAATGGATGCAATCAGAGCAGATTGGTTACAGCCAGCATTCCTCTATTGTGATGTCGAAAGATGCCCCCGCGAAAGCGATGGCCTTCGATCTGGCGGTGGGAACATGCAGAGCATTTGATCACCGCTGCGGAGAATTCTGGACCGAGCTACTCTTGCGCGGGGACTGGCGTATGAAGCGTAATGGTTTTTCTGATGCTGTTAATTATTATAATGCTGGTGTTTTAAATGGTTTATATACAAAACCATTTATGAACAGGCCGGATGATATTTTACCCAAAGGTCAATTTGGTGTGGTTAACGAATATTGCCATTCAACAACGGTTCAACCTGCCAGACACAATGAAATATACAATGCCGAGACTCCCAATCTGCAATGGGATATGCCTGACCCACTTAACGTTTAAGGATGAATTATGAAAGCAGGAATTACGGTAAGAATAATAATCGGCGCAGTTTCACTATGCGCCATCGCTGCCTGTACAAAAAAAACACCCTCACAGGTTATTTATCGTTATGATGATAATCGTTATCTGGAGTTAAAAGGCTATAATTGTGAGGGAGCACTTTGGTATCACGATGGTAAAAAAATATTCACAAAGAGTTAATTGATGGAAGATTTGCCTCCTTCAGACTTTTCTCGGGAACCTATATTCATCCTTCCGATAAATATATATTCATCCCAAACTGGGAGCCGACTGCTTATCTGATATCTAAAGATTACGGGCAAACGTGGCAGGTCGCCACATATATGGCCTCTTTCCCGTCGATGGAGAGGAATTCAGATGGTGTTATGCGTGACAGACCTGAAGGAAAAGAAATAAAAAGAGTGGTGGTGGTTAATAATCAGGCATTTATTTCCACTGCACAAGGACATTTATATCTGAGCTCATACCCTTTTGACGACCCGCGCTTAAAGCCGGGTGGTCCGGGTATAGATTATCAGTACTTTGATGACACCTATTATCTCTACAGACCTGGCAAGCATAAATCCGGTGGCAAGTATGTGGACGGCCATACCAGTCCTGAGTTTCCAGGGCGCGCCTGGGGAACGGTGGTTTTTATGAAAGCATCTTTAGCTCATTTAACGGAAGGTTATAAGGCTAACTATCAAAATCTGCCGGACAAAGAACCGGAGGTGGTGGGCTATAAGGGCTGGACCCGGATGCACTGCGATATGGATGCAGGGAAATAATCTGCAATGGGATATGCCTGACCCACTTAACGTTTAAGGATGAATTATGAAACCAGGAATTACGATAAGAGTATTAATTGGCGCGGTTTCACTATGCGCTATCGCTGCCTGTACAAAAAAAATACCATCACAAGTTATTTATCGTTATGACGATAACCGGTATCTTGAACTAAAGGGCTTCGATTGCGAAGGTGCACTTTGGTATCATGATACCAAGAGGAATATACATAAGGAGTTAGTAAATGGTGTTTATTCAACGTATCAGATCTTTTCCGGGGTATATATTCATCCATCAGATAAGTATATTCTGATACCACGATGGGAGCCAGATGCTTACAAGATATCTAAAGATTACGGACAAACGTGGCAGGTAGCCACATATATGGCTTCTTTCCCGGCGCTGGAGAAAAACTCAGATGGTATTATGCGCGACTACCCTGAAGGAAAAGAAATAAAAAGAGTGGTGGTGGTTAATAATCAGGCGTTTATTTCCACAGCCCAAGACCATTTGTATATGAGTTCATACCCTTTTGACGACCCGCGTCTGGCGCCGGGTGGTCCGGGTATAGATTATCAATTCTTTGATGATACATATTATCTCTACAGACCAGGCAAGCATAAATCCAGTGGCGAGTATGTGAATGCCCACATGAGACCTGAATCGCCAGGGCGCGCCTGGGGAACGGTGGTGTTTATGAAAGCATCCTTGGCCCATTTAACGGAAGGTTATAAGGCCAACTATCAAAATCTACCGGACAAAGAACCGGAGGTGGTGGGCTATAAGGGCTGGACCCGGATGCACTGCGATATGGATGCAGGGAAATAATCTGCAATGGGATATGCCAAAACCGCTTAACGTTTAAGGATGAATTATGAAACCAGGAATTACGATAAGAGTATTAATCGGCGCAGTTTCGCTATGCGCTATCACTGCCTGTACAAAAAAAATACCAACTCAAGTTATTTATCGTTATGACGATAACCGGTATCTTGAACTAAAGGGCTTCGATTGCGAAGGTGCACTTTGGTATCATGATACCAGGAGGAATATACATAAGGAATTAGTAAATGGCGTTTATTCAACGTATCAGATCTTTTCCGGAGTATATATTCATCCATCAGATAAGTATATTCTTATACCACGATGGGAACCTGGGGCATATAAAATATCTAAAGATTACGGACAAACGTGGCAGGTAGCAACATATATGGCCTCTTTCCCCGCGCTGGAGAGAAACTCAGATGGTGTTATGCGTGACAGCCCTGAAGGAAAAGAAATAAAAAGAGTGGTGGTGGTTAATAATCAGGCATTTATTACCACGGCGAAGGGGCATTTATATCTGAGTTCATATCCTTTTGACGACCCGCGTCTGGCGCCGGGTGGTCCGGGTATAGATTATCAATACTATGATGATACGTATTATCTCTACAAACCGGGCAAGCATAAATCCAGTGGCGAGTATGTGGACGGTCATACCAGTCCTGAGTTTCCAGGTGCTGCGTGGGGAACGGTGGTGTTTATGAAAGCGTCTTTAGCCCATCTAACGGAAGGCTATAAGGCCAACTATCAAAATCTGCCGGACAAAGAACCGGAGGTGGTGGGCTATAAAGGCTGGACCCGGATGTACTGCGACATGGATGCAGGGAAATAATCTGCAATGGGATATGCCTGACCCACTTAACGTTTAAGGATAAAATATGAAAATGGGAAATGTGGTAAGAGTAATCGTCGCAGCAATTTCACTATGCGCCATCGCTGCCTGTACAAAAAAACACCCTCGCAGGTTATTTATCGTTATGATGATAATCGTTATCTGGAGTTAAAAGGCTATAATTGTGAGGGAGCACTTTGGTATCACGATGGTAAAAAAAATATTCACAAAGAGTTAATTGATGGAAGATTTGCTTCCTTCAGGATTTTCTCGGGAACCTATATTCACCCTTCTGATAAATATATACTCATCCCAAACTGGGAGCCGACTGCTTATCTGATATCTAAAGATTACGGGCAAACGTGGCAGGTCGCCACATATATGGCCTCTTTCCCGTCGCTGGAGAGAAACTCAGACGGTATTATGCGCGACTATCCTGAAGGAAAAGAAATAAAAAGAGTGGTGGTGGTTAATAATCAGGCATTTATTTCCACTGCACAAGGACATTTTTATATGAGCTCATACCCTTTTGACGACCCGCGCTTAAAGCCGGGTGGTCCGGGTATAGATTATCAATACTTTGATGACACCTATTATCTCTACAGACCTGGCAAGCATAAATCCGGTGGCAAGTATGTGGACGGCCATACCAGTCCTGAGTTTCCAGGTGCTGCGTGGGGAACGGTGGTATTTATGAAAGCATCCTTAGCCCATTTAACGGAAGGTTATAAGGCTAACTATCAAAACCTGCCGGACAAAGAACCGGAGGTGGTGGGCTATAAGGGCTGGACCCGGATGTACTGCGATATGGATGCGGGGAAATAATTTGCAATGGGATATGCCCAAAATACTTAACGTTTAAGGATGAATTATGATAATGGGAAATGTGGTAAGAGTAATCGTCGTAGCAATTTCACTATGTGTTATCTCTGGCTGTACAAAAAAAACACCCTCACAGGTTATTTATCGTTATGATGATAATCGTTATCTGGAGTTAAAAGGCTATTATTGTGAGGGAGCACTTTGGTATCATGACATTAGAAAAGATATTCATAAAGAGATATATGATGGAGTATTTGCTTCCTTCAGGATATTCTCTGGGGTATATATTCATCCATCAGATAAGTATATTCTTATACCGCGATGGGAACCTGGGGCATATAAAATATCTAAAGATTATGGACAAACGTGGCAGGTCGCAACGTATATGTCCCCATCTCAGGGGCAAGAGAAAAATTCTGATGGGAATATGGTCGACAGACCTGAAGGAAAAGAAATAAAAAGAGTGGTGGTGGTTAATAATCAGGCGTTTATTTCCACAGCCCAAGGACATTTGTATATGAGCTCATACCCTTTTGACGACCCGCGTCTGGCGCCGGGTGGTCCGGGTATAGATTATCAATTCTTTGATGATACATATTATCTCTACAGACCAGGCAAGCATAAATCCAGTGGCGAGTATGTGAACGCGCATATCAGACCTGAATCTCCAGGGTATGCGTGGGGTATGGTTATTTTTATGAAAAAAGGGCTGGATAATCTTGTTGAGTCAGAAAAAGCGAATTATCAAAACCTGCCGGATAAAGAACCGGAGGTGGTGGGCTATAAAGGCTGGACCCGGATGTACTGCGATATGGATGCGGGGAAATAATATGAAAGGTGTAATCAGGCTAAACGATCCGCTGGAAAATGGCGGATATGTCAATAAAGCTTCTGGTAGCAAGTTTATGGGAATTGCTGTCGCCTTAATGGGGGATACTGTGGTTTGTATTCTGCACAAAGGCACCTTCCCAATACTTGATTTTGAGCCAACCTGGACAATGGACGGCAAAGGCGTTGTTGTGGATGGTTGTAGGGCCGCATGCGGCTGTGCAATAAAAACTACACTGCCCACGGCGGGGACAAGCAAATGAGGAAATGGAAGATACCAAACAAAAATCCCTATCAGGAACCAGAAAAATTCCCGCTGAATATTATGCTGATCATTAGCTGTGCTGTCTTTCTATTTTTTATAACATACAATATATTCAGCTGGTTGCAGGACAAGAAGGTTCCTGATGATCTGATATGGAATGCAATAGGTATCCCATCGCTAATAGTGTTAGCCATCTGGTGTGTGATGGTAATCACTTACGGCCTTATATCTTTTCCATGTTACTATGCGGGTTATCTTGAGCAGTATGGTATGAATCAGTGGAAAAACTGGGCAATACGGGCATTGCCGCTTTTAGACTATTCATCCATTCTCCCGGTACCTGAACTGGCATTAAAAATTCAGAAACTAGAGGGTGAAGCGCCAGCAGGTTCTGCAACGCCGCTACGTATTGATATTGAAGTTGACTCAATGGATGACACCAGAGTTGATAAAGTACTAAGACAGTTGATAGAACCCCTCAAAAATTCTCTTGTCAGGAAATATCGGCCTTTTAATACCTGGCTATACGTTAAAGGGGCGGATGACACTATCGGCAGTAGTTTCAAGGCGGTGCTGGCAAGCCTGGACATCCCCAACGATAAAGTCGGGAAAATTAATATCCTTCACGAGTGCCCTGATTATTTCTTAATTAATGACTGGGTTGATTTAAATATGTCTGAAAACCACCTGGTTATTGCAGTTGAATTGTATGATGAAAATAATTCTGAATTTTTCGAAAGTGCTAATGCTTTTATTTTTACCAATGCAAATTTGCTTGAAGACAAAGACGCACCTTTATATTTATTACGCATGATGGACAGTACCCCTTACTATCTTGATGAAATCGTAAGTACATATCTTTCTGCACAGCAGGTGGATGCTAGTAAAATTAAAAAATTGTGGTTCAACTCACTGGATAAGCAGTCAAAATTCGTATTGTTTAGTGGGATAGAAAACGCCAAAACGCGTATTTTGGCCGATAGCCGATATGAACTGGAGGCCGTCACTGGGCAAAGCACAGAGGTTCAGCGCTGGGTTGTATTGGCATTGGCTGCGGATGCTGCAAAATATGGGCAAGGACATCAGTTATTCGCCAGTACATCCGCAGATACTATTCAATCCGGCATAATAGCGGCTAAATATCCAGGATCTTGTCCGGCACTTGATAAGCTGGATTTCCATGATTATTGGAGAGTCATAAAATTGTGTGCCATTATTTTATGGGGTTTAGGATATATATGTCTCGTGCCAGCGGAACTGTTCCAAAGTCACCCCTGGTATACGTTTACAACTTTGGTTATTGGTATTCCGGTTATTTACACGGCGATTATGCTTTTTTCTTTTATACTGAGTCATAATATAGAGGAGAAAATGGATATTTATTACTCTCAGTTTTTATGAGGTAAGCGCCCTGACGGGCGCTCTTGCTTCTTTGACTCTTTTTGTAGCAGGAGCCTTAGTCGGTTCAGGATTTATTTCACTGTCCAACCCTTATAACTGCCGACGTTGTTTTTATCGATCATCGTCACCGGGATCAGCACGGGTTCTTTCGGGGCGGGTTTCCCCTGCAATATGTCATAGCCGATTTCGACCGCTTTGGCAGCCATCACCTGCGGATCTTGTGCCGGAGTCGCTACAAATAGTGAGTTTTCGCGCTTCAGCGCTTCTTCACCGTCAGGCGATCCATCTACGCCGACAATAAAGAATTCGCTACGCTGCGCCTGTTTTGCCGCCAGATCGGCACCGATCGCAGTCGGATCGTTAATGGCGAATACGCCGTCGATCTTCGGATTCGCCGCCAGCAACGCGGTCATGATCTCCAGCCCGCCTTCGCGACTGCCTTTGGCGTTTTGGTTATGCGACAGCACCTTGATGTCCGGGTGGCGTTTGAACTCGGTTTGGCAGCCTTCCACGCGGTTCTGGACGGCGGAAACCGGCGGCCCGTTGATGATGACAACGTTGCCTTTGCCTTTCAGGCGGTCGGTAATGTATTTACAGGCCATTTCGCCTGCCTGGGTGTTATCGGAGGTAATGGTCGCATCTGCGCCTTCCGCCGCCACGTCAACGGCGACCACCACGATCCCCGCGTCTTTCGCGCGTTTTACCGCCGGACCGATGCCTTTGGAATCCGCCGCGTTAAGAATGATCATATCGACTTTGGCGGCAATAAAGTTGTCGATTTGCGACACCTGTTGCCCCAGATCGTAGCCGCTGGAGACCAGCGTCACTTTGACGTTATCACCGGCCAGTTTGCGTGCTTCCAGCTCTGCACCTTTGGTGATTTGTACGAAGAACGGGTTGGCCAGATCGCCCACCGTAACGCCGATCGATTTCAGTTCTTTTGCCTGCACAAACGGAGCTGCAGCAAGCAGTGCGCCAGCACAGAGCGCGGTCACTAATGGCTTCAAACGCATACTCGTTTCCTCACGTAGGGTATTGTTGTTATACGCCTGATGGCGCTGCGCTTATCAGGCCTACGAATGAGTAGGCCAGTAAGCTTGTCTATGCACTTTGATGGTGTCGGGTACGGTATTTGTCGATCAGCACCGCTATGATGATCACCGCCCCTTTGATCACCAGTTGCCAGAAATAGGAGACGCCCATCAGCGTCATGCCGTTATTAAGCGTGGCGATAATCAGCGCCCCTACCAGCGTGCCGGTGATGGTGCCGATCCCGCCGACAAAGCTGGTGCCGCCGAGGATCACCGCCGCGATGGCGTCCAGCTCGTAGCCCATGCCTAAGTTGCCGTTGGCGCTGTACAGCCGCGAGGCGCTCATCACCCCGCCAAGACCCGAGAGCAAACCGCTCATGCCGTAGACGAACAACAGCACCAGCCAGACTTTGATCCCGGTTAAACGTGCGGCCTGCATGTTGCCGCCGACCGCGTAGATATGAACGCCGAGCGTGGTACGGCGCAGAATGAACCAGCACACCACCACCACCGCCAGTGCAATCACTACCAGCCACGGTACCGGGCCGAGATAGTTGTTGCCGATCCACTCAAAGCTGATGTTGGAGTTGATAACCGTCGTGCCATCCGCCAGCAGGTACGCCGCGCCACGTAACGCGGTATACGTTCCAAGCGTGACGATAAACGGCGGTAGTCCGGCAAAAGCGACCAGCGCGCCGTTAAACAATCCCAGCACCAGGCCGAGCATCAGCGCCGCCGGAATCGACAGCATGGCAAACTCAGGAATAAGAGAAACGACCATGGCCGCAACGGCGGTGGTGCCGAGAATTGAACCGACGGAGAGATCGATCCCGCCGGTCAGGATGATGAAAGTCATGCCAGCCGCCAGCACGATATTGATCGACGCCTGGCGGGTAATATTCAGCAGGTTGCTCTCAGTAAAAAAGTTTGGCGCGATAAAGCCAAACACCGCCACAATCAGGATCAGAATCGGCAAGATACCGACCGTTTGCATCAGATCGCTCATCAGCATTCTTTTCGCGGAGGCGGATTTCGCCACCTGCTGGGAAGGGGTTGGATTATTCATGGGGCACCGCCTGATGATGGGAGTCGTTCACGCCGGTTGCCAGCGTCATAATGTTTTCCTGGGTAATGCTTTTCCCGTCCAGCTCGCCGGCAATACTGCCTTCCCGCATGACATATACCCGATCGCTCATGCCGACCACTTCCGGCAATTCACTGGAGATCATCAGGATCGCCACGCCTTTGCGCGCCATATCGTTCATGATCCGGTAGATCTCGCTTTTGGCGCCGACGTCTACGCCGCGCGTGGGTTCATCGAGGATCAAAATGCGCGGGCCGATCGCCACCCAACGCGAGATCAGCAATTTTTGTTGATTACCGCCGGACAGCCCACCCGCCCGTACCTGAGCATGCGGCACGCGGATGTTGAGTAATTGAATCGCATCATCGGAAATGGCCTGCGCTTTTTTGCGATCGAGCATGCCCCAGTTGGCGTCACGTTCCAGCGTCGCCATGGTGATGTTCTCCGCGGCCGCCAGTTCTAAAAATAACCCCTGTTCTTTGCGGTTCTCGGTCAGAAAGCCAATACCGTGGTCAATCGCTTCACGCGGGGAGTGGATCACCACCGGTTCGCCGTCGACTTCAATCATGCCGCCGATGGCTTTACGTACGCCAAAAATCAGCTGCGCCAGTTCAGAACGTCCGGCTCCCACCAGACCCGCAAGGCCGACGATCTCCCCGGAGCGCACCAGCAAGCTGCACGGTTGCACTTTGTTGCCATCAGTCAGGTGATGAACATTGAGGCGCGCTTTGCCTAAGGGAATATCGCGCTCTTTGTTGAACAGATCGCTCAACGGGCGACCCACCATCATGCGCACCAGTTCCGCAGCATTAAGCTTGTCGCGGGTCAGGCTACCGACATACTGCCCATCGCGCAGGACGCTGACGCGATCGGAGAGTTCATAGACTTCCGCCATGCGGTGGCTGATATAGATAATCGCCATTCCTTCATCGCGTAGACGCATGATCAGTTCAAACAGGCGGTGTGTTTCACGTGAGGAGAGGGCGGCGGTGGGTTCATCCATCACCAGGATGCGGCTGTTACGGTGCAGGGCGCGGGCGATTTCGACCTGCTGCTGTTCGGCGATGGTCAGCGTCATTACCCGGTCGCTGGCCTTAAACTGGGCACCGAGTCGGTCGATAACCTTCTGCGACTGCATCACCATCTCTTTGCGCTGGACCAGACCACCGCGCGATAGCTCGCTGCCAAGAAAGATATTTTCCGCTACCGTCAGGTTTGGCGCGAGCTGCATCTCCTGATAAATCAGAGTAATGCCTGCACTTAATGCATCCTTTGGCCCACGAATATGAAAAGGTTGTCCGTCAATCAGGATCTCGCCGCTGGTGGCGGTATACGCCCCCGCGAGGATCTTCATCAGGGTGCTTTTCCCCGCGCCGTTCTCGCCCATCAGAGCATGGATCTCACCCGGCCAGACCGTTAAATCGACCCCTTTCAGCGCGTAAAATTTGCCAAACGCTTT
The DNA here is from genome assembly GCF_033341895.1 of Citrobacter sp. HN-141. NCBI lineage: Bacteria > Pseudomonadati > Pseudomonadota > Gammaproteobacteria > Enterobacterales > Enterobacteriaceae > Citrobacter > Citrobacter sp. HN-141. The sequence continues at coordinate 41,280 of NZ_JAWPBF010000014.1, read as the reverse complement.
GGCAATGTTGCGCATTTCCAGAACCGGTGTCCTGCTCATCGCGGATCTCCTGCGGGGTGGCCGATATCAGCAGTCCATCACAGGAATGTAAATGCAAAATGTCAGAAGCCGTTCATATTTGTCATATTGCGATTTTTCTTCATGGAGCGTGATATGCCGCAACCAGGACGTCACTTTTTCGCCAGCGCGCGCGGGCGATTACTGTTTTTCAACCTGCTGGTGGTGGCGGTCACGTTGATGGTCAGCGGCGTGGCGGTGCTGGGTTTTCAGCATGCCAGTCAGATTCAGGAGCAGGTGCAACAGCAAACCGTTGATGACATGACCGGCAGCATGAACCTGGCGCGCGATACAGCAAATGTAGCAACGGCGGCGGTGCGGCTCTCTCAGGTGGTGGGGGCACTGGAATACAAAGGTGAAGCGGAACGTCTGCAGGAGACGCAACGGGCGCTGAAGCATTCGCTGGAACAACTGGCCGCTGCGCCGCTGGCACAGCAGGAGCCGGGGCTGGTTGAGCGTATTATTCAACGCAGCAATGAGCTGCAAAGCAGTGTGGAAGGTATGTTGCAGCGCGGGCAGCGGCGGCATCTGGAGCGTAACGCGCTACTCAGTTCGCTGTATCAGAATCAAAGCTACTTACGCCATCTGCAAAAGTTGACTGACGCACAGGATGACGCGCTGCTGGATCAGATGGATCGCTTAATTATCGCCTCTATTGAAACACCTACGCCACGATCGGTGGTCAAACAACTGGACGGCGTGATGCCCGCGCTGCCTCTGCAAGCCAGTAACCTGCTGATTAGCCGTATTCTCAATGATTTCAATCAGGAACTGCATAAGCTGGAGCCGCTTTCTGCCGCACTGGAACAAAGCGATCTGGCGATCAACTGGTATATGTTTCATATCAAAGCGCTGGTAGCGATCCTCAACAGTGATATCAACCAGTATGCTTCGCAGGTGGCGTTAATCTCCGAACAGCGGGTGGCGCAAAGCCATCAGGAACTGCAATCCGGCGCGTTGTTTATTTTAGTGTTTGCGCTGCTGGCGGTGGTGATCACTGGTTTTGCCGGTTGGTATATCTACCGCAATCTTGGCTCCAACCTGACGGCCATTTCACGGGCGATGACCCGGCTGGCGCACGGTGAATCGGACGTCAGCGTCCCGGCTCTGCAACGTCGCGACGAGCTGGGAGAACTGGCCCGTGCCTTTAACGTCTTTGCCCGTAATACGGCGTCGCTGGAGCACACCACCCGATTGCTAAAAGAAAAAACCAGCCAGATGGAAATCGACCGCACTGAGCGCCAGGGGTTGGAGGAAGCGCTGTTGCATAGCCAAAAGCTGAAGGCGGTGGGGCAACTGACGGGTGGATTAGCGCATGATTTCAATAACCTGCTGGCGGTGATTATCGGCAGCCTGGATCTGGTGAACCCAGATTCGCCCGATGCGCCGCGGATTCATCGGGCGCTAAAAGCGGCTGAACGCGGGGCGCTACTGACCCAGCGGCTGCTGGCCTTTTCGCGCAAACAGTCTTTGCATCCGCACGCGGTAGAGCTGAAAACGTTGCTGGAAAACTTGGGCGAGTTGATGCGTCATTCGCTACCCGCCACGTTGACGCTGGAGATTGAAGCCCAGTCGCCTGCCTGGCCGGCGTGGATTGACGTCAGCCAGTTGGAAAACGCCATTATCAATCTGGTGATGAACGCCCGTGATGCCATGGACGGGCAGACGGGCACGATTAAAATCCGTACCTGGAATCAGCGGGTTACGCGCAGCGATGGGCGTAAGCAGGATATGGTGATGCTGGAGGTTGCCGACCAGGGTAGCGGCATGTCGCAGGAGGTGAAAGCCCAGGTCTTCGAACCGTTCTTCACGACCAAACAAACCGGTAGCGGCAGCGGGCTGGGATTATCAATGGTGTACGGCTTTGTGCGTCAATCTGGCGGTCGCGTAGAGATCGAAAGCGCGCCGGGGCAGGGAACCACCGTCAGACTACAACTTCCTCGTGCCGTTGTGCCGGTGCAAGTTCCGGTCGAACCGATAGCAGAGCATCCTGCGACCCGCGGTGAGAAGCTGGTTCTGGTGCTTGAAGATGAGGCCGATGTGCGTCAGACGTTGTGCGAACAATTACACCTTTTGGGCTACCTGACGCTCGAAGCCGCTAACGGCGAACAGGCAATGCATATGCTGGCGGCTTCAGCAGAGATTGATATTCTTGTCAGTGACTTAATGTTGCCTGGCGGATTGAGTGGTGCGGATGTGGTCAATCATGCCCTGAAGCATTATCCCCAACTGAATATTCTGCTGATTAGCGGCCAGGATTTACGTCCGGCGCATAATCCGGCGTTGCCGGATGTGGCGCTATTGCGTAAACCGTTTACCCGAGGGGAACTGGCCCAGGCGCTGCGACGCGCACGTAATTGAGATTCCTCCGCTACTCGCGTCAAAGCACTTTGATTACCGTGGGGTCAGTTTCTTTATGAGGCTGGTTTTATGAAACGCTCCCCGACGCTCTTTTTATTCAGTTTGCTGATGTTGACGACGATTTCGGCGCATGCAGACATTATTGATGACGCCATTGGCAATATTCAACGTGCCGTCAGCGATGCCTATAATCCGGATAACAATCGGGATTATGACGACTCACGTGATGATGGCTGGCAGCGTCAGATGAGTGACGATCGCCGTAGGCAGTACGACAATCGTCGTCGCCAGTTCGAAGACCGCCGTCGTCAGTTAGACGACCGCCAGCGGCAGCTCGATCAGGAACGTCGACAGTTAGAAGACGAAGAACGCAGAATGGAAGAAGATTACGATCGTTAGCGCAATCTTTCGCTGGCAAGGTTATAGACTTCACTACGCTCGCGTTTACCGACGGCAACGACCGCGATAACCAGGGTGTCGTCAATGACTTGATAAACAAGACGAAACCCTGATGTTCGTAGTTTGATTTTGTAGCAATCTTTTATTCCCCTGAGCTTTGCTGAAGGAACATGCGGGTTTTCACAGCATTTCTTTAGTTTTCTGGCAAATTGCTGCTGAATGGCTTTATCAAGTTTTTGCCATTCTTTCAGCGCATCTTCCCTGAACTTTACCGTATAACTCATAAGTAGCTGTCCAGATCCACATCCACCAGGGGTTGTTGGCTACGTTCATGGACTAATTTAACCAGCTGTTGGTCGTCCAGCGCATCGAGCATTTTTTCGTAAAGCTCTGCTGGCACGCAATAAAAAGCGGGCTGGTTACGGTTCAGGATTGCGACCGGAAACCCATCTCCTGCGCTAACCGTCGCCATCGGGTTCTTTTTTAGCTCACTCACACTCGCGGTGGTATCGCTTAAAATGATATGCGGCATAATCGCTCCTAAAGACCATTTAACTGGTCTTAATATAGGATTTAAGAGACCTGTTAACAAGTCTTATTGTCTGGGTAATTAATCCAGCACAATTTCCATACCGTCATACCCCGCCTCAAACCCTGCCGGCAGCAGATTTTCCATCATCCACAGGTCGAACTGATGACTGATGTGCGTCAGGATCACCCGTGGGCAGCGGATAACCTCGTTTAGGGCGATGACGGTATTTACATCGCTGTGATTGAGTGGCGGCTCGGCGCGTGGGGCGTGGCTGCAGTCGATGATAATCACTTGCGGCTGGTTATTGAGGAGAAACTTCAGCGTTTTGTCGGGAAGCCCGGCGGTATCGGAAAGCCACGCCACGCGGCTGTGCGCTGTTTCCAGCAGGTAGCCAAACGTAAGCTTAGAGTGGTTGAGCGGTAAAGGGGTCACCTGCAATCCCTGTAAATCGAACACCACAAACGGCGCGACGGTCTGGCTAAAATCCAGAATACCGGGATGCTTAAACAGATCGTCGCAGCCCTGTTCATCCGGTGGGCCGTACACCGGGATTGTTTTTCCCACCCCCCAGCGCAGCGGAAACAGTCCCTGTACATGATCCATATGATAGTGAGTGAGCAGGAACTGCTGGAAACTGCCTGCCGGCCAGTCGTCCATCAGATGGGGGAGCCCTGCATCCAGAAGCGTCACCGCATTATTGAATTTGACCACGCCACTGCAGGGGCGCCGGCGGTATTGCGCCTGTAAACGTGCTCGTTGGCAGGCGGCACAGCTGCAGCCAAAAGCCGGTACCAACTGTGCGCCGCCGGTTCCTGTAAGCGTAATGGTCAGACTCATCGCATCCCCCTACAACGGCTTGGTAAAGCGAAAATGGCTCTGCGTATAACCTTCGCGGCGGTAAAAACGATGCGCATCAAGGCGCTGCGTGCTGGTGGAAAGCTCGGTCATCTCTGCACCCGCTTCGCGCGCGGTGGCTTCGGCCCAGGCCAGCAACTGGCTGCCTACCTTTAACCCCCGTGCCTGCGGCATCACCACCAGTTCCTGAATCTCACCAATCCAGTTAGCGTGGTGCAGGTGAAATTGCAAATGCAGACCGATCAATCCGATGACCTGTCCGTCAAGCAGCGCCAGCTGGTAGTGCATATTGGGGTCTTGCAGATTTGCTATATACCCGGTGCTAAAGGCCTGGTGGTCGAATTTACCCTGCTTCAGTTCGCAGACCAGCGCATAAACCGCATCGGTGTCATACAGCGTGGCGCGGCGTAATTCACAGACAGACATGTTTCTTCTCCTTACGTCCCATCAGGGTGAGCAGTGTATCGACTGACTGTAGTAAACTTCCATCGTTATTGAGGACGTGGCAGTCATACGGGGCGTAGCGAGCTGCGCGTTCAAGACGGGCGGCGATTTCCGTTTCGCTTTCCCGTCCGCGTGCCTGCAAGCGCTGGCGTAAAATCGCCGGGGAAACCTGTAAGTAAATAGGGAGTAAAGATGTGCCGTAACGGGCCTGCGCCTGGGGCAGATGCGCACGCGAGCCGTTGACCACCACATCAAAACCGACGTGTAGCCAGAGGTCAATCTCCACGCCGACGCCGTAGTACAAACCGTTGGCATGCCAGCTTAGCGCCAGCAGGTTCTGCCCGGCGCGGGTAAAAAACTCTTGTTCACTCAGCGCAATATGATTTTCATTCCCGGCGTTGGCGGCGCGGGTGATGTAACGGTGCGCCACCAGCAGTTGCGCCGGTTCCTGTTGGCGGAGTTCCGCCAGCAGACTGTCCTTTCCGGAGCCGGATGGCCCCATCAGCCAGATCAGTTTACCCATAGTCAGAATACCCTTTTGCCCTGACGCCAGACGTGGTCGATATGGATGTTGCCGCCTTTGCGGTGTGCCAGCACCAGATCTGCGCGTTTTCCTTCGGCAACCACGCCACGGTCGTCAAGATTCAACGCCCGCGCTGGATTACGGGTCACCAGACGAATCGCCTGTGGCAGCGTAAAACGGTTGGTATCATCATCCGCGACACGAAATGCTGCGTCGAGCAGACTGGCGGGGTAGTAATCGGAAGAGAGGATATCCAGTAGCCCCAGTTCGGCCAGCTTATGGGCTGCTACGTTGCCGGAGTGCGAACCGCCTCGCACGATATTCGGCGCGCCCATTAACACGTTCATGCCATGCTGGCGCGAGGCTTCGGCGGCTTCGAACGTCGTGGGAAATTCGGCAATCACGCTGCCAAGTTGATGCGATTCCAGCACATGATCGTGGGTGGCGTCATCGTGGCTCGCCAGTGCAATCTGCCGTTCACGACACATCTGTGCGATGGCGGTGCGGTTGGGTTGTGACCAGCGTGCCGCCAGGGCGAGTTGCTCTTCTTCATAGCGGGCCATCTGCTCGTCGGTCAGCGAATACTTGCCCTGATAATACTCGCGGTACTTCTCACGGTTGGCGAACTGACGCTGGCCCGGTGAGTGGTCCATCAGCGACACCAGCGTCACCGGCTCACGACCGACCAGTTTTTCAAACAGCGGCAGGGTGGTGTGGTGCGGCAGCTCGCAGCGCAGATGCAGACGGTGTTCGGCACGGTTGACCCCGCGTTTTTGCGTCTCTTCCACCGCATTGATCATTTTTTCCAGGTTTTCCAGACGGTCGCCACCGTCGCGCACATCGCCAATCGCCACCGCATCCAGCACGGTAGTAATACCGCTGGCAACCATTAGCGCATCGTGGCTGCTCATTGCCGAGTGGGCAGGCCAGTCTACCTTCGGGCGCGGGGTGAAAAACTTGTCGAGGTTATCGGTATGCAGCTCGATAAGTCCCGGCAGCAGCCAACCGCCTTCACCGTCCAGCGCTTCAGGCAAGCTGCTCGGGCTTTCGGCAAAAGTGCGAATAACTCCGCCTACAATTTCCAGCGATCCTTGCACCACTTCATCTTCCAGCACCAGCTTTACATTGTTGATAATCATGCTGTTGTTCCCATCAGGTGCAGACGATCCGCGACGCAGTCGCGCACGGTTTGATCGTGAAAAATGCCGACAATTGCCGCGCCGCGGGCTTTTGCTTCTTCAATCAGCGCCACCACGGCGGCGCTGTTTTTGGCGTCCAGCGAGGCGGTAGGCTCATCGAGCAGCAGAATGGGATAATCGACAATAAACCCACGGGCGATGTTGACGCGCTGCTGTTCGCCGCCGGAAAAGGTTGATGGCGCGAGATGCCACAAGCGCTCAGGAACATTCAGGCGGGTAAGTAGGTTCGCGGCTTTGGCTGCACATTCCTCACGGGATACGCCCAGATCCAGCAGCGGCTGCATCACCACATCCAGCGCGGAAATCCGTGGGATCACGCGCAGGAACTGACTTACCCAACCGATAGTTGAACGACGGACCTCCAGCACTTTACGCGCCGGGGCCTGCACCAGATCGACCCATTCATCTCTGTGGCGGATGTGGATGTGTCCTTCATCCGGCAGGTAGTTGGCGTACAGCGAACGCAGCAACGTGGATTTGCCGCTGCCGGAATGGCCGTGCAGCACGACGCATTCGCCGTTTTTAACGTCCAGAGTCGCGTTTTGCAGCACCGGCAGACGCACGCCGTTTTGCTGATGCAGTACAAAGGTTTTACTGACATTTTCAACGCGGATCGCGTTCATTTTTAGCCTCTTTAAACATTTGTGCGTTCAATTGCCTGATGGCGCTGCGCTTATCAGGCCTACAACCAATGCCGCTCCGTAGGCCGGATAAGGCGCAGCCGAGCCGCCATCCGGCACAACAAAAAATCAGTTCTGTAAAACAGATGACACCAGCAGTTGGGTATACGGATGGTGCGGATCGTCGAGCACGCGATCGGTTAACCCACTTTCCACCACCTGGCCCTGTTTCATCACCAGCAAACGGTCGGCCAGCAGACGTGCCACGCCCAAATCATGGGTGACAATCACCACTGCCAGATCCAGTTCCACCACCAGGCCGCGCAGCAGGTCGAGCAGCTTGGCTTGTACCGAGACGTCCAGGCCGCCGGTCGGTTCGTCCATAAACACCAGTTTGGGATGGGTGACGAGGTTGCGGGCGATCTGCAAACGCTGCTGCATGCCGCCGGAAAAGGTGGTTGGCAGGTCATCGATACGCGAGGCGGGGATCTCCACCTCTTCCAGCCAGCGCTGGGCGGTGACGCGGATGTCGCCGTAGTGGCGTGCGCCGGTGGCCATCAGGCGTTCACCAATATTGCCGCCTGCGGAGACCTGACGGCGCAGGCCGTCCAGCGGATGCTGGTGCACTACGCCCCATTCGGTGCGCAGCAGACGGCGACGATCGGCCTCGTTCATGCCGTACAGCGAACGGTTCTGATATAAGATCTCACCGTTTTGTGGCGTCAGCCGTGAAGAGATCGATTTCAGCAGCGTGGTTTTACCGGAACCGGATTCCCCAACGATGCCCAGCACTTCGCCAGGCCACAGGTCAAAAGAGACATTGCTGAAGCCCTTGCCCGGCGCGTAGAGATGGGTCAGGTTGTTGACTGAAAGCAGCGGTTGCGTCATTGGCTGAAGGCCTCGCTCTGTTGGCGGCAGTAGTCGGTGTCGGAGCAGACAAACATGCGTTTGCCGCTGTCATCGAGCACCACTTCGTCGAGATAGCTATGGGTTGATCCGCAGATGGCGCAAGGTTCATCCCAGCTCTGCACGGTAAACGGGTGATCGTCGAAATCGAGGCTTTCCACCCGCGTATACGGTGGTACGGCATAGATACGTTTTTCGCGGCCTGCGCCGAACAATTGCAGGGCTGGCATCATGTCCATCTTCGGGTTGTCGAATTTCGGGATGGGAGACGGGTCCATGACGTAGCGGTCGTTAACCTTCACCGGATAGGCGTAGGTGGTGGCGATATGGCCGAAGCGGGCGATATCTTCATACAGTTTCACCTGCATGATGCCGTACTCTTCCAGCGCGTGCATGGTGCGGGTTTCCGTTTCGCGCGGTTCGATAAAGCGCAACGGCTCGGGGATCGGCACCTGGAAGATGATTATCTGATCTTCCACCAGCGGCGTTTCCGGGATGCGATGGCGGGTCTGGATCAGCGTCGCGTCTTCCGTGCGCTCAGTGGTATTCACCCCGGTCACGCGCTTGAAGAAGTTGCGGATCGACACGGCGTTGGTTGTGTCATCCGCGCCCTGGTCAATCACCTTCAGTACGTCCGGTTCGCCAATCACGCTGGCGGTAAGCTGAATACCGCCCGTACCCCAGCCGTACGGCATTGGCATTTCGCGTCCGCCAAACGGCACCTGATAGCCGGGGATGGCCACCGCTTTCAGAATGGCGCGACGGATCATGCGTTTGGTCTGCTCATCAAGATACGCAAAGTTGTAGCCGGAGAGGTTAGTGGTCACGGTCGGCCTCCTGTTGCAGGCGTTTAAGCAGTTCCAGTTCAGCCTGGAAATCGACGTAATGGGGAAGTTTGAGGTGCGAAACAAAACCCGCCGCCTCGACGTTATCCGCATGCGCCAGCACGAACTCTTCGTCCTGCGCCGGTCCCGTGACCGTTTCATCGTAGTCGGCTGCCTGTAAGGCGCGGTCCACCAGCGCCATCGCCATCGCTTTACGTTCGCTCATACCGAACACCAGTCCGTAACCGCGGGTAAAATGGGGGGATTCGTTTTCTGGCGCGACAAAGCCGTTGACCATTTCGCATTCGGTCATCAGCAGTTCGCCGACGTTCACTGCAAATCCCAGCTCTTCCGGCACGGTTTCCAGAGCCACATAGCCGCTGCGGATCTCCGCGGCAAACGGGTGGTTGCGCCCGTAGCCGCGCTGGGTGGAGTAGGCCAGCGCCAGCAGGTAGCCCTCGTCACCGCGCATCAGCTGTTGCAGACGTGAAGCGCGTGAACAGGGGTAAACCGGAGGTGTGCGGGTGATGTCGTCGGGTGTCGCGCCATCATCCTCTTCACGTTTTGCCAGTCCTTGATTTGCCAGCAGAGAAAAGACGTGCGGAGAGGCGTCCTGCGTGTTTTCCGCGCTGCGCAGCGGTGGCGTTTCACCATTGGCCAGCAGGGTAAAATCCAACAGGCGATGGGTGTAATCGTAGGTGGGGCCTAACAGCTGTCCGCCGGGAATGTCCTTATAGACCGCAGAAATTCGGCGCTCAAGGCGCATTTCTGCGCTGTTAACCGGTTCACTGACCGCCACTTTTGCCAGCGTGGTGCGGTAGGCGCGGAGCAAAAAGATGGCTTCGACGTTATCGCCGCTGGCCTGCTTCAGCGCCAGTGCCGCCAGCTCGCGGTCGGCGATGCCGCCTTCGGTCATTACCCGGTCAACGGCCAGGTTCATCTGTTGTTCGATTTGCGCCACGCTCAGTTCAGCAATGCTCTCATCGCCCCGGCGTCGACTTTCCTGCAGGGCATGGGCGTTGGCTATCGCCTTTTCGCCCCCTTTGACGGCGACGTACATCAGCACACCTCCACATGGGTGGTTCGCGGAATAGCCAGCAGACGTTCGCCGCAGGTGAGGATTAGATCGACCCCCAGCGGGAACGGATGTGGACGCTCGGTAAGTTCGTGGATCAGGCATTCCGGCAGTTGTGGCGCGATCATGCGCTCTTCGGCGATGCCCGCGCCGGTCAGACGCAGCATGCGTCCGCCGCTTAAGCCTGCGACCTGCACAATCAGCGTGGCGCTGGTCTCTGGCGCGACGGCGGAACCGGCGGAGAGGGCGTTAAGCTGTTCGCTGCTGATGCGCTCGTCGGCGACGGCAAAGGCTGCCAGCTGCGGCTGATCCACCAGCGGCGCGTTGGTGTGAAAACGCAGATTCTGCCGGGCGATATCGTTATCTATCGATGGCGCCAGCCAGACCGGCGTGTCGCCATCGACCAGGGTCAGCAGCACGCTGGTGGTCGCCAGGCCCAGCGGCTGCCAGCCGTGTTTCAGTTGATGCAGGGCGACGATCACGCCCGGTTCGCTCATGGCTTTCAGCAGGCGACGAAAGCTCTGCTGAGCATCCTGAACGGGTAAATTAAAAGCGGTCTGTAAGGTCATGCGTTATCTCCGCGTACCAGCGTGAAGAAGTCGACCCGGCTGGCGTTGACTTCGGCACGGCGTGCGCTAATCAGCGCATCGCGTTCCGCTTCCAGCGGGGCAATTAAGGTTTCCATTAGGCTCTGGAAATGCGTTTGTTCCTGCAGCAGCGCGTCAATCACTGCACACTGCTCGGCATGTTGTTTGTTGCGTCCCAGCAGGTAGCTGTAACCCAGCGTGCCGCTCTTCAGGCGTACCACTGCGCGGGTAAGCGTGGTGTCACCGGCAAAGAAGCGATTGCCGGTACCGCCCATACGGGCCTGGATCTGCATCAGTCCGCTTTCCGGGGCGCGGATAAGCTCATAGTCCGGCGTCAGTTTGAGCGCCTTGATACGCGCATTCAGGGCATCGGCATTGCTGTAAGCCAGCGCGCGCATCCAACGCTGGCGAGTGGCGGTATCGAAATGCATTCAGTGCTCCATGGTGAATTCGATCATGTCGGCGCGGGTCAGGCTGACGGAATATTCCGCGGCCTGTTCTTCGCCTTCACGGTGGTTCAGGGTGCGCACGCACAGCAGCGGCGCCATGTTGGGGATTTCCAGCACCTTGCTCTCTTTGGCCTGTGCGCGGCGGGCGCTGATACGCGTTTGCGTGCGTAGCAGCGTCAGGCCTGACTGTTCGCGCAGGTAGTCGTGCAGTGAGCCGTGGTTAAAGCCCTGCAACAGCGGCCAGAGAGTGAGGTCGGAAAAATAGTGGTCGATTTGGCACAGGGCGATGCCGTTGGCCCGGCGCAGGGTGCGCAGGTGAATCACGTTATCACCCTCGTTAATGCTGAGCGCATCGGCAATGTGGCTGGAGGCCGGACGCAGCACCGCCAGCAGTTTTTCGCTGGTGGGGTGGCTGCCCTGGTCCAGCAGGTTCTGGCTGAAGCGTGCCTGGGCATTAAGTGGGTAATCGAACGGGCGCATCAGCACCAGCACGCCGACGCCCTGACGACGCTGAACCCAACCGCGTTCAACCAACTGGTCAATGGCGCGGCGCAGGGTGTGGCGGTTAACCTCGTAGCGCGCGGCCAGTTGATGCTCGGCGGGCAGATAGTCACCGCAGCGATAATGTTGACGAAGCTCCTGCTCAAGTCTCGCGGCAATTTCCTGATAACGCGTTGGATAACTGGTCGGATGTGTAGACAAGTGCATAGCAATCAATGCCTCGCTAATCAGATAAAGTGCTTACGCAAACGCTGGGAGAGGAAATCCAGCAGACTGACGGTGACGATGATTAACACCATCAGGGCGCAGGTTTGCTGGAACTGGAAGCCGCGAATCGCCTCCCATAAGGTCACGCCGATACCACCGGCTCCCACCATCCCGACCACCGTGGCCGAACGAACGTTGGACTCAAAGCGATACAGCGAGTAGGAGATAAGCAGCGGCATGACCTGTGGCAGAACGCCGTACAGAATCTCTTCAATCTTGTTGGCTCCGGTGGCGCGAATGCCTTCTACCGGACCGGGTTCAATGGCTTCTACCGCTTCGGAAAGCAGCTTGGAGAGCACCCCGGTGGTATGGATAAACAGCGCCATTACCCCGGCGAACGGACCCAATCCAACGGCGACCACAAACAGCATGGCGAAGACCATTTCGTTGATGGCGCGACAGGCATCCATCAGGCGACGCATCGGCTGGTAAATCCACCACGGCACGAGGTTATCGGCGCACATCAAACCGAACGGAATCGATAGCACCACGGCGAGGGCGGTACCCCAGACGGCGATTTGTAGGGTGACGGCCATTTCGCCGAGATAGTCCTGCCACTGGCTGAAGTCCGGCGGGAAGAAGTCGGCGGCGAAGGTTGCCATATTGCCGGAATCCTGGATCAGCGTGAGCGGGGCCATTTCGGCACCTTTCCACGAGACCACCAGCACGGCGAGAAGAATGGCCCAGCTCAGCAGCGAGAACCAGCTACGCTTGGGCGGGGCGACGGTGATGGTTTGCATGTTTAGCTCCGTGCGTCGGTTATTGCCGGATGGCGGCGCTTGCGCCTTATCCGGCCTACGATGTCCTGTAGGCCCGGTAAGCGAAGTGCCACCGGGCATCAGGGTTACTGCACCGCTTTGGTGACGCTGGTCATGGCGCCCAGCGCGGCGGTCAGACGGTCGAGATCATCAAGCTGTGCTTTCAGCGCCGAGGTTTTGCTGGTTTTTTCTTCTGCATTCAGGCCTTTGTTGTCCTGCACGCCCTGCATCTCTTTAAACAGCGCCAGTTGGCGAATTGGGACCAGTTGCAGATCGCTGGAGGCGCGGAACGGCGCCCAACCCAGGCGTTCCAGGACGGTTTTCTGTTCCGGCGTTTTGCCGTAATTCATAAAGAAGTCGTACACCTTGTCCTTGGTGGTTTCGGAGAGGTTTTTACGCCAGACAATCGGATCGCCTGGGATCAGCGGTGACTTCCAGATAACCTTCAGCTCTTTCAGCTTGTCCGGCGCGGAGGTTTTCAGCTTGTCGAGGTTTTCGGTATTGTTGGTGGCGACATCGACCTGCTTGTTGGCGACGGCCAGCGCGTTGGTTTCGTGCCCGGCGTTAACGGTGCGTTTGAAGTCGGTGGCGGAGATGTTGTTTTTGGCGAAGACGTAGTAACCAGGGACGAGGTAGCCTGAAGTGGAGTTAGGATCGCCGTTGCCGAAGGTCAGATCCTTACGTTTGGCGATCAGATCGTTCAGGTTGTTGATCGGGCTGTCCTTGTTAACGATCAACACGCTCCAGTACCCCGGAGAGCCATCGGCAGCGACGGTCTGGGCAAACACCTGTCCGTTGGCGCGATCCACCGCTTCCATTGCTGAGAGGTTGCCGTACCAGGCGATATCGACTTTGTTAAAGCGCATTCCCTGGATTATCCCGGCGTAGTCCGGCGCAAAGAAGGCGTTCACTTTTACGCCCAGTGATTTTTCCATATCTTTCAGAAACGGTTCCCACTGCGGCTTCAGGTTTTGCTGTGATTCGGTCGAAATAATGCCAAAGTTCAGCGCTTTTTCCTGCTCTTCGGCATGGGCCGGGGTGAGCAGTGTGCTGATGCTGAACATGCTGGTGAAAGCCAGCGCGGCAACTGTCTTATAGCTCATTTCCATTCCTCATTGTGGGGATGTCAGGCAGCCTGCGCGTTCTGTTCGACGCGGTTCATGCTGCGGTAGAGATGGTCAAAACGATCGTTATCAAAATGCTGACTGCTGCCATCAAAGAAGACGTTCCCCTGGCGCAGCGCGACAATGCGTTCGCAGTAGCGCAGGGCGTAATCCACCTGATGCAGCGTGACGACCACGGTAATACCGTCGGTCTGGTTAATGTCGCGCAGGGTATCCATCACGATGCGCGCCGATTCCGGGTCCAGCGAGGCAATCGGTTCATCGGCGAGGATCACTTTTGCCTGTTGCATCAATGCACGGGCGATCGCGACGCGCTGTTGTTGCCCGCCGGAGAGCGTGGAAACGCGCTGATAAGCCAAGTGCGCCATACCCACGCGGGTCAGCGCCTGTAATGCGCGTTGTTTCTGCTCTGGCGTAAACCAGCTAAAACAGGTGCGCCAGAATGGCGTGCTGCCGAGCGCGCCAATCAGCACGTTCTCCAGTACGCTCAGCCGGTTCACCAGATTGAACTGCTGGAAGATGTAGCCGGTGTGGGCACGGCTTTTGCGGATGTCGCGTGCCAGTCGGCCTTCACGTTGAACGGTACGGCCTAATAGCTCGACGTGACTGCCCGGTGATTTATCACCGGTAATCAAACCGCTTAGATGACGTAAAAGGGTGGATTTGCCGGAGCCAGATGGCCCAAGCAGAGCCACCATCTCACCGGCACAGATATTCAGATCAACCGCATTAAGCGCCTGATGTTGATTGAAGGATTTGGAGAGTTTCTCGACGCGAATAACCGTTTGCATGATGCGGCCTCCCTAAAAAAGTGGCCCCATCGTGGCGGATTAATGTGATGTTTTCGTTAAAGGAAGGTTACTTGGCGATGAAGAGTTGAGCGATATTTGATGACAGTCCGGGAGGACGAGCCTCCCGTTACATCACTCGGTAGGGGGTTGCTGTTGCTTGACGACGTTGATCATCCACGGCACGCCGTACTGGTCGGTCACTTTACCGAAACCATGTGCCCAGAAGGTCTCCTGCCAGTCCATTTCGATTTGTCCATGTGCGGCCAGGTTGTCAAACCAGCGCTTCCCTTCGTCGACATTTTGCGTGTCGAGTACCAGCGTAAAGCCAGAGTAGTGAGCATTTCCGTCGGGGGCGCTATCGCTCATCATGATGTCGCAGCCTGCCACGCGCAGGTTGGCATGAGCAATGGCGGTATCGGGGAATTTCATTGCGGAAGGGCAACCTTCTTCGCTGTCCTGCGCCGATGTGGGCATTTCACCGAAGTTAATTTTGTAGAGCAGTTCGGCACCTAACGCCTGTTGATAATAGGCGATGGCGTCAGCGCAGTTGCCTGCAAAGGAGATGTAGGGACTTAACGGCATGATCTTTACCTCAGGTAAAAGAAACCAGTTAAGTGTAGATGCCGTGTGCAAAAATAAACCAGGCGGGAAGTATGGGCTTCCCGCCTGACATAATGAGCTGGAACAGGCCTGATAAGCGCAGCGCCATCAGGCAAGTTAAATCAGTTCTTTTTCACAAACTCAGATTTTAGCTTCATTGGGCCAAAGCCATCAATTTTACAATCGATGTTGTGGTCGCCTTCAACCAGGCGGATATTCTTCACTTTGGTACCGATCTTCAGCATGGAAGAGCTACCTTTTACCTTCAGATCTTTTACTACGGTAACGCTGTCGCCATCGGCGAGCAGGTTGCCGTTAGCATCTTTAACGATCAGTTCGTCGCTGTCCTGAGCAGGTTCAGCGTCGTTCCATTCGTGAGCGCATTCCGGGCAGATGAACATGCCGTTATCTTCGTAAGTGTATTCGGAGTTGCATTGTGGGCAGTGTGGTAATGACATGTGGATTTCCTCAAAAGTCAGCAGGGGCAAAAGCGCCCAAAATTGGCAGATTGCCGAAAAAGGCCGCAATTATACATAAAATCCCTGCTTTTGTCGGGGCTACAGGCCAATTATGCACAACTATCTGTTGCGGCGTCAGGTTGCTTTCACGTCTATGAAAACCAGAAGGAATATTTTTTAAGGGAAATTGCTACGTTTAGTTATTTAAGATAAGGTGAGGCGAAACACCCGATATTCATAGGTAACATGGCTTACAGGATAGCTAAGTCATTGTGAGTGAATACTTTGTGACCCCCTTAATTTTGGTAGGGGAATTAAGCTGGCATTTTTTAAAACTGAACTACTCTGTTTATCTTTCTTACTTAATATAGTAAGTGAGAGGCATCAGGCCAGCAGTCATACGATAAATTTTATTTTAATAATATCAGCTGGTTGTTTTAATTTTAATTATTTCCACACGTAATTATAAAAGCCGAAGATCTATAAATAAAACGATTCGGCTAAATAAAAGCAATGCTATTTGCGTTAAGGAAAGATTCTCCATGTACACACAGACAATTTATGAATTAAGTCAGGAAGCTGAACGCTTACTGATGCTCTCTCTTGAACATCTCAGGCAATTGCAGAAATTGCCAATGACCTCGGCGAATGATGTCATGTTGAAAAAAGGAGAGCATAGCGGACAGGTTGTTCAGCCCCTGCATTTCAGCGCGCGTGGCATGGATGTCCAGCAGGCAACGCTCAACAATGAACTGCGAAAGATTACCCGTCTGGAAATGGTTCTGGCGATCGTCGGTACGATGAAGGCGGGAAAGTCGACGACGATTAACGCGATTGTCGGAACCGAGGTTTTACCTAATCGTAATCGCCCGATGACGGCGTTACCGACCCTTATCCGCCATACACCGGGACAGAAAGAGCCGGTGCTACATTTTTCGCATGTCGCGCCAATTGACGCCTTAATAAAAGTATTACAGCAGCGTGTGCGGGAATGCGATCGTCAGCGTCTGGCTCAGACGCTGGAAATAGATAAGGATATGAATGCCCTGCTTCAACATATTGAAAACGGCGTGGCATTTGAACGGTATTATCTTGGCGCACAACCAATTTTCCATTTTCTCAAGAGCCTGAACGATCTGGTGCGTTTGTCTAAAGCGCTGGAGGTGGAGTTTCCGTTTGCCGCCTATGCTGCAATTGAGCATATTCCGGTTATTGAGGTTGAGTTCGTGCATCTGGCCGGGCTGGCAAGCTATCCGGGGCAATTGACGCTGCTGGATACTCCCGGGCCGAATGAGGCCGGGCAACCACACTTACAACAGATGCTCAATGAACAGCTGGCCCGGGCTTCAGCGGTACTGGCGGTGATGGATTATACCCAACTGAAGTCGATTTCGGATGAGGAAGTCCGTCAGGCCATTATGGCGGTTGGAAAATCAGTACCGCTGTATGCACTGGTTAACAAATTCGATCAGAAAGACCGCAACAGCGATGATGAAGAGCAGGTGCGGGCGTTAATTTCCGGCACGTTGATGCAAGGCGGTATTACGCCTGAACGTATTTATCCGGTCTCCTCAATGTGGGGATATCTGGCCAACAGGGCGCGCCATGAACTCGTGAATAATGGGCGCTTGCCGGATCATCAGGAGCAGCGCTGGGTCCAGGACTTTGCCGAAGCGGCACTCGGCAGGCGCTGGCGTTCCACCGATCTTGAGGATAAAGAGCATATTCGCCATGCCGCCGATCTGCTTTGGGAAGACTCACTGTTTGAACAACCGATTCAGAAAGTGATCCATGCAGCCTACGCCAATGCCTCACTGTATGCGCTGCGCTCGGCATCACACAAGCTATTGAACTATTCGCAAAGCGCACACGAATATCTGGAGTTTCGCGCCCACGGCTTAACCGTCGCCTATGAGCAGTTGCAGATGAACATCGCGCATATTGAAGATGACATGCAACAGTTGCAGAGAAGCCAGGCGCGGGTGGGCGACGAGGTCAGTCACGAGGTTGAGCTGGCGCTGGAGGCTGCTGCCGGCTATCTCAATCAGCAGCAGACCGAGATTCTGTGCGGTATTAATACGTTCTTTGTTAAAGAAAACGTGCTGATGATGTCACAACATGGCATGGGCGCTGCCATTGCGGCGGCGGAAATGGCCGGTGATATGCTGGTGTTGCATGACGAGGGACAAGCGAAAATTGTGTTAGATAAAATTCGCTCCTCCTGTGAGGTGGTCCTGCTGGCGGCACAGGAGAGTATCAGCCGGGACCTGGCGCTGCGTTTTGAGGCGCTTGAATCGACGTTATCCCGGGCGCTGAATGATGCTATGCGGCCTATTGAACAACGGGTGAAAGAGGATCTGAACCATGCCGGATTTCGGGCGCGGATCCGTTTTCCAGCCTTTCATGCGTCGATGTTTAACTTCAATACGCGTCAGTTGTTTAACGAGGCTATTGAACAGGATATCCCTGCGGATAATGCCCCCTCCACCGGCGGTGTTGTGCGTGACACATTCTCACGTTGGTTGAATCAGCCAAACTGGGGATGGAATGATTACGTCGAAACAAAAACGCGTTACCTCATTGATATGGGCGCGTTGCACAAGAACCTTGTCCATTATGTCACTCAGTTTTGCCAACAAATTCGTAAAGCTTTAGTTGCTCAGGTCGATATTTCCGTTACGGCAGGCATGGCCACGTTTTTTGCTGATTTTTCACTGTGTCTGACGCAATTGCAGGCGAGCCTGCGCGAGAGTCTGACCCTGCGCCAGCAAAATGAATCGGCGGTGAACGCAATGAATGAACAATTGCAGCATCGTATTACGACGGCGGCATGGATTTATGAAGATTCCCGCTTGCTGCGTGACGATATCCACACCCTTTTTGCAACCGAGCATACATGACTAACGTGTTACTGGAAGGCCCAGGGCGGACGCTGGAGTGCGTCTACCCGAAGTTTATGGTCGATCTGGTTCAGGGAGATGAAACCAAACGTTCCGGCGGTTTTCTGCAGCAGCAGCAGCGGTTGCGTGCGCGTCTGACGCAGGAAGTGTTATCCCAGACGCAGCTGCGGGCGTGGGTGATGGCGGGGGTTTCCAGCGAACACCTGGTGATGCGCCTTAAGCTGGTGGAAAAGCTGGCGGGCACTATCGATCCTGGCCACCTGGCGCTGGTACGTATTGCCGAGCGACTGGTATTTTTACAACAAACTGAACAACCACGCGGACAATCAACTCCCGGCGTGATGCAGCAATTAATTTCACTGGCTGACGGGTTTGCCCAACGTAGCGCATATAAAGAAAAAGCGCTGACGCAACGTGGGCTGACCGTGCAGGCAGGCGAACACAGTGAACAGATTTTTACTCGCTGGCGGGCTGGGGCGTATGACGGCTGGTCATTACCCGGACGCTGCTTTGTTGCGCTGGAGGAACTGCGCTGGGGCGCCTTTGGTGATGCCTGTCGGCTGGCGAATGCCGATGTTGT
The DNA here is from genome assembly GCF_033341895.1 of Citrobacter sp. HN-141. Taxonomy (NCBI): domain Bacteria; kingdom Pseudomonadati; phylum Pseudomonadota; class Gammaproteobacteria; order Enterobacterales; family Enterobacteriaceae; genus Citrobacter; species Citrobacter sp. HN-141. The sequence continues at coordinate 22,470 of NZ_JAWPBF010000014.1, read as the reverse complement.
GTCGATGCTAAAAGACAATTTACGCACGATGGCTGCCCAGACGCTGGCACACAGCGTGAATGCGGCACCTACTACGCGCCATTATTATCATCAATGGCTGAGTTCACCTGCAGTTGGGGGTTCGAGCGAACATAACGATCTGCTGAGTTGGCTGGGGGACTGGTGTGATGCACAGCGCCATCCGGTAAGCTGGTCGGTGACGCAGCGTTGGCAGAATGTGGCGTTGGGGATGCCGAGACTGTGTTCGGCAAAGCGACTGGTTGATGCGATGGTTGAGGAGATTTTTGCACCGTCCCCCTCTGGATCACTGAGAAGGGACGGCGAGTGATGTGTAGCCAGACTTAGTGGTGCAAAGAGTCGGCCGGGGTGGCTGCTGTATTGTTGGCGACGCGTTCCTTGTTAAAGCGTTTGGCGTACAGTGCCGTGATAATTGGCACCAGAATCGCAGTCACTATCACGCTGGCAGCGACCAGAGCCGTTGCCGAAGCGGCAACCGGTTCAAATGCTGGGTTAATCTGGGCGATAATCACTGGGTTCGCCACTGCAGCGCCAGCTGCAGAAGAGGCGGCGACACCTGCCGTACCGTTCCCGCCACCAATGACGCGGTCAGCAATAATCAGCGGGATACCGGTGATAACGATGACGGCCACACCCAGCAGGATACCCAGCAGACCGGTATCAACGATGACGCTCAGGTTAATGGTGTTACCCAGAGCGAAGCCGAAGAACGGAATCAGTACCGGTGTCGCTTTGCTAAAGAAGGCTCGCAGGTCGTGATCCAGGTTGCCCAGTGCAAAGCCAATCAGGAACGGCAGGACCGCGCCGATGAAGTGGTGTGGCTCAAAAGAGGCCAGGCCGGCAGAGCCCAGAATGACCATGGTCATTAACGGACCGGACTCCAGCGACATCAACACAAAGGCGCCAGACTCTTCTTTCGTACCGTACTGATTCATCAGGCTGGCGTATAAACCCCCGTTGGTCATGTCCATTGCTGAGACAATTGCCAGTACGGAAAGACCTGCAAAGAACCCGGTTTGAATGCCAGTATCAGGAATAAATGAAGCGGCAATCATGGCCACTGCCCAGGCTACGGCTATTTTGGTTAATACCAATGTACCTGACTTGCGTAATACCGTACCGGTTGCTCGCAAATCAATTGATGCGCCGATACAAAAAAACCACACTGCCAGAATCGGAACTGTTCCGCTGATCATCCCTTTGGTAAACGAACCGAAATACGCACCCGTATCGGGAGCTAAGGTATTTAACACTGCGCCTAATAACAGAGGAATCAACATCATTCCGCCGGGGATGCGTTCAATCGTGGCTTTAATTTTCATAAACGTCCTCATGTCTTGTCGCAGGTTATAAACGCGCAAGAAAGTAAAAATTATTTATATTCAAAAGGTTACTTGTGAGTCTTAACAGAGAAAACAGCTATCTCTTTGTTTTATAAAATCTAACGCGGCATACGTTGAGCGTGCTACTGCTCCCAGGGATATTGCGTCTGGAATTAGTTTGCATTCACAGGAACATTGATTCAATCAAAATAAAACGATGTTTTAGTTATCTTCATCACATATTCTGAGCAAAATCTCCCAGGCGCTATGATTATTAAAAAACCTGTGATCTTTTTGTGAAGGGATTAGGTGATTTTTTTACTAGCAGAATAATAGTGACAGCTGTGATTGTTGGTGCAATAAAGCGATTTATTCTTGAATTTAATTGTCAGTAAATCGCAAGCATGACATGTAAAAAAGTTGACTCAGAATGACCTGATTTACGCAGATTGACGAAATGAAAAACTATGTGTGAAGTTGATCACACATTTAAACACTGTTAGGGTAAAGAGGTCATTAACCGCCCAATCAGGCGTCAACAGGTTCGGTTGTACTGCTCATTATCAGTCAGTGTAAGTAAACCTGCTACGCTTGTTACAGGGATTGCGCCTGTGCATTCCCCGCTCGGCGATGACCTTAGCGCATACGGCGTTGGGAGACTCGATCTGTAGCGCGACAGGGCTAAGTCTATGAGGACTGGTATGCTAAAAAGGAAAAAAATAAAGCCAATTACGCTTCGCGACGTCACCATTATTGATGACGGAAAACTGCGAAAAGCTATTACCGCCGCGTCACTCGGTAATGCAATGGAGTGGTTTGATTTTGGTGTTTATGGGTTTGTTGCTTACGCATTAGGTAAAGTGTTCTTCCCGGGGGCTGACCCCAGCGTGCAGATGGTTGCTGCACTCGCTACCTTCTCCGTTCCCTTTCTGATTCGACCGCTTGGCGGATTGTTCTTCGGTATGCTCGGCGATAAATACGGTCGCCAAAAGATCCTGGCTATCACGATTGTGATTATGTCGATCAGTACCTTCTGTATTGGGTTAATCCCTTCGTATGCGTCTATTGGTATCTGGGCACCGATCCTGCTGTTGCTGTGTAAGATGGCACAGGGCTTTTCGGTCGGTGGGGAGTATACCGGCGCGTCGATTTTTGTCGCAGAGTATTCCCCGGACCGTAAGCGTGGATTTATGGGCAGTTGGCTGGACTTCGGCTCTATTGCCGGGTTTGTGCTGGGTGCCGGTGTAGTCGTCTTGATCTCGACCGTCGTCGGTGAAGACAACTTCCTTGAATGGGGTTGGCGTATTCCGTTCTTCCTGGCACTACCGTTAGGGCTGATTGGTCTGTATCTGCGCCATGCTCTGGAAGAAACACCTGCGTTTCAGCAGCATGTCGACAAGCTGGAGCAGGGCGATCGTCAGGGTCTGCAGGAAGGACCGAAGATTTCGTTTAAAGAAATTGCGACTAAACACTGGCGTAGCCTGCTGGCATGTGTTGGTCTGGTGATTGCCACCAACGTCACCTACTACATGCTGCTCACCTATATGCCGAGTTATCTGTCGCATAACCTGCATTACTCTGAAGACCACGGCGTGCTGATTATTATCGCCATCATGATTGGTATGCTGTTTGTGCAGCCAATTATGGGTTTGCTCAGCGACCGCTTCGGGCGTCGTCCGTTTGTGATCATGGGCAGTATTGCGCTGTTTGTGCTGGCGATTCCGGCATTTATTCTGATTAACAGTAACGTCATCGGCCTGATTTTCGCCGGGTTGCTGATGCTGGCGGTGATCCTCAACTGTTTTACCGGGGTGATGGCGTCAACGTTACCGGCGATGTTCCCGACGCATATTCGCTACAGTGCGCTGGCCGCCGCGTTTAATATCTCGGTATTGATCGCCGGTCTGACGCCGACGTTAGCCGCCTGGCTGGTGGAAAGTTCGCAGAATCTGATGATGCCTGCTTACTATCTGATGGTGATTGCGGTGATTGGTTTAATTACCGGCGTGACCATGAAAGAGACCGCCAATCAGCCGCTGAAAGGGGCTACGCCTGCGGCTTCGGATATTCAGGAAGCGAAAGAAATTCTCGGCGAGCACTACGATAACATTGAGCAGAAAATCGAAGACATCGATCAGGAAATTGCTGATCTACAGGTTAAACGTTCGCGCCTGGTCCAGCAGCATCCGCGTATTGATGAGTAATCGTGTGATTGCCTGATGGCACTACGTTTATCAGGCCTACGGATAGCATTGTACTTTGTAGGCCGGATAAGGCGTCGGCCGCCATCCGGTGCGTGGCCTTAAGGTTGGCTTAATCTCCGTAAGGCAAACTCTCCTCCAGATTATCGGAGGAGAGTGTCATGAAAACCCGTATTTATGAAAGTTTGACCACCGTATGCAGCGTACTGATTGTGAGCAGCTTTTTGTACGTGTGGGTGAGCTCTTACTGATCTTTCTCCAGCACCACCCAGGCGCGAGTACCACTGGCACCTGGGCGGTTTTGTAAAAAGAACTGCCCGCGATGAAGTTGGGTAATTCGACTGACAATACTCAATCCCAGCCCAATGCCGCCGAAACGGCTGTCCATGCGTACAAACGCTTTGCTTAACTCCCCGCATTTACTTTCATCAATGCCTGGTCCTTCATCCTCAACGGCCAGAATTGCATTTTGTTCCGCGTTAAGGTTAATCGTAATGTTGGTACCTTCCGGGCTGTAACGGTGGGCGTTTTCTACCAGATTTCGCAACAACATCCGCAACAGCGTGGAGTCGCCGCGTACGATGACATCCTCTGCGCTTGCCGGTAGGAGCAACGTTTGTTGCCGCTGGTCCAGCATGGTGCTGAGCTCATCGTAGGAGGGCAGTATGACGTCCTCCAGCAGTTTGACATGCTGGTAATTCCCGGCCGAAAACGACTGACCCACACGGGCGAGTTGCAACAGCTGCGACACGCTGTCCATCATTTGGTCGAGACGGGTGATGAGCGCCGTAACGTCAACATTGTGGGTTTTTGAGAGCAATTCCAGATGCAGACGAACGCCGGATAGTGGCGTTCGTAGCTCATGGGCAACGTCAGCAGTAAACAGACGCTCGTTGTCGATAGTGGTTGTTAGCCGCGTGACCAGATGATTGAGCGCCGTCACTACCGCCTGTATCTCAAGGGTGGAGCTACGGATATTAATGGGAGCCAGATTATCCGCTGTGCGAGTTTCTAACTCCTGTTGGAGATCGGCAAGAGGACGGGTAATGCGCCGCACCGCCTGATAGCAAATAATGAGCGTCAGGCTGACCATAAAAATGCCGGGGACGATCAGGCTGGCGATAGCCTCCCGGATCTCATGCATGATATGGCGATCGTTGTTACGGTTTTCGCGTAACGCCTGTTCGAACAGCTGTATTTGCTCGGTGCTTTCGTGCCACAACCAGAAGGTGCTAATCAGCTGGAAGACCAGCAGAATCAGGCCGATCGTCAGCATTAAACGCTGGCGAAGCGGGAGCGGTTGTTTTAGAAAACGCATCAAATTCACTTAGCTTTCCTCAGTAGCGGCCAGCATGTAGCCAAAACCTCGAACCGTGCGAATGCGTGATTTTCCCACTTTATCGCGCAGGTTGTGGATGTGGACTTCCAGCGTATTGGTCGACGGCTCGTTATCCCAGCTGTAGATGTCGTTATACAGAATTTCCCGGTGTACCGGGCTCCCCGCTTTGAGCATCAGCCGCGACAATAGCGCGTACTCTTTGGGCGTTAAGACAATTTCTTGTCCATCCATCCACACCTGGCGGCGGCCGATATTCAATGTCAGGTTGCCAATGATAATCTCACTTTCACCCTGATTGTTGTGCCGACGTAGCAGCGCCCGAATGCGGGCATGCAGTTCTTCCAGCGCGAACGGTTTGACCAGATAGTCATCCGCACCGACATCCAGCCCGGTGATGCGGTCTTTCACGGTGTCGCGGGCGGTCAGGATCAGCACCGGAACAGTATATTTTTTCTGCCTGATGCGGGTCAGAAAATGCAGGCCATCCTCATCCGGTAAACCTAAATCCAGAACGACAAGACTGTAATGCCCCGTTTCCAGGCAATGCTCGGCGGCACGGGCCGTTGACACGCCATCGCAGGCGTAGCCTTCCGTTTGTGCGGCAAGTATCAGCCCCTGTAGTAACAGCGTATCGTCTTCAACAATCAGAATTTTCATTCGGTTAGCCTCCCTTGCATGGGTGCAGAATATCATCTGCTGACTGGTAATACTTGGTTTGTACGCCCGTTAATCCCAGCAGGGTTGAGAACAGATTATCCTGTGAGAAATCTTCTGAGCTGGCCCGTTTCTGCAAACATGTTTGAGAAACCTGGTAGCGTTGCTGATAGTCCTCTGAAAGCCACAACAGCATCGGCACATGTTTTTGTGTGTCTGGTGCAATCGAATACGGCAGACCGTGCAAGTAGACGCCGTTTTCTCCTAAGGATTCACCGTGATCGGAAAGATAAACCAGGCTGGTGGTGAAATTGTCCTGATGCGCTTTCAGTATATTGATCGCTTTATCAACAATATAGTCAACGTAAAGAATGGTGTTGTCGTAAGTATTAACCAGCTGTTGCTGCGAACAGGTCTGGATTTCGTTGGTGTCGCAGGTTGGCGTAAATTTTTTGAACTGCGCAGGGTAGCGGTTGTAATAGGTTGGACCGTGGCTGCCGATGGTGTGCAGCACAATTACGCCGTCGCCTTGCAGGTTATTTATGTACTCTTCCAGCCCGTGGAACAGCACTTCATCGTAGCATTCACCGTCAATACACTGCCCTGGCAGGTTCAACTGAGTCATATTCTGGTGTGGTACCCGGTCACATGCCCCTTTGCAGCCGCCATCGTTATCGTTCCACAGAACGTTAATTCCCGCCCGTTGAATAATGTCGAGCACGCCTTCCTGATGCTGCGCCAGTTCCTCGTCGTAGTGCGCGCGCGGCATATCCGAGAACATACAGGGCACCGATACTGCCGTTGCCGTTCCGCAGGATGTCGTGCGGGGGAAATAGACTACATCATCTTTTTCCAGCAGTGGGTTGGTCTGGCGCGAATAGCCGGACAGCGAGAAGTTATCGCCGCGTGAGGTCTCGCCGAGAACCACAATCGTCAGGTTCTTACGCTTTTCTTTCACCATCAACGGATTGCGATGTGCATCTTCGCCAATGCGCACCAGCGGCAGGTGGGCCAGTCGCTGGTGTGAATACCAGGATGAGGTCGCCACAATGCTGTTGGATGGGCTGAGGGACTTAACCAGCTCTTTGTTGTTGCGAAACAGTGAGGCGTAATCTTTATAGAAGAACGCAGCGACCAGCACGATCAGCAGCGCGGAGATCAGAATGTTCGCGCCACGAAACAGTATGCTGCGCAGTACCGGAGTAATAGGCTTGATTCTTACCCAGCAGGCAATAAGCGCGGCCAGAATACCGCTCACCCCGAGCGTGATGAGCATTTGCGGCGTCATGAGGGCGAAGGTTTCAGCCGGTGTGGTATCCATCATGTTGGCGATCATCGAGCGGTCGATGATGATGCCGTAGGTCATGATGAAATACTGGGCGGACGCCCCAACCAGAATGAAAATGCACGCGACCAGGCGGTTAAGCCACAGGAAAGAGGCCAGCGTGAGCACGATATTCATAACGCTAAACGCGACAACCGGCATCGATAAGAACACCAGGATGTTGCGCAGGGAATCCAGCGGAAGGTCTTGCAGTACCTGTTTGTAGAACGCGATGTTCAGGAAGGTCGCAAGATAAAATGAGATCAGCAATAGCCAGCTGATTTGCCCGAGAGTCGGTCTTTTAAACAGGAGCTTTAACATTAAGGGGGTTCCATCGACTAAGTGGAGCGGATCCTCTCAAAGTAAAATTAAGCCAACATTAAGTTCTTAATGTTAGCAGGTACTGGTGGGGGGGGGGGATGCGTAGGCCCGATGCGCTTATGTCATCGGGCAACGACGCTTACAGGCATTAATTATTGTTGGTCGGGGCATCCAGAGGATACGGGTTTTTATGGATCCGGTTGTAATTGAGTGCATACAGCGCGGTGATGACCATCAACATCACGAACGACCACATCACTTCTTTGGCGCCAGAACCGACCACTGCCCATATGCAGTAGACAAATGCCACGAAGGTCACCAGTAAGTACATCGGACGCGCTTTACCAAAGTGACCGTGGCCCAGCAGCAGCAAAGCGGCACAGGTGTATAGATACGGCACCAGCGTGAAGATGACTGAGACGGAAGAGACCAGACCAAATTCTTTTGCGGCGTTTGGCGACATACTGCTGAACTGGAAGAGGGTCATCAGGATGCCGACGATAATTAATCCTGCAACCGGTGTTCCCGCTTTGTTCACGCGCGCGAAAATCGGTGGGAACAAGCCGTCATCGGCTGCCGCTTTTGCGGTCTGGCCGGCAAGCAACGTCCAACCACCCAGTGAGCCAAGGCATCCGGCCGCGGCACAGAAGGAGACAATGGCCCCCGCGGTATCACCCAGTGCCATTCGTGCAGCGTCACCAAACGGTGAGGCTGACACACGCAGCGCAGCGTTAGGGATCATCCCCATAATCGCCGTGGTTGAGAGAACGTAGCAGACGGCGGCAATCAGCACCCCGCCAATGGTGGCGATAGGGACGTTACGTTTCGGGTTTTTAACCACACCGGCGGCAACGGAGGCGCTTTCAACCCCAATGAACGACCATAAGGTTACGTTTAAGGTGCTTTGGATGGCGCCGAAGGTATTCATTCCGCTGACGTTCCAGGCTGCCATATAGGTTTCACCGCGGAACCAGAACCAGCCGAAGACGGCAATCCCGACGATCGGTACCAGCGCCAGTACCGTCGCAACGGCCTGCACGCGAGTGATCATTTTTGGACCGACAATATTCAGCAAGACGAAGATCCACAGGACAACGACACAGGTGAGCGTCAGGACCAGCGGATCTTTTAAAATTGGGAAGAAATAGCTCAGGTAGCCCACGCCAATAACGACCATGGCGATGTTACCAATCCAGCAGGCCAACCAGTACAGGACGTTAGTCTGGTAGCCTAAAAAGGGACCGAAGCAGCGGCGCGCATAAGCGTAAGAACCACCGGGACTGGAGTCTAAGGACGACATTTTGGCGTACACCATCGACAGTGCCAGAGCACCGATAATAGTGACCAACCATCCGTAGATTGCAATCCCGCCAGTTGACGCCAGATTTGCGGGTAGCAGGAATACACCGGAACCCATAATATTCCCCGACACCATAAGGGTGACGGGGATTAAGCCCACTTTGTGAGCATCAGCATCCGTCGACATATTTTTTAACTCCTGATAAGGATAAATGACGTCACATCATACCTCTTCAGAAGACTATTTTATGATGGCGGAACAGGGGTATCGCCAATGCTGATATTATTATGGCTCATCGCTAAATGATCAAAAATCAGGCAGCGGAGGGTTCCCGATGTTGACTGACATAATGCAGTGGCGTCATTCCATAGAATTCTTTGAATACGGAGATAAAGTATGAAGTACTGTTATATCCGCACAGCTGAGATACCTGTGAAATGTTTTTCCCGTCCATCATTAATTGGTTAACAGCATAACGCATACGACACGTGGTTATTATTTGACTGTAACTTGTGTTTTCATTTTTGAGCTTTTTCTTTAACAAACTGGGACTCAGACATAAGCAACTGGCGACCATGCTTAAATTCCAGTCTTTATGAATATCGCTCTCAATGATGTGGTAAACGCTGTCGCTGATGCGATTGCGTAACATATGCATCAGCAGGGAGATAAACTTTTTGCTGTCGAGAAAACGCGATAATACGGTGAACAGTAGCGAGCGGGTACGCTCATTTTCGCCTTCGTTTTGCGTTTCCATCACGCTGTGTTGAGCGGCAACCCGAAAGACATCCGGCGTCAGGCAGACGGCGGTCATCACGGGGTTAGCGCTACGTTGCCAGAGAGGGATCTGTGAAAGATCTTTATTTAAAAATCGTAGATAGTCTTTAATGACATCGCGACTGATATGTACGACCAGTGCGTTATTAAGTGAAGAGAAGTCGATAATATTATTATCACACGCCACCAGAGCCATGTGGTTAGCTTTTAAACTGATGGCTTCTTTACCGTTAATCCTTAACCAAACATCTTTCTCCGTTAATACAATAACACAAGCTTCTTTGCTGCAAAGCCTCATACCCAAACTCCCGGAATATGAACATCAAATACCGTAACTCAGCACCTGCTGAGTAATCGCGGCTAAAAAAAAATTGTATGATGAATCAAGACAAGCGATAAAATAGCGTGATTTTTAGTAATTACAATATCTGTAGGGATTCTTGGCATGTACATAATTTTTTACGCAAGTGGCAACGTACTATTTGCGTATAAAAAAAGCGCGGGGTGGTCCCGCGCAAAAGGTATGACAATGTTATTGTTTTGCAGCAATACTCAGGAATTACTCAACCATCACACGTCAACCTTATAAAAAAAAGACTATCTAAAAAGCGACATTAGGCTTTCACGCACATGACGTGATACACACCGTCAATAATTTCCGTTCCTTCGGTTTCATGTTCAAAGCCAGGGAAATGATGATCCCAGGATTGCAACGAACGTAGATAACTAATCTGCGGGCTGTTGGCATCGCCAAAGTTTTCCCCGGACAGCAGCATTGGAATTCCCGGTGGGTAAGGAATAACGGAGTTGGCTGCGATACGGCCCGGCAGATTTTCAATAGCCACCATCTCAACGTTATCGCTGACTATCGCGTTATAGGCTTCACGCGGGGTCATTTCAGCAACAGGCAGGCCGGAGTAGGCCGCATTGAGTCGGCTACCTGGGTTATTTTCTTTCAGCCAGGCGAACATGGTGTCGCCCAGATCGTGAATACCCATGTTTGCGTAAGTGTCAGGATATTCCTCTACCAGTTCCGGCATCACCTGTGAGAGCGGGGTATTGGCATCGTAGTGGTGTTTGAAAGAGCACAGTGTGTTAATCAGCGTGCCCCATTTACCACGGGTGATCCCCATAGAGAACAAGAACATAATCTGGAAATCGGTGGTACGGGTCGGTACGATGCCGTGGCGGCCAAGCCAGGCGGTAACCAGCGCCGCCGGAACACCGGTCTGTTCCAGTTCACCATCATCACCCATACCTGGCGCCAGAATACTGACTTTGATCGGGTCCAGCATGCTCCAGTTATCTGGCAGGTCTTTAAACCCATGCCAGGATTCACCGGGACGCATTACCCAGCAGTTCTGATCGGTCGTCAGAAGTTGAGTAGGGGCGTCCGCAAAGTCATAGGTTTTTCCGGTTTGCGGATCGGTAACCACCTCTTTGTTCCACGGTTTGAAGAACCAGTCGCCCTCAGCCGTGAATTCTTTGTACAACCGTGCCATCGCCTGACGGAAATCGACGGCTTCATCGATCACTTCCTGGGTGAGCGACAGGCCACTGTTACCGTCCATCATGGAAACTGCCACGTCGTTTGATGCACAGATGGCATACAGCGGAGACGTGGTGGCGTGCATCATGTACGCCTGGTTAAAGCGGGAGAAATTTACCGCGCCACGACCTTCACGGACGTGAATGTAAGATGCCTGAGAGAGTGCATTCAACAACTTATGGGTCGAGTGGGTGGCAAAAACGGTTGGGCCGCTATGGTCGCCAGGTGCACCACGCATAGCGTAGTGATCGGCATAAATCGGGTTGAAACGCGCATAGCCGTACCAGGCTTCATCGAAATGAATGCGATCGCTGGTCTGGGCTAACAGATCCTGCGCCTCTTTCGCGTTGTAGCAGACGCCGTCATAGGTGCAGTTGGTCACAACGCTGTATGACGGTTTCTGTCCGGTTTTGTCTTTCGTCAGCGGGCTTTCGCTGATTTTTTTCTGCAATGTTGCAGGCTGCATTTCCTGCGGGTAGATAGGCCCGATAATGCCGTAGCGGTTGCGGCTTGGCACCATGTACACCGGTTTTGCCCCGGTCAGAATGAGCCCTTGTTCAATGGATTTATGGCAGTTACGGTCCAGCACTACCACATCGTTATCAGTCATGCATGCCTGCATGATGGTGCGGTTAGAGCCAGAAGTACCCACCACCACGGACCATGAACGGTCAGCGCCGAAGACACGTGCGGCATATTTTTCGCTTTCACCAAACGCGCCAGTATGGTCAAGCAGTGAACCCAGTGATGCGCGTTCAATACCCATGTCGCTACGGAATAGGTTTTCACCGTAGTAGTCATGATAGAAACGACCGGCCGGCGTTTTAGTAAATCCCACGCCGCCCTGGTGACCAGGGGCTGCCCAGGAATATTCGTGAATGTCACTGTATTTCATCAGCGCGCTGAACAGCGGCGGTAACAGCTGTTGGCGGTAACGGGTCATCGCAGCAACGGCGCGCCCGGCGATAAAGTCAGCGGTATCTTCGAGAATCCAGGCGAATTCATCGACAAGCTCCAGCAGATCGCGATCCAGCGATGCAGTGGCTTTTTCCCGATCGCCCAGCAGGAAAACGGGGACGTTTTGCTGGCGTTCGTGGAGCTTGCCGATCAATTGCCTGACATTCAGGTGTTCATCTTGTTGTTCCATTTGATAGCTGAACATCAGGCAATCAATGGCTTCATTTGCCGCGAGAATGGCATAACCATCGTCGAATGAGGTGGACTTAATGACGGTAACATTTTGGCGACTTAAGGCATCAGCCAGACGCTCGACAGCGCTACCAACCCAGGTGTCCTGATGCAGAAACTCACTTTCAACAATTAATACTTTCATCATCTTTTACCCGGTAGTGGAGAGGTTGCAATGTATGGATTGCAGACACACCGTATGAATGTGACGCAGGCAAGTATTATCCTGACGAATTGGGCTGTAAAGTGGCTAAAAAATGAGCGCATTTTATTTTTATTCCTTTATAAACAAATAATTAATACTTATCGGCGGTAGTTTTTCGGCACTGTTTATCGACAGGGGAATTATTTTTTTGGCTGATACTGATATTGCCGAATGGGATGTGCTGTCAGTGGGCATGTGTTTGCGCCATCCGGCGCTTATCCGGCCATCAATTGTCGATGTTGCTGGCTCAGTTTGCGGTACTGCTGTGGTGACATGCCGACAAATTTGCTGAAAGTATCGTAAAAACGACTGCTGGAGCGAAACCCGGCGGTAAGGGCAACGTCCAGAATGGTTTTATCGGTGTCGCTCAGCAATGCGCGAACGTGGTTGATACGCATCGCGGTAATGTACTGCTTCATGGTGAGTTGCATCACACGCTGGAAAATCCCCATCGCATAGTTGGGGTTGAGCTTCACGTGCTCCGCAACATCGTTGATGGTGAGCGCCTGATCGTAGTTGTCGGCAATAAAACTGAGCATTTGACTCACGTAAAACTGCGCGTGACGTGAAACGCTATTTTTGTGCGTGCTCGCGGTTTTATTGACCAGGATTGGCTGCCAGCCGGAGAGGCTAAACCGCTTGAGCATCAGGCTAATTTCATCGATGGCAAGCTGGCGAATTTGTTCGTTCGGGCTGCTCAGCTCCTGTTGCCAGCGCTGAACTTCAAAGGTGCTCAACTGCTGAGAGGCTTGTGATTTGATGACCATGCCATGAGTGACGTGGTTGATCAGTTCACGGTCCAGCGGCCAGGAGAGAAACAGGTGCATGGGTAAATTAAAGATAGCCATGTTCTGGCAGGCGCCAGGTCGTATTAACTGGTGCGGCGTACAGGCCCAAAACAGGGTGATATGGCCCTGTTTTATCTGCACCACTTCGTTATTGATCAGGTATTCCACATCACCGTCGAACGGTACGTTAACCTCCACCTGTCCGTGCCAGTGGCTGGTGGTCATGGCGTGCGGCGCGCGCAGTTCGATATCGAGACGTTGATATTCCGAGTACAGCGACAGCGGGCTACGGGTTTGTTTTTCATCGCTGTTGCACATGTGCGGATCGGGGGAAAGCGCTGAGATTGGCGGCGTGGTCATGGTAGCTCCAGTTCCTGATTGTTCAGAATCATGCCATTTTTCAGCGAATAAGATTGCGAATCGGCGCGCAAATCAGGCCACCATTATCGGGTAGTGTGCTTTTTTGAACCCGAATACTCTGCTTTTCGGCAAAAATTGTCCCAGAAACTCAGTTTTCATCCGGGTGAAAAGGCGAACTGAGTTTTTGGGAGTACTCGGTGCAGAAGCCGGACGTTTTTCGTGCGTCCTCATGCCACCATGACGTCATCACCCCACGTTCTGGAGAGTCATGATGTCTGCACCCAAAATTACTTTTATCGGCGCGGGATCGACGATTTTCGTGAAGAATATTCTCGGAGATGTCTTTCACCGCGATGCGCTGAAATCCGCGCATATTGCTTTAATGGATATCGATGCCGCCCGCCTGGAAGAGTCGCATATTATGGTGCGTAAGCTGATGGACTCGGCTGGCGCTTGCGGCCAGATCACTTGCTATACCGATCAAAAAGCGGCATTGCAGGATGCCGATTTTGTGATAGTCGCCTTCCAGATCGGCGGTTACGAGCCGTGTACCGTGACCGATTTTTCCGTGTGTAAGCGCCACGGTCTGGAACAAACGATAGCCGACACGTTGGGGCCTGGCGGTATTATGCGCGCGCTGCGCACCATCCCGCATTTATGGCAGATTTGTGAGGATATGACTGACGTCTGCCCGCATGCCACCCTGCTTAACTACGTTAATCCGATGGCGATGAACACCTGGGCAATGTATGCGCGCTATCCGCATATTAAGCAGGTTGGGCTATGTCACTCGGTGCAGGGAACGGCGGAGGAGCTGGCCCGTGATTTGGATATCGACCCTACTTCTTTGCGCTATCGCTGCGCCGGGATCAACCATATGGCGTTTTATCTGCAACTGGAGCGTAAAACGGCTGATGGGACCTATGTCGATCTCTATCCGGAACTGCTGGCAGCTTATGCAACAGGCCAGGCCCCGAAACCGAATATCCACGGCAATACTCGCTGCCAGAACATTGTGCGTTATGAAATGTGCAAAAAATTGGGGTATTTCGTCACCGAGTCGTCGGAACACTTTGCTGAATACACGCCGTGGTTTATCAAACCGGGTCGTGAAGATCTGATTGAGCGCTATAAGATTCCGCTGGATGAATATCCGAAGCGCTGTGTAGAGCAGCTAGCGAACTGGCATAAAGAGCTGGAAGAGTACAAAACGACGGCGCGCATTGATATTAAACCGTCACGGGAATATGCCAGCACAATCATGAACGCTATCTGGACCGGAGAACCCAGCGTGGTGTATGGCAATGTTCGTAACGACAACCTGATCGATAACCTGCCGCAGGGCTGCTGTGTCGAGGTGGCTTGTTTGGTTGATGCCAATGGTATTCAGCCGACAAAAGTGGGTGTGCTCCCGTCTCATCTGGCGGCGATGATGCAAACGAATATCAATGTTCAAACCCTGCTGACGGAAGCTATTCTGACGGAGAATCGCGATCGTGTTTATCACGCGGCGATGATGGATCCGCATACCGCTGCGGTATTAGGGATTGAGGAGATTTATGCGTTGGTGGATGATCTGATTGACGCGCACGCCGAGTGGTTGCCGGCCTGGTTGCATCGATAAGGTCCATCTTGCGTCTGCCGGATGAACGTTATCGATATCCGGCAGTCGGTATATTTAGTTGGCGCTTACCAGCCCGTAGCGGCGCAGCTGTGCACAGTGAACTCGCGCCAGTAGAAGCACAGTCGTTAGCGCGCCGAGCAGGGCGCAGAACATATCCGACTGGGTATCCCATGGATCGCCCTGCGTACCCAGGAAGTCATCCGCGCCTTGTCCCATCGCCAGTGCCGCCCACCATTCAATGAGCTCATAGGTGGCGCTGATTGCCAGTGCTACGCAGCAAACTAAAAACGCTAACATCTTGCGGCCGCGGACAATATTGCCGCGGACTAAAATCTCTCTTGCCGTCAGCGCTGGCACCAGTCCCTGGAAAAAATGACCCAGTTTGTCATAGGGGTTGCGACTAAGATCCAGCCACGCCTGCACTTCAAAACCAATGGGGACTTTGGCATAGGTATACATGCCACCAACCATCAAAATGATGGCATGAAAGAAGATAAGCGTGTAGAGCATGGGAGTCAGCGGGTAACGCTTCATGGTAGCGAGCAGCAATGGCACAACAATAATGACCGGCGTTACTTCCATCAGCCAGGTCAATTTCTCGGTGGCGCAGAAGCCGGTGTAGATAAGGATCAGCGCCAGCACTATAGCGCCAGTGTTCAGTATTACAGGATTCAGTGTGCGGAGCATGGCGAATTCACAAGTAATGGAAAATATTACTATTCACTGTGAACGGCGAAAATTCAACGCCAGTTAATGGGGGGATAAAGTTGGCCCGGGGGGATCACTGGGCTGGCCCCAAAAATTTGGTGTCAGTCCAGTGCCGGGCCGAATAGGTTACTTCGCGCAGTTAGCGCATTGTTTGCTCACGATTTGCTGGAAGAAATCGTTGCCTTTGTCATCGACCAGGATGAAGGCAGGGAAATCTTCAACTTCGATTTTCCAGATAGCTTCCATTCCCAGCTCCGGGTATTCCACGCATTCCAGATGCTTAATGCTCTGCTGCGCCAGTACAGCTGCCGGACCACCGATGCTACCTAAGTAGAAGCCGCCGTGTTTATGGCAGGCGTCGGTCACTTGCTGGCTGCGGTTACCTTTCGCCAACATGATCATGCTGCCGCCATGGGACTGCAGCAGGTCAACATAGGAGTCCATACGACCCGCAGTGGTTGGACCCAAAGAACCGGACGGGTAACCAGCCGGCGTTTTCGCCGGGCCTGCGTAGTAGATCGGGTGATCTTTCACGTACTGCGGCAGACCTTCGCCGGACTCGATACGTTCTTTCAGCTTCGCGTGGGCGATGTCGCGACCCACAATGATTGTACCGCTCAGCGACAGACGGGTGGATACCGGGTACTGAGAAAGCTGGGCAAGGATCTCTTTCATCGGACGGTTAAGGTCAACTTTAACCACTTCGCCTTCGCCGGCCTGGCGCAGAGATTCCGGAATGTACTGGCCTGGGTTATGTTCCAGTTTTTCAATCCAGATACCTTCGCGGTTAATCTTGGCCTTAATATTACGGTCTGCGGAGCAGGAAACGCCCATGCCTACCGGGCAGGATGCGCCGTGGCGAGGCAGTCGAATCACGCGGATGTCGTGAGCAAAATATTTCCCGCCAAACTGGGCGCCGAGGCCGAGTTTCTGGGCCTCGATCAGCAGTTCCTGTTCCAGTTGCAGATCGCGGAATGCCTGACCGTGAGCGTTACCTTCAGTCGGCAACGCATCATAGTAGTGTGTGCTGGCCAGTTTCACCGTTTTGAGGGTACTTTCTGCTGACGTACCACCAATCACAAATGCGATATGGTACGGCGGGCAAGCTGCAGTCCCCAGCGTACGCATTTTCTCAACCAGGAAGTTTTTCAGTTTGCCGGGCGTCAGCAGTGCTTTCGTTTCCTGATACAGATAGGTTTTGTTGGCAGAACCGCCGCCTTTTGCCACGCACAGGAATTTAT
Organism: Citrobacter sp. HN-141; assembly: GCF_033341895.1. NCBI lineage: Bacteria > Pseudomonadati > Pseudomonadota > Gammaproteobacteria > Enterobacterales > Enterobacteriaceae > Citrobacter > Citrobacter sp. HN-141. The sequence continues at coordinate 5,551 of NZ_JAWPBF010000014.1, read as the reverse complement.
ATTCGTCGCCGTCCACGCTGTACAGGTCGATTTGCGCAGGCAGGTTAGTGCCGGTATTCACTTCTTTGTACATATCCAGCGCCGCGTTTTGCGAGTAGCGCAGGTTATCTTCAATATAGGTATTAAATACGCCTCTGGAGAGCGCCGCTTCGTCACCGCCGCCGGTCCAGACGCGTTGGCCTTTTTTACCCATGATAATGGCCGTGCCGGTATCCTGGCAGGTTGGCAATACGCCTTTGGCGGCAATTTCGGAGTTTCTCAGGAATTGCAGCGCAACGTATTTATCGTTTTCGCTGGCTTCAGGATCATGGAGTATGGAGGCGACTTGCTGTTGGTGTTCAGGGCGAAGCATGAAGGAGGCATCGTGGAAGGCTTGCTGGGCCAGTAGCGTAAGTGCTTCAGGTGCTACTTTCAGGATTGACTCGCCTTCAAACTCGCCGACGCTGACATGATCGGATGTCAGCAGGTAGTACTCAGTTTTGTCTTCCCCCAGTGGGAAAGCCGCCTGGTAAGTGAATTCAACTTTTGACATTTGCTTCCAGCCTTTTCATTTTTATCAGGAATTTAAAAATTCTCTGCGTCTTAAAGGTGGCGTGCCGCACCATATCGGGCGGCACGCGAAGTGTGCTTACAGGAAACCGTACATTGCGGCGAAGACCCAACCAAAGACACAGGATACGCTTACGCCGATCAAACCAGGCAGAATGAAGCTGTGGTTGATAACGAAACGGCCAATGTGGGTGGTACCTGAACGGTCAAACTGAATAGCAGCCAGATCGCTCGGGTAGGTCGGCAGAATGTAGTAACCGTAACATGCCGGAGCAGAAGCAACGATGTACGCTGGATCAACCCCGATAGCCAGTGCGACCGGAACGATAGCCGCCAGCGCTGCAGCCTGAGAGTTTACAAACTTGGAGACCAACAGCAGGACAACCGCATAGGCCCACGGATATTCTTTCACCATCTCGCCCAGTACGCCCTGAATTTCAGACATATGCGCACCGAACATGGTTTCGGCCATCCAGGCAATACCGTACACCGCCACAATCGCGATCATACCTGAACGGAAGACTTCATTTTTTGAGATAGATGCGGGATTCGTTTTGGTTAAGATGATAATCAATGCGCCAGTCAGCAGCATGAACATCTGGATAACCAGTACCATTGACAGCGGTTTGCCACCAAAAGAAGGGCGCAGTTCAGATACAGCGCCGAGCACGGCAACCACGGCGATGGCAGCGAGGAAGATCCACATTGCCAGCCAGTTACTTTTCGGCAGTTTTTTGTCTAACAGTGTTGCCGTGTCGCCATACACATAGTGATGGTTTTCAGGTACGGAAATAAACTTCTGGAACTCTTCGTCTTTATCCAGATCTTTACCACGGAACCAGCTGAAAATACCGATAGCCAGGATACCCAGCAGGGTAGATGGAATGGTGATGCCGAGCAGGTCGAGGAATTCGAGGTGCTTGCCTTCAAATGTCACGTTACCCAGCATCGCAACCAGCGAGACAACGGCTACGGAAACCGGACTGGCGATAATCCCCATCTGTGCACCGATAGAACTCGCCGCCATTGGGCGTTCCGGGCGAATATTGTTCTTAATGGCGACGTCATAAATGATTGGCAGAATGGTGTACACCACGTGGCCGGTACCGCACAGGATAGTCAGGGTACAGGTAACAAACGGTGCTACGATAGAAACGTATTTTGGGTTACGACGCAGCAGCTTTTCAGCAATTTGCAGCATAACGTCAAGACCGCCGGAGGCTTGCAAGGTTGCAGATGCGGCCACCACGGCAATAATAACCAGCATTACATCAACAGGGGGTTTACCCGGCTGGAGATGGAACACGAAAACCAGAATAACCAGGCCGATACCGCCTAACAAACCCAGCGCGATACCGCCCTTTCTGGCGCCATAAAACAAACATATTAATATTATGAGAAGTTGTATACTAAATAACATTTTATTTACCCTCGCGAAAAACCCAGTCAATTTTTTGAAAAATGGATCTGTGGCACATTCTTTTTTGCCGGAATAAGCATCAAAAAATGGTCAGTATTCGATATGTCCGTATTTGCGATTAATGTTTAAATATCTGGCCAGAATTTTTTTATAAATTTTTGGAAATATTTAGCTTTTTTCTATGGCATTGATCAGAGGAGAGGATCCTCAGGCGATGGGAAGTAGAGCTGGTTATGAAGCGCTGCGGCTGACGCTGTAGTTTGGCTGGCTTACACCGGTTTTCCGGGTGCTGACCGTCGGTTCTACGTTGTCCGCTATTACGTGAAACACCGGTATACCAGGTGAGTGTATTCTTTATGTGATCGCGGTCACGCCATGTCATGTGGTAATGAGTCTGGCGTACGGATACGTTTATTTGCTCACAAAAATGTACGGTGTCCATAGTACGTAGCATGGTCTCCATTGCTACCAGCTTAGATTTTTATGTCTGATAAAATTCAGACTAATCCTTTAGGAGTAAAAATACACACTCTGTGAGTTAGTTAATACTTAATTAACTTTTGTTAGCGATTTTGAAATTAAAAACAGTGTGATGTTTATCAATAACAGAATAATAAATTTAACATGTCTTATACAAATATATTTGATCTAACGCAAATTCACTATTTATCTGTTTTTGCGGGATAAAAAGGGATTTTTCATTATTTTAATAATTGTTACTTTTATATAACGAATAATCCCTGGGGGAGCGTTTTATTGGCAGTATTGTTTAAGCAATGAGTAATGCTCTGCCTGAACGCGGTAGCGGTAAACCGGTCGGCCAGTAACACCATAGTGGATACTGGTAAATAAGATATGACAATTGACGAGCCAGATAAGGTATTTACGGCACGAGACCCGGGAGATATTGACCTCGTTAGCTAGCTCATCCGTGGAGAACTCCTGGTCCTGATGCTCATCAATCCACTGGCACAGCGTACGTAACGTTTGTGGTGTCAGCCCTTTGGGTAAGCGCCGCGTTTCCTGCTCGCTGGACGTGCTACCATGAATCAGCTGATCAAGCTCTGACTGTTCATAGTACTGGTGCTTCTCCATATCCGTTTTCTTCTGCAGCCAGTTGGTTAAGGCTTCTTCAAAGCGTGAGGCCTGAAACGGTTTGATCAGATAGTCAACGACACCGTAGTGGAGTGAGTCTTTGATGGTTGTCGCATCGGCAGCGGAGGAGATGACGATGACATCACATTTACAGCCTTCGCTGTGCAGAATGGGTAACAGGTCCAGACCGTTTTCTTTCTGCATATAAATATCCAGTAGAATCAGGTCAATATGATGTTCGCCATGAAAGATGATCTCTTTGGCTTTTTCGAGAGTAGAGGCCGTTCCACAGCAATGAAAACCAGAGAGCTGCGCGACATAACGGCGGTTTAACTCCGCTACCATTGCATCGTCATCGACAATTAAGACATTGATCATCTGCTGGCCCTCTCACCATTCCACGGTAACTGTACAAAAAATTGGGTGAAGACCCCAGGTTCGGATTCGACGGAAATATTGCCGCCAACGTTTTCAACCTGCTGTTTCACAAGTGCTAAACCGACGCCTCGTTCGGTTCCTTTTGACGAGACGCCCTTCTCAAAGATGTGGTCGATGTGTTCGGGGGCGATCCCCGGACCATCGTCATTCACTTCGCAATGCAACCAGCCGTGTCGATAATGTAAGGATACGCTGATCTCACCCCCCGGTTCTTGACCTAGCGCCTCCAGGGCGTTTTCAATCAAATTACCCAGCACGGTGATCAACACCGCCACCTGATCTTCATTACTGTTTTCCGGCAACTGGCTTTCATTACTAATGATCAGGCTATGACCTGAATCAGATGTGCGATTAATCTTACTGAGTAAAAAGCCTGCGATCACCGGTGATTTTATTTTGCCTAACAGCGAGCCAATCTCTTCCTGATAATTGTTGGCCGTCTTAAGGATGTAATTTTCCAACTGCTTATAACTTTTCAGGTGCAATAATCCCAGAATCACGTGTAACTTGTTCATGAATTCGTGGGATCGTTCACGAAGTGCATCGGCATAGTTGACCATACCATCCAAACGTTGCATGAGTTTACGGACTTCGGTCTTGTCTCTGAACGTTGAAATTGCCCCGATGATTTTGCCATTGCTGAGTACTGGAACGGTGTTGATTAAAAGCAGCCGGTCCTTCACCGTGATCTCCTCATCACGGCGTGGCGTTCCATCACGTAGTACCTGCGAAAGGTCGACTACCTGAGACCACGCATGGCTGAGCGTGGAAAGCTGGGCATCATCCTGCGACTTACGGTAATCCAGCAGCTCCTGAGCGGCCTGGTTTATTAGCGTGACCTCACCACTATCATCAACGGCAATGACCCCCTCCTTTATAGAGTGCAACATCGCCTGGCGCTGTTCGAACAGGTTGGATATTTCATAAGGCTCCAGACCAAACAGAATGCGTTTGAGAACCTTCACCAATACCCAGGTACCGAGTAACCCAACCAGAACGCCAAATAAGATGGACCAAAAGATACTGCCGCGGCTGTTATTGATCTGCTCAGTGACCCTGCTTAGCTCGAGACCAATCGACACAACCCCAATCTGCTGGTGATGTTCGTCATAAATGGGGGTGAAAACGCGTAGCGCTTTAGCCAGAAAGCCGCGATTAATGGCAACGTTCTCTTTGCCCTGCAACGCCAACAGGATGTCGTCGCCTTTAAACGGTTGGCCGATGCGTTGTGCTTCAGGGTGCGAATAACGAATGCTTTTCATATCCGTGACGACGATAAATAAAAAATCGTTGCGCTTATTTACTGCCTGAGCAATTGCCTGGATACCGCTGTCCTCAGGCTTTTTCTTGAGCCCTTCGCGGATCTCAGGAGAGTTTGCCAACGTTCGCGCTACCGCAAGCGCTTTGTCTGCTAATGCATCACGTGTCGTGTTGCTGATTTGCGAGAAGTAAATCAAATGAACGACGAGCAGCACAGAAAAGAGGACAGCGCTGACCATGAGGATCACGGTTGTGCCGAGTTTCATCGGGCGTTTGCGTATAGCAGTTCGTTGCAGAGGGTGTCTCATCGCAGTCCTGGAATCACTATTTGTACGGGTATTATCGCCTGATGAGGTACGTAATTCAAAGGTAGTAGGGGGGGCCGGGCGCTCCCGCCGCCATCCCTTCTTATATATGGAGTAGAAAACGGGCATTCGTTATTTTCTTTCTATATAGAAAAGAGAATTCAATGTTGGTTTCTTCTTTTTCCGGGATGTGATGCAGGAAATATTGACGGCTTTGTGGATAACTCTGTGTGTAAATGGGTATAAGGCGGGCTTTTGCTGTGGAATGCAGCAGTCAGTCATTTTTCTGTCATTTAAGGGTTGCGGGCCACAGGAAACTCCCTATAATGCGCCTCCATCGACACGGCGGATGTGAATCACTTCACGCAAACAGCCGGCTCGGTTGAAGAGAAAAACCTGAAAATGAGGGTTGACTCTGAAAGAGGAAAGCGTAATATACGCCACCTCGCGACAGAGCGCTAAAGCGCGTCGCAACTGCTCTTTA